>CAZOMJ010000140.1:0-22832 GCA_964581055.1 uncultured Candidatus Kuenenia sp.
CTCCGCGGCGGATCGCCTCGGCCCGGGCGCCGATCATCTCCACGCCATGTTTGGCCAGCACGCCGTGACGTTCCAACTCGAGGGCGAGGTTGAGGGCCGTCTGGCCGCCGAGCGTCGGGAGCACGGCGTCGGGCTTCTCGACCTCGATCACCTTCTCGAGCATCTGCCAGGTGAGCGGCTCGATGTAGGTGCGGTCGGCCGTGCCCGGATCGGTCATGATCGTGGCCGGGTTCGAATTCACGAGCACCACGCGGTAGCCGTCCTCGCGGAGTGCCTTGCAGGCCTGGGTGCCGGAATAGTCGAATTCGCAGGCCTGGCCGATGACGATGGGCCCGGAACCGATGAGCAGAATCGTATGGAGATCGTCGCGGCGGGGCATGGAAAAACCTGAGGTGCGCGCAAAACTGCCACAGAGTAGCATTTCGACGGCCCCGGCTTCAACGAACAGCTACAATCCTCGTAGCCCGTGTCATTTCACACGCTCCATCCGCGGCCATCGGGATCTTTTGCCATGTCCATCGCCACCCCCTCGCTCGACGCCCTCCGGGACACGCTGCCCGACGAGTTGAAGGACATTCGCCTCAATCTTGCCAGCGTCCTCGCCGGCGAAAACCTTCAGCCGGCGCAGAGCATGAGCGTGGCCCTGGCAGCCGCCGCCTTCGTGCGGTGTCGGCCGCTCGCCCAGGCCCTCGAGGCCGATCTCCGGGCGGCAGACGCCGCCGCCGCCGTTCCGGTGATCTCCGACGCCATCGCCGCGGCCGGCCTGATGGCGATGAACACCGTGTACTATCGCTTTCGCCACATGCTGGGCAAGGAGAGCTACGAGGCCCGTTCACCCCGGCTTCGCATGAGCCGCATGGCCCAGCCGGCGACGAGCAAGGCCGACTTTGAGCTGATGAGCCTGGCCTGCGCAGCGCTCGCCGGCTGCGAACTGTGCATCAAGAACCACGAGGCGAGCCTCGTGCATCTCGGTGTGAGCGAGGAGGCCTGCCACGACGCCGTCCGCATCGCCGCCGTGATCAACGCCGCCGCCTGCGGCCTGCCGGCGTGAGTCACTCACCCGCCGAGCTCTCGCAGGTATTCCAGCGTGTAAATGCCGCTGGAATGACCGTCGGAGAATTCGATCGAGTAGGCGTATTGGCCCACGGGCTTCATGCCTGCGATCGCCAGCGGCGCCACCTCCTCGGGCTTCAGCACCGGCAGCAGGGCGGGAGTAGCGGGCTGCACACGCTGCTCGCGGCAGGTCGCACAGGGGCAGGCGTCACGCAGGAGCCGCGGCGAGTAGGTGCCCTTCGCACCGTCGCTCCATGCGATCTCGATGCCACCATGATCGATGCGTCGGATGGATTGCGGTGTGGGCTGCGTCATGGTCATCCTCATCCCGACGGCGTGCGGCGCCGGTCAACGAGCCGTCGCCCCTTGCCCTCGAACCGCGGCAGGCTGCCCGATGGAACCGCGACGACTTCCACCCGCAACCCGAGCCGCACCTGCATCTCGCGGGCCACGCGCCCCGGATCGGCGAGGCGATCCTCTATCTCGAGCTTCAACTCGTCAAGACTCTCGCGGGTCGACGCCGTGAGCCGATATTCGACGATCTCGGGAAAGCTGCGGACGATGTCGTCGATCGCGCCGGGGAAGATGTTCACGCCGCGGACGACCAGCATGTCGTCGGTGCGGCCGAGAATGCCCCCCTCGAGCCGCACCCATGGGCACGCCCCAGCGGCAATCTCCTCCTGCGTGGGCCACCGGGGCCGCACCAGATCGCCGGTGCGGTAGCGGATGACGGGCGAGCCCGAACGGCCGAGCGTCGTGAGCACCAGTTCCGACAGTTCACCCGGCCCGGCGGCCTGCCCCGACTCCACGCTCAGGAATTCGGCATGGAACCAGGGCTCGATGATATCGAGGCAGCGGCCCGACAGATCACCGACGCCCCAGGGCCCCACCTCCGTCGCGCCGGCATGATCGAGCAGGTCCGCTCCCCATGCCTCGCGAATTCTCGCCCGCACCGAAGGCACCGAGCCGCCAGGCTCCCCCGCCACGATCACCAGACGAATCGGCAAATGCGCGAGGTCGAGCTTATGGTCGGCCGCCACCTCCGCGAGGTGCAGGGCGTAGCTGGGCGTGGCGACGAGCACCGTCGCCCCGAGGGACCGCGCCAATTCGAGCCGCGCGAGCGTCGTCATGCCGCCGGTGGGTATCGCCATCGCCTGCCGCGTGAGCACGGCATCGAAACAGCTCCAGAAGCCGGCATAGGGGCCGAACGAGGAGGCCACGAGCACCCGATCGCCCGGCTGCACCCCGCCGCGATCGAGGATCGCCTCCCAGCATGCCATCCACTACGCCCAGTCGTCGGCGGTGTCGAAGACGGGCAACGGCCGGCCGTGCGTGCCGCTGGTCTGGTGAAATCGCACGTAGCGATCGGGCGACCACGTGAGGTTGCCGGGCCCGCCGGTCGACGCCGCCTCGACCAGTTCCTCCTTGAAGGTGAACGGCCACTGTTCAAGGGCCTCGAGCGAAGGCAGTTCGTGCGCCACCCGCGCAAGCTTGGCCGCGTAGAACCGGTTGTGCGGAAGGATCGTCTGCACGAGCCCGCGCAGCCGCTCGAGCTTGAGCGCATCGAGCTGCTTACGGGAGATCGACGGTGAAGTGGATGACGGAACGGCCATGGCGGCATTATGCCACGGAAGACCTGAGGATGGGGCTGCCCCTACCGCGTCGCCGGACGTTTGCTACGTCGACCAATCCGCTTAGGCGGATCGGTGCCCGCTGCCCTTCGCTCACTCGATGCTGACTGCGCTCCGCCATCCTGGCTGCGCTGGTCAGCAACGCCGGCTCCACGGTAGGGGCAGCCCCGCCCACACACTGCGAAACAGTTGTCTTGGGAAGCCGGGATCGGCGGTACGAGCCAGTTGAGGCTCCTACAGTCCCGGAATGCCCTGGGATGGCGCGTTCTGCCGCGGGGCCTGCAGCCCCTGCATCGGCGATGGAGACGGTGGAGGCAGGATCATCCCACCGCCCGGGGGCGGGAGCGGCTGCGGGGGCAGCGCCGGAATCGGCTGGGCAACGACCGGTTGCTGCACGACCGGCACCGGCGGCGGGGCAGGCAGACTGCCGGCGGCCAGCCGGGCCTGTTCGGCCCGCGCGACGACCGACTCCGGTGGAATCGATGCCGTGGTGGTCATGGCGAGGTCGACGACCCGCTCGTCACGGATCTCCCAGGGCCAGAGGTTTTCGGTGACGAAGTCGAGCGGGAAGACCTCGTACCACGGAATCGGGAACGGCTGCCGCACCGTCAGCGTTTCGTAGCCGTCCTTGACGAGCCGGATCTTCCGCGTGCCGTAATAGATGAAGTCGGTCGAGACAGGGGTGGTGCCGACCTGGTAATCGTCGACATAGACGAGGGCTCCCGGCGGATTGCTGCGGATCGTCATTCTTCGCTGCACGCATCCCCCGGTCGGCACCAACGCCGCCACGGCCAGGAGGCAGCCGCACACACCGGCCGAAAGCCCGCCCGGAAATCGAATTTTGGCAGTTCTGGCATTCATGGGAGGGGGTCCTTGGCGACCGAAGCCCAGCGGCGGCAAACGATAGATTTCCGCCCTGTTGGCCGCCAGACCAGCCAAGCCTTGCGCATCCTGCCCGGCCAATCATGTCTCGCCTGAGCCGCGCCATCCGGCTAGAATCCGCTCTTTTCCGCCACCCGCCCGAGGCATGTCGACGCGTGGGAAAAGTCACGAGCCTGGTCTATTGCGACCGTACCGACATCGGTCGCCGCCGCTCGAACAATCAAGACGCGAAGGCCGTGCTGCCTGCGAACCCGCAGCAGTTCCGTACACGCGGCTGGCTGTTCATGGTGGCCGACGGCATGGGCGCCCACGCCGCCGGCGAACTGGCCAGCGCCATCGCGGCCGACCGCGTGCCGAAGATCTACGAGCGACGCTCCGAATTTTCGCCCCCTCTCGCCCTGCGTATGAGCCTCGAGCAAGTCAATGGCGAGATCAATGCCAAGGGTGAGAGCGGCCTCGAATTCAAGGGAATGGGCACGACCTGCACGACGCTCGCGATCCTCCCACGCGGAGCGATCATCGGCCATATTGGCGACAGCCGCTGCTACCGCATCCGGGGCCGCACGGTCGAACAGCTGTCGCGAGACCATTCGCTCGTCTGGGAACTCGAATCGGCCGGAGGCATGTCCCGCGAGCAGGCCGCCGACGCCGCCCCAAAAAACATCATCACGCGGTCGATGGGCCCGCATGCCCACGTCGATGTCGATCTCGAAGGGCCGTTTCCGGTCGTGGCGGGCGACGTCTTCCTGCTCTGCAGCGACGGTCTCTCCGGCCAGGTTTCCGACGAGGAGATCGGTCTGCTCGCCGCCGAGTTGGGGCCGGGCGAATCGGTGCCGACCCTGATCGGCCTGGCTTTGGTGCGGGGCGCCCCCGACAACGTCACCGTGGTCGTCGCGCGGGCCGGCGAAGAGGAGGCCTCAAAACCCTCCCGTAAGGACGAGGCATGGCCGCTCAGCGCGCAGGCCACCACGACCCAGCGGCAGGCCCACCGCTCCTGGGTGGCGTTGGGTTTCGCGGCCGCCTGCCTGCTGGCGGCGCTGATGTTCAATCCATACAGCCTCCTCACGAAGGAACTGTGCCGCTCCGAACTGATGCACGCGGTGTGCATGTTCGGCAGTCTGGGGGCGCTGCTGGCGGGCGCCGCCGCGCTCCTGATGGCGGTCTTGGGCTTTCTCGCGCCGACCGCGTCGCGCGGGCGGACTCTTCGCTCCGGCGACATGCTCGGAAAGGGCCCCTACCGCCGCTACGACTGCACGCCGACCGAGCGGCTGGTGGAGGGGATCGCCGCGAGCATCGAGCACTCCGCCGAGGAACTGTCGCCGGCCGATCGCGACCGTACGTGTGCCATCGTGGCCCGGGCACGACAGCATGCCGCCGCCGGAGCCTTCCACGAGGCGGTGACGGCCGCCGCCGAAGCCATCGCCATCCACACGCACGCCGTCGAGACGGCGCGGAGCAACGACACGAACATCGTCCAGAAGTCCCCCGCCCCGCGTGGTCCCGCCTGAACGTATCACTCTGAACGCATCCTCGCCGTCAGGCCCCCCATGAAGATCATCACCCGCTACGTGTTGAGCGAACTGCTGCAGGTGTTCCTCGTGGCCCTCTCCGCCCTCACGCTGTTCATGCTCGTCGTGGGTCTGGTCAAGGAGGCCCAGCAGCAGGGTCTGGGGATGATGCAGATTCTCGCGCTCATCCCCTACGTGCTGCCCGAGGCGATGCGGTTCGCGGTGCCGGGCACGATGCTGTTCGCCGTGGCGAGCGTCTTCGGAAGGATGTCCGCATCGAACGAGATCACCGCCCTCAAGGCCGCCGGCATCACGCCGATGGCCGTGATCTGGCCCGCGGCGATGCTGGCCATCGTGGTGAGCCTGGTGTCGGTGTGGCTCAATGACATCGCGGTGTCGTGGGGCCGCGACGGCGTGCGGCGGGTGGTCATCGGCAGCGTCGAGGAGATCATCTACGGGCGTCTCCGGCAGCAGCGTTCCTACAGCACCTCGCAACTCTCGATCAACGTGAAGGGGGTCGATGGCCGGCGGCTCATCCGCCCCACGCTCTCGTTTCAGCCGGGCAACTCGAGCCCGCCCGTCACGGTGTCGGCCGCCGAGGCGTCGTTGCGTGCCGATGCGGCCGCCGGCACGCTCACGATCACCTGCCGCGACGGCACCGTGCACGTCGGCGACGTGAAGGCGGTGTTCCCCGACACGATCGAGCGGGTCGTGCCGCTCGATGCCGTCAGCCGGAAGGGCAGCAGCTCGACGAGTCCTTCCGAGATCGCCATGGCCGATTTTGCCAAGGCCCGCGCGGAACAAATCGCCAAGATCGACCAGTTCGAGCAGGTGGCGTCGGGGACGATCGCGATGGGAATGGTGACGGGACACATGGAGCAGACCCTGCCTGCCGCCGTCGAGCCCGACCGCCAACAGGCCACCTGGGCGAAGTCGCGGCTCACCCGCATCATCATGGAACCCTGGCGCCGGTGGGCCAATGGGTTCAGCTGTCTCTGCTTCGTGCTGGTGGGAGCGCCGATGGCGATCCGGATGCGGAACGCCGACTTCCTCACCAGCTTCTTCCTCTGCTTTCTGCCGATCCTCCTCGTCTACTATCCGGTATTCATGCTGGGCGTCTCCCGCGTGAAGTCGGGCTCGCTGCCCGCCCCGGCCGTCTGGATGGGCAACGTGCTCGTCGCACTCTGGGGCCTGTGGCTCCTCCGCAGCGTCATCCGCCGGTGACTCTGGCGATTGTGGCGACGCGATGCCGGGACGGCAGAAGTCTCGTCGCAGTGGATTTTTCTCCTTCCACGACCTACGGCAGCACATTCCCCAGAAGTTCGAAAAATCCAAAAGCTCCTCGAGCTTCCGCCGATCCCGGCTCGTCCTCATCCGGCTCCTTTTCCATCTGAATGATTTCTGGCAGACTTTCGGCATCAAACCCCGTTCACAAGGAGTTCCCCATGCCCCGTCCCGTCACCCTGTTCACCGGCCAGTGGGCCGACATGCCGATTGAAGATCTGGCCCGCAAGGCCCGTGAGTTTGGCTATGGCGGCCTCGAACTCGCCTGCTGGGGCGACCACTTCGACGTCACGCGAGCCCTCGAGGAGAGCGGCTACTGCGCCGCGAAGCGAGACACGCTCGAACGCCACGACCTCTCCGTGCATGCGATCTCCAACCATCTCGTGGGCCAGGCCGTCTGCGATCGCATCGACGAGCGGCACAAGACGATCCTCCCGCCGCATGTGTGGGGCGACGGTGATCCCGCCGGCGTCAACAAGCGGGCCGCCGAGGAGATGAAACGCACCGCCCGTGCCGCTCAGAAACTCGGCGTGTCGGTGGTCAACGGATTCACAGGTTCGAGCATCTGGCATCTCCTCTACTCCTTTCCGCCCGTGCCCGAATCGATGCTCAGCGCCGGTTTCCAGGAGTTTGCCGATCGCTGGCACCCCATCCTCGACGTGTTTGCGGAGTGCGGCGTGCGGTTTGCGCTCGAGGTGCACCCGACGGAAATCGCGTTCGACACCATCACCGCGCAACGGGCGCTCGAGGCGATCGGTCGCCGCGAAGAGTTCGGCTTCAACTTCGATCCGAGCCACCTCCACTGGCAGGGCGTCGATTCGGTGGAGTTTATCCGCACCTTCCACGACCGCATCTATCACGTCCACGTCAAGGATGCCGTCACGCTCCTGAACGGCCGCAACGGTATCCTCGGCAGCCACCTCAACTTCGGCGATCCGCGCCGGGGATGGGACTTTCGGTCGCCGGGCCGTGGCGGCGTCGACTTCGAAGAGATCATCCGCGCGCTCAACCAGATCGGCTACGAAGGGCCGCTGTCGGTGGAGTGGGAAGATTGCGGCATGGACCGCGAGCACGGCGCCGCCGAGGCATGTGAGTTCGTGCAGCAACTCGACTTCGCGCCGAGCAAGCGGCAGTTCGATTCCGCGTTCGCCGAGGAGAGCTGAACCACGGACGACATGCGTACGCTGGACCGTTGCCGTGCACTCAGCCTGCTGATGGCGGCTGCGGCTGTGCTCCTGCCGCCGTGGTCACGCGTCGGGGCTGCGGCCGATCCGGCTGTCGCGAAGACGGATGCCCAAATCGACGCCGAGTGGGCGGCCACGGCGGCTGACCTCGTGCGTCGAGCCGAGGCCGGGGGCCACGGTGAACTCACCACGATGATCCGCGGCTGGCAGCTCCCGGACGAGGGGGAACGGCAGTTCATCCTCGCCATTCCGGCCGTCCCCCCGCAGGCCGCCCCGCCCGACTGGCTCGACACACCGGCCGAGCAATCGATCTGGGAAGACTTCCTCGCGGCGCGGAGGATCCGCGCCGCTGGCACGTTCACCCTGGCCGTGGCTGCCTCCCGGCCGCAGGCACCACAGCCTCGCAGCAGCGGGACGGACACGGGTGAGCGGCCGCGGCTCGAGCCCGCGACGGCGGGGGCTATCCGGCTGCTGTATCGCGCGCTTCGTGACGATCCCGACCTCCCGCGCGCGCGGGAGGCGGGCGGCTGGGTGCAGCGGCAGGGGCGGTGGGTGTGGCCGGAGGCGGCGCGGCGGCTCGACAAGGGCGAGGAGCATTCGCCCGAATTCGGCTGGCTGCCGCCGGGCCGGCAAAAACGCTATGCGTCAGGCGAACGTCATGCCCATGGCCGCTGGACGAAGGCCGACGTTGCCGATGCCGTTCCTCCATCGGCACGCCGTCCGAACACGCCCCCGGGCGATATCGACAAGCAGGGCTGGAAGTTCGCCTCCGACCACTGGCAGATCACCACGACCGCCGACGAGAAGGCGACCGCGAACCTGGCGGCGCAACTGGAAGAGGCCCACGCCGTCTGGCTGCAGGTGTTTGGCGGCTTTCAGTACGAGCCGGCCGAATGGGAGCAGCGGTTGGAGGGCCGCGGGCGGCCGAAGGCCATCGATCCCTTCGTGGCCAAGCTCGCCGCCGACCGGCAAGCCTATGTCGCGGCACTCGAGCCGCTCGAGCCGATGATCGCCCGCACGCTTGGCATCTACTGGACGCCCACTCACACCGCCTGGTTCTTCGAGGGAGAGGGCCAGGAGCCGACGACGGTGCATCACGAGGCCACGCACCAACTCTTCGCCGAGAAGCGTCGGACCAGCCCGCTCGCCGGCGAACGGTGTGGCTTCTGGGCGATCGAGGCGGCGGCCTGCTATGTGGAGAGCCTGGAGCCGACGCCGTGGGGATGGACCGTGGGCGGCAGAGACGCCGGACGAGCGACGGCGGCGCGGGAACGGCTGCTCGACGACGGCTTTCATGTCCCGCTGGCCGAGCTCACGGCGCTCGGCCGACGCGACTTCCAGGCCGACGACCGGCTGCCGCAGATCTACAGCGAGATCTCCGGACTCGCCGACTTCTTCATGAACGGCCGGCGGGGGGAGTATCGTGAGGCGTTCGTCGAATACCTCACGCGGATCTACACCGGCACGGTCGACGCCGACACGCTCTCCCGCCTCTGCCGGAAGAGCTACGCCGAACTGGACGACGAGTATCGGCACCACATGGCCAGGTGATGCACGCGTTGACGGCGGTTCCCGCCGGCTTCTACACTTCTGCCCAATTACCAACGAATCTTTTGGAGACGATCTTCCCATGGCTGCCCCCTCCGCCCCCGCCGCGCGCACGCCCCACGCCACCGAGATCGATCGCCTCTCGATCGACACGATCCGCACCCTCTCGATGGACGCGGTCGAGGCCGCCAAAAGCGGCCATCCCGGCACGCCGATGGCGCTCGCGCCCGTGGCCTACACCGTGTGGAAGGATTTCCTGCGGTACGACCCAGCCGATCCCCTCTGGGCCAACCGCGACCGCTTCGTGCTTTCCTGCGGCCACGCATCGATGCTGCTCTATTCGCTCATCCATCTGGCCGGCATCCGCCGCGCCGCTCGGCATGACGCAACGACGAGTGATGGTTTGTCGAACGAGCCGGCCGTGTCGCTCGAATCGATCAAGAAGTTTCGCCAACTTGACAGCGTGTGCGCGGGCCATCCCGAGCACCACATGACCTCCGGCATCGAGACGACCACCGGACCGCTCGGGCAGGGCTGCGGCAACTCCGTCGGCATGGCGATGGCATCCCGCTGGCTGGCCGCCCATTACAACACGCCCGGCCACGTGGTCTTCGACTACGACACCTACGTCCTCTGCAGCGACGGCGACCTGATGGAGGGCGTGGCCACCGAAGCCGCCTCCATCGCCGGCCACCTCGGCCTCGCGAACCTCTGCTGGCTCTACGACGACAACTCGATCACGATCGAGGGTGAGACGCATCTCGCCTTCAGCGAGAACGTGGCGAAGAAGTTCGAGGGGATGGGCTGGCGGGTCGAGCACGTCGCCGACGCCAACGACACGGCGGCGCTGAAGCAGGCCCTGGAGGCCTTCAAGAGCGAGCAGCACAAGCCGACGCTCGTGATCGTGAAGAGCGTGATCGGTTACGGCGCGCCGAAGAAGGCGGGCTCGCACGAGTCGCACGGGGCGCCCTTGGGCGCCGACGAGATCAAGGGGGCCAAGGCCGCTTACGGCTGGCCGGCCGACGCCCAGTTTCTCGTGCCCCCGGAAGTGCCGGACCATTTTGCCAAGACCATGGGAGTCCGCGGCCGCAAGGCCCACGAGTCGTGGCGGCAGACGGTGGCTGATCAGGCCAAGTCGCATGCCGCGGTGGCGGCGGAACTGGCAGCCTTCCTCGCCGGCCAGGCCCCCGCGGGCTGGGAATCGGCCATCCCCTGCTTCCCCGCCGACGCCAAGGGGCTCGCCAGCCGCGTGTCGAGCGGCAAGGTGATCCAGGCGCTCAGTGGCGCGATCCCGTGGTTCCTCGGCGGCTCGGCTGACCTGGCACCATCGACGATGACACTCGTGCCGGGGGCCGGCGACTTTGGTCACGGCTCTTTTTCCGGCCGCAACTTCCACTTCGGCATTCGTGAACACGGCATGGCATCGGCCTGCAATGGCATGGCGCTCTCCGGTCTGCGTCCCTACTGCGCCACCTTCTTCGTCTTCCTCGACTACCTGAAGCCGGCCCTGCGTCTTTCGGCGATCGGGAACCTGGGAGTGATCTACGTGCTCACGCACGACTCGATCGGTCTCGGCGAGGACGGTCCGACGCACCAGCCGATCGAGCAACTCGCCAGCGCCCGTGCCGTGCCCGGCCTGAGCGTGTTCCGGCCAGCTGACGCCAACGAGGTGGCGGAGACCTACCGTGCCGTCATCAAGCGGCCCGACCGTCCCGCCGTGATCGTGCTCTCCCGGCAGAACCTCCCCACGCTCGACCGCGCCGCCTATGGCTCGGCCGCAGGCGTTGCCAAGGGCGCCTACGTCCTGAAGGACGCCGCCAACGGCACGCCGCAGTGCATCCTGATCGGCACCGGCAGCGAGGTGCAACTCTGCCTCGAGGCCGCCGAGAAGCTGGCCGCCGAGGGCGTGCGGGCCCGGGTCGTGAGCATGCCCAGCTGGGATCACTTCGAGGAGCAGGACGAGGCCTACCGGGAAAGCGTGCTCCCCAAGGCGGTGACCGCCCGCGTCGCCTGCGAAGCGGCCTGCGGCTTTGGGTGGGATCGCTGGATCGGCCCACGCGGCCGGTTCGTGGGCATGACGAGCTTCGGCGCATCAGGGCCGGCTCCGGCCCTCTACAAGCACTTCGGCATCACAGCCGAGGCGATCGCCGCCGCCGCGAAGCAGTCGATCGCGGCCCACTAAAACAAATCCGCATGAGCATCCCTCTGCTGCATCCGTGAGGGGCTGCCCACGCCCTGAGAGCCGGCGTTGGCCGGGCACCGATCCGTCTCAGCGGATTGGTCGACGTAGCGAACGTCCGGCGACGGGGCGTGGGCAGCCCCGAACCGTCGACACGCCTACGGCTGATCGTGCGAGTCGCCGATGACGGCGTCCTCTTCATCGACCCCGGCGGCCACCTTGCCGTCGTGGTTCCTGAAGAGATGGTCGTCACGGTGCAGATCCGATGGCGCCAACCGCTTGACGTGACCGTCCTCGAAGAGCACGTGATGGATGCCGTCGGGATGGTTGCTACTCCGTTCGTCCCCGTCGTCCGGGGCGTCGGCCATGAGCGGATGATGGGCACGGCGGCGGTCGAGATTCGGCTGCAACTGGCCGGCAGCGTCGCGATGGCCGAGCGTGTAGCCATAGTCGCCCCCCATCGTCCGCACCATCTCCTCGAACTGCGGCGTGCCGATGGCCGCGTTGAGTTCCTCCAGCGTCGGCACCCGGAAGGTGCCGCTTCTGGAGAGTGCCGTGTCGGGACAGATGAGCGTGCCGTCGTCCGCCACGAGACGCCGTTCAGAGACGAGCGTCGGGGCATAGAGGCCGGCTCGCGACAGCGGACCGGAACTTGGCGGCGTGGGAAAAACACGGTGCGCGTCGGCATAGCCCTGGAGCGCCCCCGAGGTCTTGAGCAGATTTCGCTCCGCCCTGCGAGCACGGGCCTGCGCGATCGAATCGAGCAAGAGCGGCGCCACGAGCACGCAGGCGGCCAACGCCGTCGCGGCCACGATCGCGCGATCGATCCAGGCGCGGGCCCCGCGGCCCTGCGGCGGAGCATCCTCCGCTGACAGGCCTCGCGGCATCGGGAGCGGCCGGCTTGCCGAAGCCTGGGCAGCCGCCTCCTGCTCCACGATGAACCGCATCGTGCGTCCCGCCAGGCCGGCTGGCGGCGGCAGCATGTCGCGATCTCCTGCCAACGGTTCGAGCGCGAGCCGCAGCCGATCGAGATCATGGCGCAGCGACGGTCCGCGGTGCGGATCGGCCAACGCCATCTCGATCGCTTTCGATTCCGACGGCTCGAGGGCCCCCAAGAGGTGGCCGACAAGATCTTCTCGCATGGCAAATACTCACATCATTCGTGATTCACGACGAACCTTCAGTGGGGCGTCAGGTTCGTTTTCATCGCTTTCATTCCGGTCGCTCAACGCCCATGGCCACTTTCCTGCCATGACTCGTTGAGCTTGAGCAAGGCGGCGTGCAGCCGGCTCTTCACGGTTCCCACCGGAATGCCGAGCACATCCGCCGCCTCGCGATATTTCATGCCTTGGTGGTAGACGAGGACCAGGGCACTCTTCAGCGGATCGGGAAGTTCCTCGACCGCCGACCGCACCCAACTCTTCGCCTCCTCGTCCTGTAGTTTCTGATCGGCCGTCTGATCCCGTCCCGAGAGCATTTCCACGAGCGAACCGACGTCGCCGTCGCCGCCCGCACGGTGATCGAGGCTCACCATCCGGTGGCGACGATTACGACGCTGGGCATCGATGGCCTGATTGGTTGCGATTGTGTAGAGCCAGGGGCGAAACCTCCGACCGTCCTCGAAATTCTCCCGCTTCAGGTGAATCTGTAAAAATGTCGCCTGGAACACATCCTCCGCCATCTCGGCGCTGCCGAGGTAGCGACGAAGGTAACTGAACAACTCACGTTCGTACCGGTGGACGAGCGATTCGAATGCGGCCGCGTCGTCACCTGCCCGAACCCGCCCAATCAATTCCTCATCGGACGGCCCCGTCCCCGGAGTCAGAGGTTGCGTCAACGGTTCGGCAACCGAACCGCCGCCGGACCGGTTGTCGTGCCCTGAACTGGGGTGGGACTCGTGCAAATCCATCTGTGTTACGCGGGCTCAAAGGGGATAGTTCGCGAGAAAAACCCGGTCGCCGAAAGATCGCTCGGCGACCCCCGCAGAGGCCGGCCGCCCAAGTCCGAGTATAGCCACCAAACCGGGGGTGCGGGGAAATCCGTCCGCGGTCGCCGAGGCGTCGATTGCCAACGTCTTCGGCCGCTCCATTTGACTTTTCCGGCCCCGCTCCTGACATTCCGGCACGGTCCCGCGGGCTCCATCGGCCCTCCCAGACCCAAGGCTCAGGCACGGACACGCCCCATGGCTCAACGCCCCGCCCCCTCCCCGACGACGGCCTACCGCTGGGCCACGCCCGGCGACATCAACGCTTTTTTCGGCCTGTCGCTGGACAATCTGGCGGACCTCGTCCTGGCCGTCTCCCTGCTGGCTGCGGTCTTCGACTACCCAGCCCAGTTCGCCCTTTCACACTTCGTGCCGGGCACGGCCGTAGGCGTGGTGGTGGGCGACCTGATCTTCACCTGGATGGCTTTCCGGCTGGCGCGGCGGACCGGCCGCTCTGACATCACCGCCATGCCGCTGGGGCTCGACACACCGAGCACGTTCGGCATGGTCTTCTTCGTGCTCGGTCCGGCCTATGCCGCGTCGCTTGCCGGCGGCATGGAACGGGAGGCCGCCGCCCGCCACGCCTGGCACGTCGGCATGTGTGCGATCGTCGCCAGCGGGGTTTTCAAAGTGTGCTGCAGCGGCCTGGCGACTGCCGTCCGCCGGCTCGTGCCCCGCGCGGGCCTGCTCGGCAGCCTCGCGGCCATAGCTTTGGCCTTGATCACATTCCTGCCGCTTCTGGAAATCTTCGATTCGCCGCTCGTGGGCCTCGCCTCGCTGGGCATCGTGCTGGCGGCGCTCACCGCGAGGATCCCCTTTCCCGCCCGCATTCCCGGCGCTCTGGCGGCCCTCGTGGTCGGCGGGCTGATCCATGCGATCGGCACCGCCACCGGCTGGATTCCCTCGGACTCCGCCCATGCGGCGATTGATCCCCGGGCCGCGCTCTGGCCGGTGGAATGGCTGTCGGCCCTGAGACTCGAGTGGCTGGAGGCCTGGAGCGACACCGTGAAATACCTGCCGATCGTGATTCCCTTCGCACTCGGCACGGTGGTGGGGGGCATCGACTGCACCGAGAGCGCCGCGGCGGCCGGTGACGAGTACGACACCGGTTCCATCATCGGCGTCGAGGGCCTCGCCACGATCGTCGCCGGGGCCTGCGGCGGCGTGATCCAGACCACGCCCTACATCGGCCACCCTGCCTACAAGGCGATGGGGGGCCGCGCGGCCTATACGCTCGCCACGGCGATCTTCATCGGCGTGGCGGGCCTCACCGGGACGTTTGCCTACCTCTATCAGGCGATCCCCGGCCCGGCGATCCTGCCGATTCTCGTCTTCATCGGCCTCGAGATCACGGCCCAGAGTTTTCATGCCACGCCGCAGCGGCACTACCCGGCGGTGGCGATCGCCTGCGTGCCGGCCCTCGCCGCGCTCGTGACGATCCAGGCCGACAAGCTCATCGCCGCAGGGGCCGTGCCGACGGGCCCGCTGGCCCGCGAACTCTTCTCGGTCCGGCTCCTCTCCTCCGGCTTCATCGTCACGAGTCTGCTCTGGGCGGGCCTGCTGGCGGCGCTCATCGACCGGAAGCTCCTGGCAGCCGCCGGCTGGTGCCTGGCCGCCGCGGCCTGCACGCTCTGCGGCGTGATCCATTCCCCATTTGCCGACGGCCGGCTCTTCCTGCCGTGGGACATCGGACCGCTTCCGGCCGAAGCGTCGGGCCGCAGTCCACTGGAACTCGCCACCGCCTACGCCGTGCTCGCCGCGCTCTTTACGTGCTGGCACGCATGGCTGCGACCACGGCCCGATCATCCCTCTGAATGAAACGCGAACCTGGTGCGGGCGTCACTCCAGGCCGTAGGCGCCCGCCATCGGGATGTCGAGGCCGGTGCGGCTGGCGAACTGTGTCCGCGACAGGAACCGCGGCTCGAGGTTGAACGTGAAGCCGACGTTGTTGCGGCTGTAGTCGACGTTGAAGCCGAACGTCATCAGGAACGACTCGCCGATCCGCACGAGCTGGAAATTCTGCCCGATGTTCAAGCCCTTGAGGTTGAGCGCCGTGCCGAAAGAACTCGCCCACTTGGGGCTCATGCGGTAGGTGTAGGAACCCGTGAGCACGCTGGCTTCGATCGGGCCGCCGAATTCGTTGAAGCCCAGATAGAAGCTGCCTCGCGGCGTTCGGTTGAGTAGTGCGCCGATCGTGTAGAGCTGCTGGCCGCCGGTGAAGAAGTCGACGTCGGCGGTCGAAAGCAGCGTGGTGCGGTCGCCCACGTGCCAGCGGAAGTCATACTGCCAGAGGCCGAGCGTCTGGCCGAAGTTTTGGCTCGTCGTCGGAAAGAGCTCGCCGTCCACGTCGAAGACGATCCAGTCGATGATCCGCCGATTGCCCATCGGGCCGCGCTTCGTCTGCCACCGCTGCCGGGCCCCCAGCCGGAAGACGGTCAGGTCGTTGGCGATCTCCGTCGGGCCGGTCACCCAGCCGCCCATGCCGCGGCGGACGGCGTAGGTCCGCGGGTCGTATTTATTGCTCGGCCCGAACACGAAGGGAGCCCCGAGCGGCGTAGCCTGGCCCGGGATGGCGCCGTAGTCCCAGTAGGGGATGTTGCGCCTGTATTGGTTGATCGTGTCGTCGTCGATCTGGTCGTAGAGCGGAAACTGCGTGACGCTCTGCGTGCTGTTGGCATAGGAGAACTCCGCCTCCCAGACCACCTTGTGGGCGAGGCCATGCACGTTCCAGAGCTGGCTCTCCACCGAGTCGTCCGACGTCCACATCGGCAGCGTCGAGCGGACGCCCACCTGCCCGTAGGCCCGGTCGATCGGCGATTGGGTGATGTCCTGCCCCCAGTGCGCCAGTTCGCCAAGCGCATAGGGGACGATCTTCACCACGCCCGCCTGGAAGGGCAGGTCGATCTCCTGCCGCGTCGCCACCCGCTCGCCAATGACGTTGTTTTCATAGGGCAGCGTCGTCCAGATGCCGAGCCCCTGGCCTGGCGTCGGTGTCTGCGGCAGGTTCTGCCGCACGTACGACACGCCCGAGTGCTGATACCACGTCAGCGAATCCTGCAGGAGCGGCTGCCCCAGCCAGTAGTGGTCGAGCCGCGGCCACCATTCGCTCTGTGTGAAGAACGGGTTGACGCGGGCGCTCGTGAGCAGCCGGAGTTCGCGATTCTCGATAGGCCTGCGCAGGTCGAGCCAGGTGCGCTGTTCGTACCCCTCCTCCCACTCCGCCTCGTAGTATTCCTCGAGGAAGTTCATGTCGCTGATCCAGCCGACCGTGCCGCGGGCCTGCCAGCCTCCGAAGAAACTGTCGGTGCCGCCGCCGAGATCCTGCCGGTGCCGCCAGAACGATCGGCCGCGGAACGTGCGGTTGGGATAGCCCGGATAGGTGAAGTCGCGGCGGTAGAGACCGAGGTTGTCCTGCCCCACGTCGCCGATGAACCAGGCGTCGAGGTCGCCGCTGGCGGGTCCCCCAAACCCGAGAAAGTCGGGGCGGTTATAGAGCAGGGACGTGCCGCCGCCGGGGCCACGAAGGCTGAGATAGTCGATGTCGAAATCCCAATCGACGCCGTCCGGCTGCCGCCGCCAGCCGAACACTTGGAAGGCGTCCCAACTCGTGAGCAACTGTGTGCCGAAGATGCGGTCGTTCTTGATCTGCGCGTTGTTGATATAGAAGGTGGGCTTCTTGGCGTTGGTCGCCAGCACCGGCCACCAGAGCACAGGCACGCCGCCGAGCGTGACCGTGTTGCCTCGGCTAGTGATGAACTGCTGGTGCTCGACGGCAGGCTCGCCCGTGACGGGATCGATCGCCCGCTGGCCACCGGGCCCTGCAAGCGGCACCTGCTCGTCGGTGAACTCGAGTTCGCGGGACCGGAACTCCCAACTCGGCACGCCCAGGCGGCTCGAGGTGAGGCCCGTCTGCTGGGCGACGAAGCGGCTGCGGTCCACCTGCCGGAGCACGTCGGCCCGCAACCGCACCACGCCGGACTAGTTGTCGACCGGGGTCAGCACCGTGGCGCCGGTGATCACGCCGCTGGACCGCGGCACGTCGTAGAACATGCTCACGGCCTCGACGACCCGCTGCCCCTGGCGGAAGACGACGTTCCCCTCCATGTAGAGTTCCAGCGGCACGTCGCCGGCCTGGGCGGCGTTGCCTTCGAGGTCGGGCTGCGCCTGCCCTCGGGTCCAGATCACGAGCCGGTCGGCGGAGACATCGAGCGGGCCGGCCGGATCGACGCCATCCACGACGAGGTTCACGCCCGAGGTGATCACCGCCACCCACTCGTTGCCCCCCGGACTGGGAAACCAGCGGATGTTGAGCGGCACGCTTGACCGCGGGAAGGCCCGCAGCCGGCGGGCGGTCGTGGCTGTGTTCACCTGCGGCACCGGGGCCGCGCCGAATTCGCTGAACTGGGCCCGTTGAATCGGCTCCTCGGTCGCGGCATCGGTTGCGGCGTCGGCGTCGGCGGTATAGGCGACCGGCACGACGCGGTCGGCTGGCGCCTCGTAGAGCGGTGGTGTGCCTGCGGTGGGCACGACGCTGGCAAACTCGAGGGTCGGCTCTCGCTGCATCCAGAACCGCCCCGTCCAGCGCGGCCCGCGGACGGTCGTCGCGGCGGCACTGGCGTCTGCGGCTCCCGATCGCACGGACACATTCCCCGCCATGCGCACAAGCATGCTGCGAACGTCAGGCTGGAGCGTCTCCTCCCCGTCATCTGCTTCGCTTACGATCGACGGAGCCGCCTCCTGTTCGATCCACACGACTGCCTCGTGGGCCACCGCCTCCGTCGCACCCTGCCTGATCCGTACGCCACCCGTGAGGTGCCAAACGTCATAGGAGCCCTCCGTCCATCGCGCGGCCTGCGTGGCGTCGATCAGGACTTTCTCACGCGGATCGACGGACGGCACCTCGATCCTTCCCGCCTCGGCGATGGCGGCGGCCAGACCGCGGGCAGGCAGCGAGGCGAGCGCACCAGCGGTGGCGGTTTCCTTCAGCGGCTGCACGGCGACGGGCGACTGCGATACGGCCGGCCGCATGACCATGAGCATCACCACCGGCGTGAGCACGCATGCCATCAACAGCCGTCGAGCATCGGGTCGCGGGCGCGCAGTCCCTCGGCGCGACGGAGCGAGAGCCCGAGGTCGCGGGGGCGCAGCGGTGGCGTAGTCGAGCGGAAGAAACACGCGTGAACGAGCGTCTCTGGAGGGCGGAAACGGTCCGGTCTGGGAAAAATCGCGGGACTATAGGAGTGCCCGCGCCAACGGGTCAAGGCGATGCGGCCGCCGCGCAGAATCCGCAAGTCGTGGCTGCAAAGGGGGTTACCGATACGCGAGGGGTATCCCGAACAAGACCACAGGCCCGTGGCTGTCGGGCCGTTCCGCCCGGTTCCGTCCCCGCAAGCGACGCAGCGTGGGCGGTCAGGCGAATGGCCGTCCTGGCAACCCAGGCAAGCTCCATCTTCGCGCCGTCTGCCCAGCCTGCTTCTCCCCGTCGCGGTACCATACTCCTCCGGATTGCGTGGATCGCTCTCTACCCGCCGCTCCGGCTGATTGCCCACACCGCCCTGGCCCCGCCCTTCGCTCGCTCTCCGCGCGAGTTGCATCACCCACCCCCCTCACGCAAGACGTCTGATCCATGCAAGCGGTCGAGAATCGTGTCGCGAGCTGGCTGGTTCGCCACCGCGCACCGCTTGCCGTTCTTGCGGTGGTGGTGACGATCGTGTCCGTCGCGGAGTCGCGACGGCTCGAATTCGTCCGCTCGATCGACACGATGTTCGACCGCACCGATCCGGCGCTCGTTCCTTACCGCCGGATGCTCCGCGCTTTCGGCTCGAGCGAGGTGGTGCTGGCCGCCTACGACGATCCGGAACTCTTTTCACCACCGGGCATCGAACGGCTGCGATCGCTCACCGACACGCTTGCCTCGCTCCCCGGCGTCGCCTCGGCCACGAGTCTCGCCGACACGCCTCTGGGCAACCGCATCATCGAGACCGAAACGAGTCCGACGGCACGGCGGCTCGTCGAACTCCTCGAGGGATATGCCGTCGGCGCCGACCGCCGCACCGCGGCGGTCGTCTGCGTGCTGGAACCGCCTTCGAGCGCCCCCGCTCGGCAACCCACCTCCGCGCAGACCGACTTGCGCGCCGACGCGATCGACCGACTCCGTGCCGTCATGAGCAGAATGCCTTCGGGAACCGTCGCGGGAGAGCCGGTGATGCTCCGCGACGGATTCGCCATGCTGAAGCGTGACGGCAATCTCCTCGGCACGGCCAGCGCCGTGCTGGCCGGCGCGGTCCTGCTCGTCTCCTTCCGCAGCCTCCGCTGGCTCGCCGTACCGCTGGCGGTCGTGCTCCTGGCCCTTTGGAGCACGCGGGGCGTGCTGGCCGTGATCGGCCTCAAGTTGACGATGGTCTCGACCATGCTCTCCGCGATGGTCACGGTGGTGGCGATCGCCACCGTGGTGCACGTGATCGTGGAGTTCCGGCGGCAGCGGGACGAGGGACTGCCCCCGGCCGCGGCGATTGAACGCACGATCGCAATCCTGTTCTGGCCCGTGGTTGGGTCGATTGCCACCGACGTGATCGGCTTCGGATCGCTCATCGCCAGCCGCGTGGGCCCGGTTCACGACTTCGGCATCATGACGAGCGTGGGAGCGGTGATGGTGCTCGTCGCCGCGGCGCTCGTCATCCCCTTCCTCGCGCTTTGTGGAAGGTTCGATGCCGACCCGAAGCGGGCCTGGGGCGAGGGCGTGCTCGAACGTGGACTCGACAGGCTCGTGCGGCGGATCGTGCAGCATCCCGGTCCGATCCTGCTCGGGTCGACGCTGCTGGTGGCCGCGGCGGTGTCGGGCATGCGGTGGCTGGAGGTGGAAACCGACTTCACCCGCAACTTTCGCCGTTCGAGCCCGGTGGTTGCCTCCTACGACATGATCGAGTCCCGCCTCGGAGGGGCGGGCGTATGGGACGTGCTCCTGCCGGCGGGCGAGGCGATCGATGGGAAGTTGCTCGGCGACATGGCCCGGCTGGAGCAGCGGCTGCGGACCGAGGTCACGATCCCCGATGGCGACGGCCGACCAGCGCCCGCCCTGACCAAGGTGATGAGTCTGCCCGACGTCATGGCGGCCGTGTCGCCGATTTCGCTGGAGAGGCTGCAGAGCACGCGGCTGGGCAACTGGCTCGTAACCGGTGCGCTCGACATGATCCAGACACAGGTGCCGCAGTTGAGCCGCACGTTCATCGGCCGCGATCCCGACGACGGCTCGACGTGGCTGCGGGTGATGCTGCGAGCCCACGAACGACAGCCCGCGCCGCAGAAACGTGCGATCATCGAACAGGTCACCCGGATCGTCGCCGAGGAATTCCCCGCCCGCGGCAATCGGCCCGCAGGAGAGGTGACGGGCTTCTTCGTGCTTCTGGCGCAACTCGTGGAGCGGATGCTCTCCGATCAGTGGCTCACATTTTTTCTCGCTGCTGCGGGCATCTTCCTGCTTCTGGCCGCCAGCTTTCGCAGCCCCCTCATCGCGGCGGTGGCGCTCGTGCCCAATGCCCTGCCGATCTTCGTGGTGCTCGGCCTGCTGGGCTGGGCGGGAGAACGGATCAACATGGGCACGGCGATGATCGCCGCAGTCTCGATGGGGCTCTCGGTCGACAGCTCGATCCACTACCTTGCGGCCTTCCGCCGCCGGCTCGCGTCGGGCCAGCCGATCGCCGCCGCACTCGAGACGGCCCACCAGACCGCCGGTCGGGCGATGATCTTCTCGACGCTCGCTCTCGTGGTCGGGTTTCTCGCGCTCACCACCAGCGGGTTCATGCCGACCGTCTCGTTCGGGGCGCTCTCCTGCCTCACGCTCACCGGCGGCCTGTTCGGCAACCTCGTCGTGCTCCCCGTGTTGCTCTCGCTGCTGGCCCCTTGGCTCGAGCCAGGATGCCGCATCGCCGGAAACACGCTACATTCGTCGCTTCCATCCACCGCAGCCAGGAGGCTTCCATGAGCCACGAATTTTCCCACCTCCGTACCGGCGCCGCCGGCGGCATCATCGCCGATCCGGCCGCGCGGCCCGAAGCCATCGAGTCCGATGCCATCGTCACGTTTCTCACCGAGGGGGGCATCGGCTCCGGCGCCGTCGCCGAGATCGATCGAGCGACCGGCGGGCTCCTCTCCCGGCTGGCTGCGGCCGGGGAGATCACCGGCAAGCGGTATGAGTGCGTGCCGATCCTCGCGGCCCCCGGGCTCAAGGCCGGCCAACTGGTGGTGGTCGGCCTTGGCAAGCGTGAGGAAGTCGACGCGGGCGTCCTCTACCGCGCGGCGGCGACGGCCTCGAAGCATCTCGCCGGCCGTCCGCGTTCCAAGGTCGCGTTCGTCGCCGACGGCTGCTGGTCGACCCGGCAGGCGGAGCAGGCCGTTGCCGGTGCGGCGGTCGGAATGGTGGGACAGGATCTCTACCGGGCCGACAAGAAACGCACGCGGTTCGGCAGCACCATCTGGCTCGTGGCGCCACCCGAGGCGGTCGCCCGCGGCGTCTTGATCGGCGAAGGCGTCAACCTCGCGCGACGGCTGGTCAACACGCCCCCCGACGATCTCTACCCCCAGACGTTCTCCGAGGAGGCGGCGGCCGTGGCCGGCCGCACCGGAATGGAGGTCGAGATCTGGGACGAGGAGCAATTGGCGCGGGAACGCTGCCAGGCGATCCTCGCGGTGGGCCGGGGGTCGAGCCGTGCGCCCCGGCTCGTGATCCTCCGCTACCGTGGGCCGGGCGTCCACGACGGCCAGCCCGACCTTGCCTTGGTCGGCAAGGGTGTGACCTTCGATTCGGGCGGCCTCTCGCTCAAGCCTTCGGATTCGATGCTCGCCATGAAGTGCGACATGTCCGGAGGGGCCGCCATGCTGGCGGCGGCGGCCACGATCGCCGCGCTGAAACTGCCGGTGAACCTCGTGGCTGCGATCGGCCTCGTTGAAAACATGACGGGCCCGGCCGCCTACAAACTTGGCGACGTGATCACGGCGCGGAGCGGCACCACGATCGAGGTGCACAATACGGACGCCGAGGGTCGGGTCGTCCTGGCCGACGTGCTCGACGTGGTCCGCGGCTTCAAGCCGAAGCGGATCATCGACGCCGCCACCCTCACGGGCGCCTGCATGGTGGCGCTGGGCCATGACGTGGCGGGGCTGTTCACGAACGACCAAGCCTGTTGCGATGATGTCGCCCGGGCGGCCCGCGCCGTGGGAGAACAGGTCTGGCAGTTGCCCATGTATGCCGACTACGACGACCAGATCAGAAGCGAGGTCGCCGACATCAAGAACGTCGGCGACGGCCGCTGGGGGGGCGCCATCACGGCAGCGAAGTTCCTCGAGCGTTTCGTCGGGGGCATTCCCTGGACCCACGTCGACATCGCCGGCCCGGCGTTCGCCGAGAAGCCGCGGCCGTGGATCGACGGCGGCGGCACGGGTTCCCTCGTGCGGCCGCTGATTGAACTGGTCCGCGGCCAGGAGTAAGGGCTGGCCGTCCTACGGAAAACATCGAATAGTTGACACTTGCCCCTCGCGAGCTGGCCGCGGTTCGGGGCTGACCGGACCCCATCGCCGGACGTT
>CAZOMJ010000141.1:0-18336 GCA_964581055.1 uncultured Candidatus Kuenenia sp.
GCACCGGAGGCTCGGGCACGACGTGCGGGCCCTGCGGCTCGACCAGGCCGACGAGACCTCGATCGCGGCGGTCCGCGAACGGATTGTCGCGGAGAGCGGCGGGCTGCATGTGCTCGTCAACAATGCCGTGGCCCGACCCACCAAGGGCTTATTCGACGAGGCGGCAAAGATCGACGAGAGCATGCGCGTCAACGGCACGGGGCTGATTCTCGTCACCCGCGGCCTGGCAGACGCGATCGCAGATGGTGGCTCGATCATCAATATCGGCTCGATCATGGGGCTCGTCGGCCTCGAACCGCTCAATTACCGCGACACAGACATGAGCGGCTGGTGTCCCGACTACTTCTTTCACAAGGGGGGCATGGCGAACCTCACCCGGTTCTTCGCCAGCTACTTCGGAAGCCGCGGCATCCGCTGCAACTGCCTCCACCCCGGCGGCCTCTTGAACGAGGGGCACCCCGAGGCCTTCGTGAGGAATTACAGCGAGCGGACCTGCCTCGGCCGGCTTGCCAACGACAGCGACTTGGCCGGGGCCGTCGTGTTTCTTGCCTCCGACGCCTCGGCCTACATCACAGGCGTCAACATCCCCGTGGACGGCGGCTATACCGCCAAGTGACCGCGGCCCAAACGCCCTTCTTGCCATGCCTCCCGCCATGAAAGCTCCGCGGAAAGCTTCCCGAATCCCGCCGCTGACACGCCAGACCCTCCGGGGCGTCTGGCCCGCGCTCATCGTGCCCTGGAACGACCGCGACCAGGTCGATCTTCGCCGGCTTGCCCAAGAAGTGCGCGGCTACGCCGGCACCGGCGTGCACGGTGTCTACACCGGCGGCACCACGGGCGAGTTCTACGCTCAGGACGACGCCACCTTCGAAAAGATCACCCACACCGTCGTCGAGCAGGCCCACGCCATCGGGCTGCCGGTTCAGATCGGCGCGACGGCGCTGAGCACCCGCACCACGATCGAGCGGATCCGCATGGCCAAGCGGGCCGGGGCCGACGCGGTGCAACTGGCGTTGCCGTTCTGGCTCGAGCTCAAGGACGACGAGGTCGAGCGGTATGTCGCCGAAGTGGCTGAAGCCGCCGGCCGCACCCCGATCATCCTCTATCTCACGAGCCGGTCGAAGCGGAAGATCGCCCCCGCGCTCCTCGGCAAACTGGCCAAGCGGCACCCGACGCTCTTGGGCACCAAAGACACTGGCGCGACCGTCGCCGAGGTGAAGGCCATGCTCGCCGAGGCGCCCGACCTCGCCATCTTCGGCGGCGAGGATTTTTACGACCGCGTGCCCGCCGGCGGCCGTGGCGGCTACTGCTCGATCACGGGGTTCAACGCCCGCAAGGTCGTCGAGCTCTACACGCTCTGTGCCGAGGGAAAGCTCGCCGAGGCCAAGCCGCTCGCCGACGCGATGCATCGATATTTGCACGAGGGCCTTGTCGGGCCGCTCGTCCACGAGGCCGGCCTGTGGGATTCCGCGATCGACCGCATTCAGCGGGTCGCCGGGGGCGGTGTGGTGGGCCTTCGCTGCCAGTCTCCCTACCGCAGCGGCACCGAGAAGCACGTCCGGCAGCTGATCGCCTGGGTGAAGAAGAACTCGCCCGAACTCCTCCCGCAGATCCATGCGAGCACGAAAAAGGGATCCTGTGATGGCAAAGCATGACGTGCTGATGATCGGCACCGGATCCATCGGCGAGCGGCACCTGCGTTGCCAACTGGCGACGGGCCGGGTGGCGGCGGCCTTCGTAGAGCCCCGGGTCGACGTGAGAGAGCGGGTGGCCCGCGACTATGGCGTGCCGGGATACGAGTCTCTCGAGGCTGCGCTCGAGCGGCGGTTCACCGCGGCGGTGGTCTGCTCGCCGGCCCCGCTCCATGTGCCGCAGGCCCGAGCGCTCGTCGAGGCGGGGCTGCACGTGCTGATCGAGAAGCCGCTCTCGACGTCGGAAGCCGGGCTACCCGAGCTGGCGGCGGCCGTGGCCCGGCAAGAGACGGTGTGTGGCGTGGCCTATGTCTACCGCGTGTTTCCGGAACTGCGCGAGATGCACGCCCGGCTCCAGGCCGGCGAGTGGGGGCGGCCGCTCGAGCTGACGGCAGTCAGCGGGCAGCATTTTCCCACGTATCGTCCAGCGTATCGCGAGACCTATTACACACGGCACGAATCGGGGGGCGGCGCGATCCAGGATGCGCTGACACACCTGATTAACCTTGGGGAGTGGCTGGCCGGGCCGATCACCCGTTTGGTCTGCGATGCAGACCACTTGGCGCTGCCGGGCGTGACGGTGGAGGACACGGCGCACATGCTCGCCCGGCAGAGCCCGCAGGCGGGCGAGCCGGACGTGCTTGCCAGTTACGCCCTCAACCAGCATCAGGCGCCCAACGAGAGCTTCGTGCAGGTGGCCTGCGAGCGGGGCACGGTACGGTGCGAGCTGCACGGCCAACGGCTGAAGTGGATGACGACGCCGCAGACCGATTGGCAGGAGCAGGCCTTCGGACCGCGGGAGCGTGACGATGCCTTCCGGGCCCAGGCGGCGATGTTCCTCGACGCGATCGAGGGCCGGGGGACGGTTGCCTGCACGCTCGCGGAGGGCTGGCAGACGCTGCGGGTGAATGTGGCCGCGCTCGCCAGCGTCCGCGACGGAGCATGGCATGCGGTGCCGGCGTTGGCAGTGACGAACGATTCAACCCACTCAGGCCGTCCGGCTTCGCTTGCCGGGGGCTCGCCAAGAACTTGACGGGGCGGGGGGGGCAGGCTAATCTTTATGACGTGTCACGCGAGCGGCAGATGACGACCCTTGGGGTTAGGAGTCCGAGGCACGCGGACTGACCAAGGTGGTTACGGCTAGTTGTTTCCCGCAGCGGTCCGTTTTGCCACTTTTCGATCAATCCTTGTCATCGTTTCAAGGGGGAAGTCATGCGATATCTCGCAGCTCGTCATGTCAGCCGCCGGGCGTTCACTTTGGTTGAGCTACTGGTCGTGATTGCCATCATCGGCACGCTCGTCGGGTTGCTCCTGCCGGCCGTGCAGGCGGCCCGGGAGAGCGCCCGTCGCAGCACGTGCATGAACAACACGAAACAGATCGCGCTCGCGGTGCAGAGTTACGAGAGCGCGGCGAGGCAGTATCCGCCGGGCAACTCGACGGAACTGATCATGAATGCGGAGTATGGGGGTAAGGACTATCGCACCTGGGCGATCTTTCTGCTGCCCTATCTGGAGAGCGCGCCGTTGTATGCGGACGTCATGCGAACGATGCCGTCTGTGAACGGCGCCACAACCTGGCAATGGCAGGTCGGGCTCGCTTACAACAGCCCCATGGCGGTGTTCTGCTGCCCGTCCGACCCGAATGCAAACAAAGTGGAGTTGATAGCCAAAGACAGCCGTGGTTTTTACTCCAACTACCGCGGGGTGGCGGGTTCAACAACCTTCAATCCTCGGGGGAAGATCGAGGGCGGCAACGCTGGCACCTATGCCGAGCCGGCTGCCAACGCCTCCACGGACGGCGGCACCCGTCTCAACGGGATATTTTTCGCGAGATCAAAGGTTCGCCCCAAGGACGTGACCGATGGAACCTCGAAAACGCTTGTCGTCGCCGAGGGGGTGAATGTTCCGTACACAACCGCGGGATATTGGTTCGATACACGGGGTTCTCTGTGGATGATGGCCTATTTGGGAAGCGCTCTGGTCTCAACCCAAAACACGCCCAACACGACGGTCGGAGACCGGCTGCGCTATTGCGCACCGCACCCCAGGGCGCCGTGTGCAGGCCTTGCGGGAGGCACGCCCGGCACATCAGCCAATGCCGGGCCGGCGGACAACATGGTCAGCTACGCCCGCAGCTATCACCAGGGCGTCTATGCGGGCCTGGCCGACGGCGCCGTCGTGTTTTACTCGGAGTCTGTTGACGCAGCTGTCTGGACAGCGCTGGGCACCCGTGCCGGCGGCGAGGCCATCGCGAGCCAGGAATGACCCATGGCCGGCCAAACGCCTTTCAGGAAAGCGACATGAAAAAACCGCACGTCCGATGTGAGCGGTTCCTCGTGGCGGCGATCCTCGCCGCGGCTGTCGCGGGCTGCGGCTGGCGGAATGATGGCCGCTATCACGTGACAGGCGGCGTGTTTTTCGACGGCCAGCCGCTGGACCATGGCGACATCATGTTCAAGCCGGCAGACCGCAGCCAGGGGGCTGTCGCTGGTCAGATCAAGGCCGGGGCGTTTGCGTTGCGGTGTCCGCCTGGCGCGGCGCGTGTCGAAATCAACGCGAGCCGAATCGTGCCGAGAAAGGCCGGAGCCGGCGGGACTGGTGGCCTCCCCGATGACCCCCGCGACAGCGTCGTTGAATTTATCCCCCGTTGCTACAACGCGGATAGCGTGCTCGAAGCGACCATCGAGCCGCATCACCGCAACGTCGCCGACTTCCGGCTCGAGGCCGATTGACTGCGGAGGCGGTGGCTTGGGCGAACCGCTTGAGCCGCCTCTCCTCCCGAGGCTCACGAGTCGCTTATCAACCGGAAGACCGGTGCGGAAGTGCCATTTGACCGGGCTATCCTTTGATTGTCGCCCGTAATCGTCAACCGATCTCCGGCCTACCACGGCACCACCTGAGTAGGCACCAATTCTTGACCGTACCGAGCCGCTACTTTGCCTCGCGCCGCAGCACGGTGCGGATCTTGACCAGCTCCTCGATCTGATCGGTCAGCGCCTGGGCATCGGGCTTCTCCTTGCCCGGCACGAAGCGCACCGGGAGCCAGATCCCGGCGGCGCCGGCGGTATCGGTGACCCGTACCGCCAGGGTGTTGACGCCCGCCTGGACAAAGGGCCGGGCGTCGAAGACGAAGGCCTTGTTCCACAACGTTGTCACCGGCAGACCGGTGGCCTCGACGGTGTGCTCGAAGACGAGCTTGCCGTTGAGGTATACCTCGGCGGTCTCGTCCACCGCGCCGAAGAGCAGCCACAGCGACTCGCGGGCCAGCATCTCGTCGGTGACGGTGAAGGTCTGCCGGTACCACGCTGGTTGGCCGCCCGTGAACTCCTGGGTCGTCCAGCTGCCGGTCTCCACGCTGCCCCAGGCTAGATCGGAATGGTCGGTCGCGAACCAGCGTTCCTTGGTGCCCTTGTTCTCCGGATCGGGCATGAACCGCCAGGTGTTGTTCAGCTCGATGTAGGGGATGTCGGCCAGGGGCGCCGCAAGCTTGCGCCAGTAGTCGAGCTTCGGCTCGAGCGTGCCGCCGGGCACATACGGCCCCACCATGCCCTCGATGTACTGGATGTTGGCGCGCTTGGCGATGGCCTCGAACTCGTCCACCCGGGCCAGGTAGTCCGCCGGGGCCTTGGGGTCTTGTGGTCCCCGTTCCAAGTGCCCGTACAGCAGCGACAGCCGGGCAACGCGAACGCGTTGCTTCAGGTCCGGATCGTTGGTCGCCGCGGCGTCGGCGGCCAAGAGCAGTTCTTCGGCTCTCCGCCAGAACGTCTCATCCGTCTCGACTCTCCCGCTGAGCTTCGCTTCGCGGATCTGGTCCGGCGTCCATGGGCGTGACGTCTCACTGACGCGCCCGCCGTACCACTCCTCCCACCTCGTCCGCAGCAGGTCGTCGAAGGCCTGCATCTGCGGAGCCGCGCTGCCGTAGAAGCCGTAGTTGAAGTCGCGGACCAAGTCGCGCGTGTTGCGGGCCGGGTCCCAGCCCAGCTTGGCGAACAGCCAACTGCGCTGGTAGCTCTGCGGGAAGCCGTGGTTCAGGTTGTGCTGCGTCTGGAAGAAGATCCCGACGGCGTTCCTTTGGGCATACCACTGCAGGTTGTCCGCGATGACGGGCAGATTGAGGTTGTAGTTGAACCCGAAGAAGAGGGATGGGTAGTCCCAGACAATCGTCGGTGCCTGCCAGTCATCGTGCCACCGCTGCATGGCGCGCGCGGAGCGTTCCGTTTCCCAGACGAACAGGTCGTTGAAGCTCCAGGCATGGGCATCGGTCGCCAGCCACGTCACCACATTGGGCGAGGGGCCGAAGGTTTTCGGCGGGACCACCGTGTTCAGGTACGCCAGCGTGGTAACCCGCACGTGCGGGTACTCCCCGGCGATGCGGTCGGCGACGTAGTTCACCAGCTCCAGCAACGGCCCCATGTCGGTGCCGCCTTCGCGGTCGATGATTGCCTGACACAGCGGGCACTGGCAGGCGCCGCCGCCGTCATTTGGCGAGATGTCCACAAAGTCGGCGTCCGGTCGTGCGGCCAGGTACTTGCGGACGTTCCGCAGCGTCATCGCGCGCACTTCCGGATGGCTCGGGCAGATCTGGCTGGTGCCGCGCTTGCCCGACTGGAGCGCGAAGTACTCCGGATGCTCGGCGAACAGCTCGCTCGGCACATGTTGGTAATAGCTGTGGGTGAAGAAGGGATTCGCCCAGATCCCGGGGCGGGTCCGGTTACGGCTCTGCCACACCCCGTCGGCAACGTCCCCGTAGTCCACCCACCGCATTCTGTCGAACGGCGACACGAACACCCGCGGCGCGGACTGGAGCGCCAGCTTGACACGCATCGGGATCACGGTGCCGTCATTGCCCGGCTGGTACCACCGGCACCCCAAATCCTCCTCGAGCAGAGCGTATACGGCATTGAGAATGCCGGTGCGGTGCCCGCCGCCGAGTAGCAGATGGCCGTTGACCACGGCGATGCGATACCCGTCGTCCTTGAGGTCCGCAAGTTCCGGTTTCGCGTCCTCTGCCAGTTTCGTGCGTCCGAGGCTGATGACGTGTACGGGGAGGGGCTGCTCGCCGTCCTTCACCACGCTGAACTCGGCGCCGGACAGCATCTTCAGCCAGAAGGCCAATTCCGTCGCCGCCTGCGTCTCCTGGGCGGAGGGCTCAGCCGGCAGCAGGATGGCATACTGCGCTATGTAGTCGTCGGCCAGGATGAGGGCCGGGACGCCGTCGGCGCTTGGGCGCAGGCTGTTGAACCACTGCGGGTGCGGGCTGCGCACATGGTGTTCGCGGCGGAAGGCTTCGTGCCGGGCCGCCCCTGCAGCGAGCGCCGCTGCTGCTGTCTCGGCGCGCGCAGTCTCGTCGGCGGTGCGTTCATCGGCCCGCACGGTCACGTCATCCAGGAACCAGCTCATCCCGACGCCGCCCGCGTTCAGGCTCGCGAAGGTGATGCTCTGCAGGGCCTTCGAGTAATGTACGTTGGGGAAGCTCAAGACCGGCGCTGCCGGGTAGGCGCTGGACCACAGCGCGAACCCCGTGGCCGGATCGAACTCCAGCCGCAGGGTCTGCGAACCCGTCGTGAGGCACGCTCCCGCCAGACCAATTGCATACGGTGGGTTATCCAGGATGGCGAAGCCCGAGGTGTTGAAGTACCCAGGGCTGGGCGCCATGCGGATCGTGCAGGTGCGGCCAGCCGTATCCCTGACGGTCAGGTCGAACCGGAAGTTGGCGGCGCTTCCGTTGGACTGCCGCAGCGTGAACGCGATCGATGCCGGTCCGTCATCCACGTCCCCGAAGGGCAGCGTGACGGTGGGGTTCCCGGCGCAGCCGAAATTGAGGCTGCCGGCCACCGGACGGAAGTTTTCCACGGAGGCACCGTCGGTGGCCACCGGGCCTTCAGCCACGGTCCAGACCGTCTTGTGGCGGGAATACTTGGGCGTAATCGTGCCGCCCTTGGGGGTTGAGCCCACTTGGTTGATGCTGAAATCATCCTCTACGAACGTCGCCATTTGCGCGTGCGCGGTGCCCAGGCCCGCGAGCACTGCGACGCCCGCGATCATAAGTGCACTGGCCCGATGTCGAATGTTGTTCATCGTCTCTCATCTCGTTCAAGGTTATCGTTACTTGGCTCGGCGTTCTTTCAGAGGTCCAGAAAGCGGATCGAATACAGGTCGGCGTCGTGCATCACGAACCGCAGCCGCACCGGCCTGCCGGCCAGCGATGAAAGGTCGGTGCCGTTCTTCCACGCGACCGTCCGCGTGATCTCGTCGCCGATGATCTCGAGGCAGTCGTCGAGGGCGTACCCGGGGATCGGCTTGCCGTCCTCTCCTTGAACCTCGACCCTGAGGCCTCCCGCGGCGGAAGTCGCGTAATTGATATCCAATCGCTTTCCGGTGAAGGTCAGCGGCTTGGTGAGCATTTCGCCCCCCTGCCACGGCGCGTGCACCGAGGCGAAACCATCCGTCCGCAGCATCATCCGCTCGATGTACCAGGACTTCTGCATGTAGTGGCGGGCGACCCAGAACATCATCCGATCCGGCCCGTAGGGGAGGAGGCCCGTGAGCGGAAAGTTGGTCCGCGAGCCCCAGTTCCCGTACCCGAGGCCAGGCCGGACGAACGCTTCCATGAACGTGCGGTCGTAGTGCGTCGTGCCCGCCCGGCTGGTCAGCAGCACGCCGTCGGAGCAGTCGCCAAAGTACGTGCTGCCGTGGGAGCTCAGAAAGCCGGCAGACCGCACCTGCTCATCGGTGAGCACGCGACGGCCTTCCATGAAGCGGGCAGCAAGGGCGACGGAGATGTGCGGGGCGCGGAAATACGGCTGCGTGTTGTTGACGTAAAACTGCTAGCGGGTTGTGTCGCCGTAGGTCATCGGCACGGGCTTCGTCCAGGTCATGAGGTCCTTGGAGGTGGTGCGTGCCATGCTGCGGTATCCTCGTCCGCCCAAGCGGGTCACGTCCGCGCTGGCGGCCTTGGCGACCACATCCCAGAAGCGGTAGGAGAGCACGTATTGCTGTTCCACCTCGCTCCAGAACATGGTGTTGCCGCCATCGAACGAGTTGGGCAGGTCGGTCACGAACTCCGGCTGGGGAGCGAGTTTGCGAAATGAAAAACCGTCGGGCGAGGCCCAGAAGACGAGACGCTTGGGTCCTATGGGGTCGTTCATCGCCGTGTGCTTCTCGCCGCTTACCGGCACGCTCTCGACCATCTTTACCCGCTCGCTCGCCGGCACGCCCGGCCGTGTGTCGACGAAGGGCGCGCAGGGAAACGAAAACCGCGGGTCGCCATCGACCGTGGCGATGATGTTGTTGCCGGGCCAGTCGGGCCGCTTCACGAGGTCGAGCGCGGGCTTCGTCCATGTCGCCCCGCCGTCGCGGCTCTCGGCCACACAGCCGACGCCGTTTTGTCCCCTCTCATCATTCGCCGGCCAGCCGCGGTAATACATGAGGAGCCGGCCGTCCAATTCGATCACCGACATGCCGAAGTTGGCCGGTCCCTCCCAGGGCTTGTCGATCCGGATGGCCACACCGCCGGAGACCGGTTCGTGCAGTTTCAGTTGGGTGTTATCCAGCCGGTCGATGAGAACGTCGTCAACGAAGAGTTCCCGCCGTGAGCCGATGTCAACCGGTCGGCTCTGCTCAGGTGACCCTTTTTCTTCTGCCGCGACGCTCGCGGCCGCCCACAGGCAAAGCAGTCCGACGACGGCGAGTCGATGTATGGTGTGCATTGTTCGCTCGTTTCCTTTCACGCGGGCAGCAGCCGTTGAAGCCGGAAAAACTCGATGGCGTTGTCCCAGAGGATGCGGGCCTTGTCGGCCGCGGCAATCTCCGCCGCCTCGATGCGGCACCGCTGGAACGCGACGTGGTAGAGCGGCGTGTCGCTGCCGAAGAGCAGCCGCCCGGCCCCCACCTCCCGCACCGCCCACTCCACCAGTCGCGGCAGGATGCTGCGGGCGCTCGACGTGTCGATCCAGAGATTGCCATGACGCGACGCCTGCACGGCCCGCACCTGCAGGTCGAGACGCCCGTTCGCCCCCTGCCCGTTGCCGAGATGGGCGAGCATGACCCGCGCGCCGGGATACCGGTTGGCGAACGGAACGAAATCCTCCGGCAGGCTGTTCGGGCACCCGCTGTGGGTCATCACCGACGCACCGGTCTCCTCGAAGAATCGAAACAGCTGGTCGCCAAACTCCGAGATCCGGTAGGCATGCTCCTCGGGATGGATCTTGATCCCCACGCAACGCTCCGTCTTCAGCATGCGCCGGGCCTGGTCAAAAGTCTCCGGCTGGAGCGGATTGACGATCACGTATTGCAGCAGGCCGGGGGTTGCCGCCACCTCGACGAACGCCCGCTCGTTGGCCTCGGCCACACGTTGCCCGCGGCCGCGCGGCAGCAGCCCGTCGAGCGGAGAGACGATCGTCCACGAGACGCCGGAGGCGCGGGCGCGCGCCGCCACTTCCGCGGCCGACGCACTGGAAAACTCCGCGAGCAGCGGGTTGGCGTCGAGGTAATTCCCATAGTGGCCATGGGCGTCGAGCGCGGGCAGAGGGGAGCCGGTGTGCGAGGCGTTCATGCGACGTTCCTTGGGGTGAGTACGTTCCTAGGGGTGATTGACGGTTTGGCGCGACCTACGCGAGGCCCGCCACCTTGACCGCGACGATTTCGCCGCCGCCGTCCTCCGGGGCCGTCCAGAGGACGACCAGCACCGATCCGTCCGGCAGCGGCAGGGCGGCGGGCTCGCCGAACGCGAAGTTCGTCCAGTTTTCGGCCGATGTCTTGGCGGGATCCACCGCCGGCCGCGGGGCCGCCCAAACCCGCTCGTTGCTGATGATCCCGAAGCCGTCGTCGGTGGGACGCACGCGGGCCAGCCAGACACCGATGTCCCCGAACCGCCGCTGGTTGTAGACGAAGATCGCCTCGCCGTCGCGCCGACATACGGCGGCAGGAGCCGGAGCGGCATCTCGGGCACGTACATCTTCTCGAAGAGCTTGTCGTAGGTGCCGTCGATGCGGCCTGCGGCCATAACCGCGGACGCCATGTCATTAGATCGGAGCAGAATAATCTTCTGAGATTGTCCTCTGCGCATCAAGTCGCTTGAGTGAACGAGCGCGACATGTCATACTTGCTAGCTGTTACGCCTGTCAATCGTGGCCCGTGAAGAGAGTCGGCCGCGGGAATCCCGCCGATCTCACCATGACAGCATCCACATCTGCCGACCCCGCCCCGGTCACCGTCGCGCTGCCGGCCTCCACGCAGACCCGCAACCTGCTGCTCTTCGCGGGTTGCGTTGGCATGCAATACCTCGCGGCGCCGGTGCTCTACGTCGGCAGCACCCACGCGGCCCTGCTCGACAAGCTCGGCACCTCGGGTTCCTTCGCCAACGCGCCCGAGGTGCTTTACATCGCGTTTCTCTTCACCCCGCTGATCGTCAACTCCATCTTCACTGATCCGCGGTGGCTCAAACCCCTGATCACGACGTCGTACCTGCTTAATGCCCTCGGAGTCACAGCGGTAGCGGCTTCGATCGCCTGTGGCTGCTCGGCGAACGTGATCGGCATGGCCGTGCTCGCGCAGGCCATCGTCTCCGGGATCACCGGCAGCACGGCGATGGCCCTGGCGTGGGAGGCACTGGGCCGCGGCGTGGACGAATCGCGGCGGGGTGAGACGTTGGCCCTCGCCTTCGGCTGCGGGCCGATCCTTGCGGCCATCGGCTCGCTCGGCTCGCAGACCCTGCTCACCGGCGAAATGTTCGGACTGCGGCTCATCGATCCGCCGTCGTTCCCCGGCAACTTCGGGACGGTATTCGCCGGGGCGACCGTGCCGCTCGTGGTGGCGGCCATCTTCGGCAGCCTGTTTGTGCTGCCCGAGCCGCAGGTCGCCGCCGCGGGGGCATCCGTGCCGGAGGAGCCGACGGGGATTTTCGCGTCGCTGCGTGGCTTCTTCGGCGATCCGCTGCTCCGCCGGATCGCAATCGCGACGGTGCTCATCTACGCGTCCACGACGGTGGTCGCCAACCTCACGCTCAACACGAGCGAGGCGATGGGTGAGCAGCCGAGCGACCGCGTGATGTACCAGTTGGCGGTCCGGTTTGCGACGAAGGCGGTAGCCGGCATGCTGCTCGGGCTGCTTCTGGCGAAGACGTTTCCATTGGCCGGAATGCTCGCCACCGGCTGCATGCTCTGCCTCGCCCCGCTCTACGCGATGGTCGCGACCGGGTTCGCCTACCTCGCCACGTTCCAGATCTACGGCGCGGGCGAGCTTTTCGGCGTGTATGCGCCAAACTACATCCTCTCGGCCTCGCGGCGGAGGGATCTCCGTCGCAACATGGCGTGCAGCATGCTGCTTTCTGCGATGGCGGCCCCGTTCGGGCTGCTCTTCGGCGGCCTCGCCGACATCGTCGGCGAGACGGCCGGCCGGGCCGCGGGCTACCGTGCGAGCTTCATCGTGTGCGCGGTGATCGTGGGCACGGGACTCGCGGTGGCCCTCACGTTGCCCCGCAACCCACGGCCGCCCGAGGAGTCGACGCGTGTTTGAAAAAACATGACAGATTCGGTCACGCCGTCGCACTTCGCCGTTTGACGCTTCGCCGTTATCGCGGCTCATTCTTCTGTTTTCCTGCCCGTACCCGCGCCGGATATCAAGCCGCCATGAAAGCCGCGTTCACTGAAGTCGCCCCGGGCATCCACGTCTTGACCGACACCTGCAACGTCTACGTCATCAAGGACGGCTCGGCCGCCATCCTCATCGACCTCGGCGACGGCAGCGTGCTCGACAGCCTGTCGCAGATCGGCGTCACGCAGGTCGACTGGGTGCTCTACACCCACCACCACCGCGAGCAGTGCCAGGGCCACGCGAAGCTCGCCGACCACGCGGCCACCCGCGGCGTGAAGGTGGCCGCGCCGGCCAACGAGCGGGAGCTGTTTGAGAAGCCGCTCTCGTTCCGCGCGGCGGTGCCAAAGCTCTCCGACAAGTTCACCGTGCATGGGGCCAGTTACGTGCGGCCGCCAATCCAGCCGATCGCCATCGACCGGGCCTTCGAAAAGATGGATTCGTTCGAATGGCGGGGCCGGGAAATCTGGTGCGCGGAAACCGCCGGCAACAGCCCCGGCTCGATGAGTTTTCTTGTGCGGCAGCCGGGCCCGCTCGGATCGGGCGGCGGCTGGCTCGCGTTCACGGGCGACCTCATGCTCGACGGCGCCGTCCTCCACACCTGGTTCGACAGCGAGTGGGACTACGGCTTCTGCAAGGGGATCTACACGCTCGCCACCGCGACGGGCTATCTCGAGGCCTTCGCACCGCTCACGATGCTGCCATCGCACGGCCCGCCGATCAAGGACGCAGCAACGCAACTGGCCACGTTTCAGAAGAAACTCCGTCGGCTCGAGAAGGTGATGAAGCGGGGCTGGGCGGTGTTTACGTTTGCGGGCTGCGACCAGGACCGCGTGTCGCGGCCGTCGGCCGTGCCGCACCTTTGGCAGGTCTCGCCGCACCTCTACAAGGTCCGCGGCCACGAATACTCGGTGAATTTCCACATGCTCGTCTCCGACGACGGGCACGCGCTGCTCATCGATTGCGGGCTCTTCGACCGGAAGTTCCTCGACCGCCTGCTGGACGGGGCCCGCGACACGCTCGGCATCAAGGCCATCGACGCGATTCTGGTCACCCACATGCACGGCGACCACTTTCTCGACGCGGAGCACGTGCGGAATACACGGGGCTGCGAGATCTGGACGCACGAGCGGGTGGTCGACCTCATCGAGCGGCCGCTCGACTACGACTACGACGCCATGATCCCGTCCTACCGTGAGCGGCCCACGGGCGATCTGCAGACCCTGAAGGTGGACCGTGTGATCCGCGACGGCGAGGTGATCCGCTGGCGGGGCCACGACCTCGCCTGCGACTGGATGCCGGGGCAGACGGAGTTCGCCTGCTGCGTGCACGGCGTCATCGACGGTAAGCGCGTCGCCTTCACCGGCGACAACATCTTCGGCTCGCCGACCGACCCGGCCCAGCATGGCCACGAGGGCGTCGTCGCCAGAAACGCCTGCACGATCGACGAGGGCTACGGCTACGCCGGCCGCTACCTCCACGGCATCGCCCCCGACCTGATCCTCGGCGGCCACTCGTGGGCCATCGAAAACCCCAAACCACTCATCGACCGATATATGGCTGCCAGCGAAGAACTCCGCGAGGCGCTCGTCGACCTGACGAATGAAAAAGACTACCGGCTCTGGTTCGACCCGTATTGGGCGCGGGTGCATCCCTACCGCGTGACCGTGAAGCCGGGCGACTCGGCCGAGGCGACGATCGTCGTGAAAAACTTCCTCGACGTGCCAACGGTCTACGAGGTGAAGCTCGCCTGCCCACCCGGAATTCGGTTCGATCCGTCGGTGGCCACGCTCCGCGTGGAAGCGGGGGCCGTTCGCCGGCTTCCGGTCCGCGTGTCGGCAGCGCAGAACGCTGTTGCTGGCCTCGCGATTGCCGCGATCGACATCACACAGGACGGCATCCGCCGCGGCCAGCTCTTCGACGTGATCGTGAACGTCTCGCCGGCCTGATCAGTGCTAGCCACGTTTTCGGACGACGATCATCGGCAGAGCCTCGCACTGCCGACCGCATCAACGCTGCGGGCCCGCGAGCCGTAGTGCCTATTTCGATTTATCCGGGGTTTGTGAACCGAGAATAGTGGTATCTCCCGTCCGGGAGCGTGGCCTATTCCTGCTTCGCGGTACCGGCGCACCGAGAGTCCTGTGTCCCCCGTCGGCCGTGCCCTCTGATAGCTAAAAAAAGCCGCCCCCGGGTGGGGACGGCTTGGCGGCTCAGCGGTGCCGCAGGCTCCGAACGTAGTCGGAGGCGATCATCCGGCAGACCTGGCTGCGAGAAACGCTGTCATCGAAATACTCGTTGCGGCGGCCGCGGACCCACTGCTCGGATGAGATCCGCAGATACCGCGGCCGGCCGTCAGGAAAGCGTTCGTAGAGCTTCAGGCGAAGCCACCCGCTCGGCAGGTGGTGGATACGAGACACGGGTCGACCGTGGTAGGTCACGATGCGCATAGAAACCTCTTAACAGGGGTGGGGAAAGGGTAGAAACGAAATAAAGCGGCCGTGGCAGCAGGAGCCGCCACGGCCGCGAATGAGTCAGACGGACAGATGCGACCGGTTGCGATCTGGGGACTCACAAATCGTGTGGGCAGCGACGCTGGCTGCGATTACACTAGCGGTGCCTTGAAACTGTGGAGGATCACCATGTCGATCACCTTTGACCTTCCGGCCGCCGTCGAGCAGCAACTCCGACGGGATGTGACAAACCTCGATGTCTTGGCGAAGGAAGCTGCGCTTGTGGAGCTCTACCGCCAAGGGACGATCTCTCATCACCAGCTTGGCCTTTCGCTGGGCATGACGCGATTCGAGACGGATGATCTCCTCAAGCGGCATCACGTGACGGAGGATCTCATCACGGCGGAAGAGTTGGGCGAGCAGATCGCCACGCTTCGTAGACTGATCGGGCAATGAAGGGCGTCGCCGACAGCTCTCCGCTGCACTACCTCGTGCAGATCAAGGCCGAAGATGTCTTGCGGCAAATCTTCGTAGAGTTGATAACGCCGCCGGAGGTGATTGCTGAGTTGACGCACCCGCGGGCCCCAGATGCAGTGCGATCGTGGGCGGCAGATCCTCCATCTTGGCTTCGCGTGGTTCCGGTACGCGGCGGTGTCGATGATCTTGGGCTGGGGCCTGGAGAGACTGCTGCCATTGCGCTCGCTCTCGAGACGCATGCGGACACTCTCCTGATTGACGAGCGAGCCGGCACGAACGTCGCCAAGCGACGCGGCATCCGAACGACCGGCACCGTGGCGGTTCTTGCGATGGCCGCCGAACGGAAATTGATATCGCTGCCAGATGCGTTCGCTGCTTTGCGAGCCACGTCGTTTCGCGCGCCCGACGCACTGATGAACGGTCTGCTGGAACTCGACCGCGAACGCGGCGGTCAGCACGGCTGACATCGGTGCTCGCGGCCGTGGCAGCGGAGGCCGCCACGGCCTCAAGCGAGCACATTCCCCATGATCCAAGCCGGCCTATGACGCCCGGCGTTGATCTTTGCCGTCGTCGCCGCGGCCGCGTTCGCGGTTCCACCGGGAAACTTTCTCGGGCCGTTCCGTCAGCCGGACGAACGGATCGGTCAGGCCGCGAGCTGCCATCGCTGCGCCCATCCGGGTAGCCCAGTCCGCCAGCCGCTTGGAGATACCAAGAGCCGCGCCGACCTTTGATAGAGACATCCCCGTTTCCCGCAGTTCGTGGGCCTCGACAGCGTGTAGGGGCACGTTGGACATCTCAAAGAGATCGACCACAAGCGGCCTTCGTACGAGTGTGATGCCATCCACCGTCTCGATACCGTCCTGCCGGATCGATTCGCCGATCACGGCCGGCAGACCGCTGGTGAGTGTGACCTCGAACTCGGCCCGGAGCACCACCTTGTCGGTGCCGAACTGCTGGTAGGGCACCGCCCGGATCGGACCGGCGAGAAGACTCCGCAGGATGACAGGAGCCCGTCGATCCCCGGCGAGGAGCTCCGCCCGGAGCGACTCCAGATGCCCGAGAAGACCCTCGGGCGACGGTAGATTGGCTCGCTTACTTTCCCGCGAGGCCAGTTCCTCGAGCCGGGATCGTACCAGCTTGAGTTCCCGTTCCCGACCGGCCAGCCGCTCGGCCAAGGAGTCGATACTGCCGGCGCCGCGTTCGATTGCCAGTCCAATGTTCTCGATGCTCGTCGTGAGCTTCCGAGCCTCGGACTCAAGGGACCGCCGCTCGGCAGCGATATCGCCGCCGGTGGCGTGCAGTTCCTGAACACGGGCAACCAGCCGCTCCCGGACCCCGGCAACCGACATCAGGGCATCAACAACCTGCCGGAGAATCGCCGGGTGAGCCTGTGCCCGGAGACACGTGGCCCGGTTCCAGCAGGCGTAGACTTTGGCATTGGCACAGCGGTAGCCGCCCTCGTTGCGGCCCTCAGCATGCATCAGTCCGCCGCAGATGCCGCAGACAAACAGCGTGGAGAGGAGTTTCCGGGAGTCACGGGGTTTTCCAGCCAGAGGGTGCTCGGGGCCGCGTGGGGGATGCAGCCGGGTGCAGCGACGGTCGATGACGGAATTCGCGCGGTACCACAGCCAGTCGCTCACCATCCGCAGGTGCTCGCTCTTCCTGGTGAGCACACCGTCTGCGGTGTTCCAAACGAGCTTCGAACGGCCCGTGCAGAGCTCCCGCTTGGAGAACTTGGTGCGAAACACCTCCTCGCCCCGGTAGATCGGCCGCCGCAGGAGCAAGGTCACGTTGCCCGCCGACCATTCCGGCTTCTGGCTGTTCTTCGCCTTCGGAAAGTTGATCAAGGTGAGCCAGTCAGCGACCGCCCAGGGCGGCTCGTCGTTGGCAGTCCGCTCAAAGATTTCCACGATGACCGGCTTTCGCTCCTCGTCGATAGAGTCGAAGAACGGCCCCCTGGCCGGGTCCGTGGCCGTGGCTGGAATCGATGGCCGCCGCCTGTAGCCGATGGCCAGCGGGCCCATCGCCGCCCCGGAGACCCAGCGGTTTTCCTGGGCACGCTTGATCCGCCGCCGGGTGAAGTGGTTGGCCCGGCCGTGATGCCCGAGCGCCGCGTGCAGGCGTTCGGGCCAGTCCTCGTCGGCGGTGTCGATAAAATCCGTGGGGCAGATCACCCGGATTCCAGCATCGACCGCCGTGTCGAAAAACTGCGACGCAAACGTCATATGCCGGTAGAGCCGGCTCGACTCTTCCGCCAGGATGACGTCCCAGCGGTGGGCCTTGATGCCAGCCCAGACCTGGTTGATTCCGGGCCGGTCAGCGATCTCTCCGCTGATCTCCGGTTCGCGGATGATCTCCACGTTCACCTGCTCGAGCGCGCAATCCCGGGGAAGGTTCGCTGTCAGAAACCGCTGGCAGGAGTTGATCTGTCCATCGATGCTCGATTGACTCTGCTCGTCGGTCGAGTAGCGTGTGTGGATCAGAACATCGAGCGGACGATCGGCCGGCATGGCCAATGTTTCGCGAAGGTTCATGCGGCACCTCCCGCCGCACCGGCGATTGTAGGGCAGGGGAGCGTGTGGCGGATGGTCCGGATCATCCGACCGTTTTCAGTGCCGCGGAAAATCGCGTGTGCTAGAAGTGTGCTGAGAATGTCCGCCGAAAACCGTCTCTGACCGGTTTTCAGCACACGCTTCCAGACACACGTAAATCCATGCCGGCAGTGGGGTTGCAGCGCACACCCCATGAATCCAGGCGGATGGTGAATCCTCGCCGGAAGAATCCCACCCCATCCGCTGTTTGAGAAAGACGGCTTGCCGTGAGGTTGTGCGGCGCTGCTTGATCACGGACCGGCGTTGCGTAGCGCGTAACCACCATCGACCCGCAGGACGCTGCCGGTTATGTAGTCGGCGTCTTCGGACGCCAGAAAAGCGGTCGCCTGGCCGATATCGTCGGGCGTGCCCAGCCGACCCCAGGGCATCTTCGTCGCATGCTCGTCGACCGCGGCGTCGCCAAAGGCCTGCCGCTCGGCCGGGGTGTCGATCCAGCCGGGCTCGATCACGTTCACGTTGATCCGGTGCGGCGCCAACTCAGCGGCAGCCGTGAGGGCCATCTGGTTGAGCCCCGCC
>CAZOMJ010000142.1:0-24027 GCA_964581055.1 uncultured Candidatus Kuenenia sp.
GCCGCGATCGAAGGCGTCACCGCTCACGATCACGACCCGGCGGCCGAGAGCCTCGATCTCGGCCGCGACACCGCGGAGGTCGTCGTCTTCGACGAGGTCGTTGACCGCCAGATCAGCCCCCGCCCGCGCAAGGGCGACCGCGCAGCCACGCCCGATGCCCCGGCCCGCACCGGTCACGAGGGCCTTTTTCGCAAAAAGCTTCATGGGTTCGCCTTTGGGATTCACTTTTGCATTGGTCAGCATACGCCTGTGGTCACGACGTTTGGCACACGCTGCGTTGGTCGCCCAGGCCGGACACCCCCAGCTCTACAACACGCCTTCAAAAAAGACTGCGGAACTGTGGTGTCCGACCGCGGTTCAATGCTCGCGGCCAGCATGAAAGTTGATTTGGCGGTTTCTCGCGTGGTCGAGGTTTCGTGCGTCCGGTCACTGTTCGAATGGATGGAGCGGCCGGCGGCGATGGCGGTAGGTGAGTCGGTCGAGGCTGGCCGACGTGACCCCCGGCGTATCGACCCGCACGAAGCTCGGGCAGACCTCGGCATAGGCCGCCACCGGCGCGTGCACGCCCTTCGCCACCAGATGCGTGAACGAGGCGGGATTGATGCCCGTGTGGCGGATCTGGCCGAGGCTGAAGGGGGCCATCCGTTCCTCGGTCGCCATCAGCGTGAGCCCCGAGTCGTGGACGAGCACGGCCGTCAGGCCTTGGTCATACGACGTCGCACCACCGTGCCGTGGCTGCAACTCCGTGAACCGGCCGTCGCTGATCGCCCGCACCTGCCACCGGCCGGTGATCGGGCCGGCATCGATCGCACCGGCCCACTCGGGACTCTTGCCACCGATGGCGAGGGTGAGCGTGGCGCCCACGCCTGCGACAACCGCCAACTCCGCGGCCTCGGGGTCGCAGACACACACGAAGCCTCCCGTGAGGCCGCGGCGGACAAGTGCGTGAGCGAGTCTGGTGCCGTCGGCAGGTGAACCGCCGCCGATGTTGTCGCCCATGTCGAGCAGGCATACCGGCCCCGGGAGCGCGACGGCGCGGTCGAGAGCCGCGTCGGTGTCGAGCAATTCAGGCACGAACGTGTCGCGGGCCGCCCAGAGGCCCGCGCCGATCGCGTCGGCATGCCGGGCGGCCGCCGCAGCGTCGGCATGGGTGACCACGATCACCGCGGAGCCCATCTCTTCAACGTCGGCGTAAGGAAAGCCGAGCACGATACTCGTGGAGAGAACCGTGCCGGGCGCCACCGGGGCGGAGGCGGGTGCGGCGGCGTATGGCTCCCGCAATCGCGCCGCGGCCTCGTAGTGTGGCAGGCAGGGAAACGTCTTTGGATTCTGGCATTCGATGTTGATCGCCAGCGGTGGGAACGCCGCCGCCTGCGTGGGCCGCAGCCGACCGGCGAGCGTGCCGGCCATGAGGGCAGCAGCCTCCATGCCGCAGTCGCGCTGATCGACGTGCGGGTTGGTGCGGTAGGCGACGAGGGCGTCGGTCGCGGCGATCATCGCCGGCGAGAGGTTGGCGTGGGGGTCGATCGTGCCGATGATCGGGATCGGGCCCACGGCCTGGCGGAGATGGCTGAGCCAATAGCCGTCGAAGTCGGGCTCAGACTCGCTCACCGTGGCGCCGTGCGGGGCGACGAGCACGCCGTCGAGGGGGCCGGCCGCGGCGAGTGCCGCATCGACCGCGGCCATCAGCCCGGCGAGCGTGTCTCGCGTCATCGCGCCGCCGGGGAGCGCGCGAGCCGCCAGGAGCGGCACGGCCTCGAGGCCCGCCGCGTCGAGGCCGGCGAAGAAGCCGCCCACCTCGTGGTGAGCCGCGGCCAGCCTCTCCCGCACGGCTTCGCCCGTCACGAACAAGTCTCGACGGAAGTCGTCGAGTGTGGTGCGGCCGCGGAGGAACGTGTTCGATTCCTGGAGGATCGCCACGATCCCGACCCGGCGACCGCTCGCTGCCACGGAAGACGTCGTCATATGGCTCACAACCTCTGCATCGCGGCGTCGATCGCCAACGGACCGCCGGCCCGCCGCATGCCGCTCGACACGCCCATCGAGAGCGCGGCCTGCGACCGGGCGAGGAGACCGGCTGAGGTGGTGAACGTGAAGGGGGCGGCGGGGGCCGCCGGCGGGTTCGAGTGAAGGCTCATATAGACCACTCTCCGAAACCTCTGACACTGGACGCCAGGCCGAGACGGATGTTATCACGTATGACATGTCACGCCGCAAGGGCGGGTCCGGCGTCGGCATGACGCCTGTCCCAGCGGTCACTGACAAGGTCCCATCGCCCCCCATGAGCGCCCCCCATGAGCAATCACGACATTTCGTATCCGACCCTGCCGGAGACGCCCGTCTCGCACCTGCCCTTCAGCCCGGTGGTGGTGGTGGGCAGTCTCGTTTTCGTCTCAGGCCAGGCGTCGGTGGACGAGACGGGGAAGATTGTCGGCGACACGTTCGAGGGGGAGTTTCGGCGGTCGATCGACAATGTCCGCCGCGTGCTGGCGGCAGCGGGCTGCGACCTCACGCACGTGGTCCAGACGCGAAACTACGTCCGCGACAACGACGAGCTGCCGCTCTACAACCGTCTCTACGCCGAGGTCTTCTCCAAGCCCTATCCGGCCCGCACAACGATCGTCAACTGCCTCGGCCCGCAGTTGAAGTACGAGATCGAGGTGGTGGCCGTGCGGCCAAACTGACGGAGACGCGGATGCTCCGTTTCCGGACAGAATGTGGCGTGAGCCGACGAGACCCGATCACGTGTGACATTCAGTTCGTTTCTTGCCCTTCGCTGCCACGATGCGGTGCATCATGAACGCCTGGTATGAGATCGCAAACGCCGATGAAATCGACTCGCCGGCACTTCTCGTCTACCCCGACCGGATCGAGGAAAACCTTCGCCGCATGGCCGCGGCCGCGGGGGGCGTTTCGCGGCTGCGGCCACACGTGAAGACCCACAAGATGCCGGAGGTGATCCGGCTGTGCCTCGCCCACGGCATCAAGAAGTTCAAGGCGGCCACGATCGCCGAGGCGGAGATGACCGCCGAAGCGGGAGCCGCCGACGTGCTGCTGGCGTATCCGATCGTGGGGCCGATGGCCCGCCGTCTCGTGGAGCTCGTTCGCCGGTTTCCAAACACCTGCTTCCGCGCGGTGGTTGACAGCGACGTGGGCATCGACGACCTCGCGCGGGCGGCCGCCGCGGGCGGTGTCGTGATCGACACGCTCCTCGACCTCAACGTGGGCATGAACCGCACGGGAGTGGCCTCGGGGCCCGAAGCAGCGAGGCTCGCCAGGCGGCTCGCCGACTCGCCGTCGCTGTCATGCGGTGGATTGCATGCCTACGACGGCCACCTCCACGACGCCGAGCACGACTGCCTCGTCGAGAAGGTGGGGGCTGCGTTCGCGCCGGTGTGGCGGCTCCGCGATGACCTCGTGGCGGCCGGTATTCCCGTGCCGCTCGTCGTCGCTGCCGGCACGCCCACGACGCCGATTGTCGCCCATCGTGGCGATGTGGAGGTGAGCGCGGGCACGACCGTGCTCTGGGACTTCGGCCAGCCGACGATCTCGCCCGATCTCGACTTCTTGAACGCCGCGATCGTGCTCTCGCGGGTGGTCAGCCAGCCGGCCCCCGGCCGCCTCTGCCTCGACCTCGGCCACAAGGCGGTGGCCAGCGAGATGCCGCATCCCCGCGTGAAGATCTTCGGCCTCGAAGACGCGACGTTTCCGATGCACAGCGAGGAGCACCTCGTCGTGGAGACGCCGCGGGCCTCCGCATTTCCCGTGGGCACGGTCGTCTACGCGGTGCCGCGGCACGTCTGCCCCACCGTGGCCCTCCACGAGGAGGCGGTGGTCGTACGCGACGGCCGGGCCGTCGACCGCTGGCACGTCGCCGCCCGTACCCGTCGCATTTCCATCTGACACCTCACGCAGGAGCCTGCCATGGCACACGAACCGAAGCTGATCTTCGACGTCCACCTCGACCTCTCCTACAACGCCCTCGACTTCAACCGCGACCTTCGCTGGACGCAGGAGCGGATCCGCCGCCGTGAGCTGGGCATGAAGGACCAGGTCTTTCGCGGCCGCAGCACCGTCTGCTTCCCCGAAATGCGTCGCGGCCGCGTGGGGCTGTGCGTGGCCACGCAGATCGCCCGTTCGGTCGATCGCTTCTCGCGGATGCCCGGCTGGATGAGTCCCGAGCAGGCCCGGGCCCAGACGACCGGTCAGCTGGCCTGGTACCGTGAGATGGAGGCCTGCGGTGAACTCGTGCAGATCCGCTCGCGCGGCGAGTTGGAGAGGCACCTCGCACGGTGGCTGGCGGCGCCGGCCGGGATGCCCGACACGGCCGCCGCGGGCGGCCTGCCGATCGGCTACATGCTCAGCCTCGAAGGGGCCGACTCGATCGTGTCGTTTCGCCACCTCGAGCAGTCGTATGCCGACGGCCTGCGGGCCCTGGGGCCGGTGCACTACGGCCCCGGCGTCTACGGCATGGGCACCGACGCCGAGGGGCCGCTCACGCCCCGCGGCCGCGAACTGCTCAAGGAGATGGAGCGGCTGGGGATCATCCTCGACGTGACGCATCTCTGCGACGAGAGCCTCCGCGACGCGCTCGACCACTACTCAGGCCCGCTCTGGGCGAGCCATTCCAACTGCCGCGCCCTCGCCAACTGGAACCGCCAGTTTACCGACGAGCAGATCAAGGAGCTGATCGGCCGCGGCTGCGTGTTTGGGATGGCGTTCGACGCGATCATGATGGTGCACGGCTGGACGCATCTGCAGAGCAGACCGCAGGACTTCGGCCTGACGATCGAGAAGATCTGCGACCATATCGACCACATCTGCCAGATTGCAGGCAACGCGAGCCACGTGGGGATCGGCAGCGATCTCGACGGCGGCTTCGGCACGGAACAGACGCCGCTCGACCTCGACAGCATCGCCGACCTCGGCCGCCTCGGCGGCCTGCTCGCCGCCCGCGGCTACTCCGCAGCCGACATCGAAGGCTTTTATTACGGCAACTTCGTGAACTTCCTTCGCCGCATGCTGCCGGCATGACCCTGACGATGAGGGAGGTTCCTTCTCACGCATAAGGGGAACGGCCGCCGGGGGCGGCACCGGTGACGAGGGACTTCTCCTGGCCCTCCACGAACTCGACCCGCTGCCGCACGTACTGCCCCAGGCCGACTACGTCGGCACCGACGTTGAAGACGTTGAAACCCTCCGCGACCAGTTCGGGCAGCGGCGCGAAGAGCCCCGCCGCCATCGCAAACTTGCCGGAGTCCCGACACGCCGCGGCCACCCGCCGACGGGCCGCGACGACCTCGGGCGCGTCGATCTGCCCCGCCTTGCCGATCCGGTGGCTGAAATCCCCGGGACCGAAGAGGATGCCGTCGAAGCCGGGCACGGCGCAGATTCGCTCCACCTCCTCGAGCGCCTCGGGCGACTCGATCTGCAGGATCACGATCCGCTCCCGGTTGGCATGCTCGATGTAATCGGTGAGCGGCACCATGCAGAACCGGCCGTCGACATTGCCGCCGTCGAGGGCCCGACGCCCCAGAGGGTGGAAGCGGACATGATCGACGACCTGCCGGGCCTCGTCGGCGCTGGCGACGTGGGGCACGATGATCCCGGCCGCGTCCATTTCGAGTGGTCGGATGTAGTCGCTATAGCTGCCGCGGGCCACGCGCACGAGCGCGTCGATGCCGTGGATCCGGGCGGCACGCACCTGGTTCTCCAAGCCGATCCAGTCGTTGGGGACGTGCTCGGTGCAGAGCCACACGCCGTCCACGCCACCCAAGGCCGCGATTTCGATTCCGCGGGGGTCGGAGAGATTGATCTTGAGCACGGTCGGCCTCCGCCCCTCGCGGAGCAGGCGGAGCAGGCGGCTGGGGCAGAGTGACATGGCGAATCAGATCCGGAGTTTGACTGGGCCCACGGTTATCCCACGTGACATGTCATCGTGCAAGGCCGCCGCTTATCGTTCCCTTGGCTCCACATCGGCGATCACGATCTCCGCGCCGCCCCGGCGGCGGCTCTCGATGCCGCCAATCACGAGCTTCATGAGTTCCACCGTCTCGGCAAAGGGATACGGTGCCACACCGGTCCGCAGCCAGTCGACGAAGGCCGCGAGCTGGGCCTTGAAGGCGAAGTGGGTGTCGGCGAACGCCGTTTGCACACGGCCCTTCGTGCCGACCAGCTGCACGAGGCCGAAGCCGCCGAACATGTCGGCCGATGCCACCACTACCACGTCCACGCCGCGGGCGTGGGTGATATGCACCACGTTTCGCTCGGCCGTGCCGGTGTTGCGGATCGTGAGGAATCCCGGCCCCAGGATCGGATAGATGCCCTCGAGTGCGTGGATGCCGTAGGCCTCCCAGCTCTTGGGCGTCGTCGCGGTCACGAGCCGTAGTTCGCCCAGGTCGCGGGTGGAGAGCCGCCAGGGCAGAAACTCCTTTGCGTACCGCATGCCACTCGACGACAGGATCGGCTTTCCCGCGGCCACCCAGGCGGCGAACTGCTTCAGGTCGGCCTCGGTGTCGGCCAGCGGCTTGTCGATGAACACCGGAAGGCCGGCCTCGACGAACGGCCGGGCCCGCTCGACGTGCTCCGAGCCGATGTCGGTGGCGATCACGACGGCATCCACTTGGCCGATCACGTCGGTGGCCCGTTCGACCACGTGGGGGATCCGTGCGCAACGAGCCACGTGCTCCGCGGTGAATCCGCCGTTGCCGGCGCAGTGGATGTGCGTGACCGTGGCCCCGGGAATCGTGAGCGTGTCGGCCGATTCCTTTTCGAGATAGTCGGGGATGCCAGGAAACGGGCATTCCTTGGTCATCAACTCACGGTCGTAGCCGTTGAAAATCGCCGACCACGAATAGGGATGGCCGTTGCCGACGCTCGATCCGAGCATCGCCAGGCGGATCGCGTGCGGGGCCGGCACGAGCGGCTGCGAAGATTGCATGCGGTGGGCCTGACGCGGTCAGCTGGTCTTGCGGCGTCGGACCGCGGAGGCGGCCCGTTTGGCGGCGGCCCGCTCGGGCGCATCCGCGTCGTCCTCCACCGCCCGGGCATACCGCGCAGTCACCACAGGTATCGCGTCGAGCACGTGCTGCCGCATCCGCTCGCGGGCCTTCGCCAGATCGCGGTCACGGATCGCCTCGTAGATCGCCGTATGCTCTGCGGCGATGGAAGCGAGCCTGTCGGCCATGATCGCGGTCGGAGTCCGCATGCCTGTCCATGCAAACACGTGGGCCAGCACGTGCCCACTGGTGAAGATTCGCGTGGCGATCGAGTTGCCGGCGGCGGCGAGGATCGTGGCATGCAACTGCATGTCGAGTTGGTAGAGCCGGCGGTAATGCTCATCGTCGTTCAGCCAATGCTCGAGATCCGGGCGGACGGCGATGGCGGCGAGCTGCCCGCACGCATCCTCCATGGAGGCCAGCTGCACCGGCGTGGCGAGGACGGCGGCTCGCTCGGCGAAGAAGGGCTCCATCACGAGCCGGAGTTCGTAGATCTCCGCCAGCTCCGTCGGCGTCGGTTCCCGCAGGAGGATTCCCTTTTGAGCGCGCTGCACCACGAGCCCCTCGGCCTCGAGCTGCAGGATCGCGTCGCGGACGGGACTGCGGCCGAGGCCGAGCTGCTCGGCCAAATTGCGGTGCGACGTTCGGTGCCCTGGGAGCAGGCCGCCATCGAGGATCATCCGCCGGATGGAGCGGTAGGCGACGGCCGTCTGGTCGTTTGGGAGGCCGGAGGGAGTGCTGGAGGCTGAAGGCATGGCGACGGTCTCAGTAAGGAATCAGAACGACATGACGAGATCCGGAATCATAGTATACACAAACCGTTTGGCCCCGGGACGGGACCGTTTTCCAGCGAGGAAGGGCTTGTTTGAAGGCAAATCGACGGATCATCGGCCCCCCAGCCGGTTCTGACCAGATACTTGGGGATGCCATGTTACTGCCTCGAGCAGGAAGGCGAGCCATGCCTAATCTGCGGGGGTGCGTGTGTCGTTCGGTTGCCGCAGACACGGCCGTTGGCTGGATGCCGCTGCGGCAGGCCTGGAGTCGCGGCGGTCCCGAGAAGCGGTTTCAGCCCGGGTGGGCCCGGCTCCGGTGGTCCCCGGAAGCCTTCTGCATTGAAACCGTCTTCTGCGGCAGCCGGCCCGCGAACCGGGCGACCCGACTCAACCAACGGACGTGGGAACTGGGCGAGATCGCCGAGGTGTTTCTGGAGGAGGCGGGAGCGGGCCGCTATCTCGAACTGCATGTGACGCCCGAGAACCAGCGGCTGCAGATGCTCTGGCGCCACGACGACATCGAGCGATTCAGAGCGAATGAAGCGTCGCTCGAATCGTTCCTCGTGGACGATCCGCACTGGGTGGCGAGCGAGACGGCGATCGGCGCGGGCTTCTGGGCGATGCGCACGATCCTGCCGGCAAGCATCTTTGGCGGCGGGCCGCTCGCGACAGGCAGAAGATTCCTCGGCACGTTCTGCCGCTACGACTGTGACCTCCCCGAATCGCCGGTTCTCTCCGCGACGGCCCCGCTGGCGGAGCCCTCCTACCACCGCCGGGTCGACTGGGACGAGTTTGAGCTCGTGGAATAACCCGGTGGACTAACCTGGTGGACTAACAAGGCGGTGCCTGGCGTGACGGGGCACTGGCCAGGCGCCCTCACCAAGCCTTCGGCCTGCCTCTCCCAAATGGAGAGGCAGGATGGCAACGCGTGCTCTTCGACCGCACTGGTCGCGACGAACGCTCGTGAGGACATTCCCTTCTCTTCTTCTACCCGTTCCGTTGACGGATTGATGCTTGTTTAGTAGAGTTACGGCATGAAAGCGACTACTATCAAGTTAGAAGGAGAGTTGTTGGCCGCGATCGAGCGGGCGAAGCCACCGGGAGACAGCGTTACCTCTTTTGTTCGAACGGTGCTTCGGAAGAGCCTCGAGCAACACGAGGTCCGCGAGGCGGCGAACGCTTACATCGCTTTTGTCGAGTCGCACCCGGACGAGCAGCAGTGGATGGACGAATGGGAGCGGGCTGACTTGACGACCCCTCCAACTGAACGGCGGGATGCCCCATGAAACGTGGCGGGATCTACTGGGTGAACCTCGGTTCCAGCCAGCCTCCGGAGTTCGGGAAGGCTCGTCCCGCGCTGGTCGTCTCCAGTTCGGTTCACAATGAAATTCTGAACAGCGTAGTAGTCATCCCGCTGTCCTCCTCCCCCGGGGAGATCTGGCCCTTGCGGCTGCAGGTGCCCGGATTCCCAGGCAAGGAGTCTTTCGCCGTGCTGCCCGGCTTGCGGCAGGTGGCCAAGCAGCGTCTCGTTGAGTCCATCATGTTCGCTCCCCCTGACTGGATGCGGCGACTGGACGAGGCGCTCGCTCTCTACCTCGGGGAGTAAAGATCGTCCCAGGTAGATCATCGGCAGCCGGACACGACGAACTCCTCCATGCGGGTGCAGATGTCGGTGAGGATCCGCCGCATCGCGGCCCGCTGTGGCTCATCGGACAGGGGCGAATGGTAGAACCGCCATAGGCCGTGGCAGTAGTGGGTGTATGGTGGAAGCCCGTCACCGGAACCGGAACGAGAAGAGATCCGCGTCGGCGAGGATGAACCGCAGACGCACGGGCTTGCCCGCGAGCGTGCCCAGATCAGCCTGCGGCTTCCCTGCGGCCGCCTTCCACTCCACCATTCGCTCGATCTCGTCGCCGATGATCTCCGGGCAGTCGGCCGCGGTGAAGCCGGCGAGCGGCGTGCCGTCGAGATCCTCTATCTCCACACTCACGCTCCCCGCGGCGCCGGTGCGGTAGTTGATCTCCAGAGCCGTGCCCGTAAACGTCAACGGCTTGGTCAGCATCTCGCCGCCGGCCCACGGTGCCGAGAGCGACGCGAAGCCGTCGGTCCTCAGGAGCAGCCGCTCGATGTGCCACGTCGGCTGCAAGTAGTTGCGTGAGACGAACATCTGAATTCTGCCCGGCCCCGCCGGCAGGATGCCGGTGAGCGGGTAGTTCGTCCGCGACACCCAGTTCGAGTCGCCGAGGCCCGGCCGGATAAACGTCTCCATGAACGTGCGGGCATACTCGGTCGACCCGGCATGGCTCGTGAGCAGGACGGCGTCGGAGCAGTCACGCGTCCAGTCGTGCTGCATCGATCCGATTGCCGGCCTGAGCCCGGCCGCCTGCCCGCGGGCGGTGCTGATCGCCTGCCGCCCCTCCATGAACCGCGCGGCCGGGGCGAGGTAGACCTGCGGCGCCCGGAAGTAGGGCTGCGTGTTGTTGATGTAGAACTGCTCGCGGGGCGAGTCGCCGTAGGTCATCGGCACGGGCTTCGTCCAAGTCATGAAGTCCTTGGACGTGGTGCGGGCCATCGACCGGCGGCCGCCGCGGTCCCACTCGCCGTCGTACCAGCGGTAATAGAGCACGTACTGCCCCTCCGCCTCGCTCCAAAACATCGTGTTGCCGCCGTCGAACGAGTTGCGAAGGTCGCTCACGAAGTCGGGCTGCGGATCGAGCTTGCGAAATGAAAAGCCGTCGGGCGAGGCCCAGAAGACGAGCCGCTTGGGGCCTGCGGGATCCTTCATCGCCGTATGCTTCTCGCCGCTCACCGGAACACTCTCGATCATCTTCACCCGCTCGCCCGGCGGCACGCCCGGCCGCGTGTCCACGAAGGGGGCGCAGGGAAACGCGAACCGCGGCTCGCCCTCCACCGTGGCGATGATGTTGTTGCCGGGCCAGTCGGGTCGCTTCACGAGGTCGATCGCGGGCTTCGTCCAGGTCGCCCCGCCGTCGCGGCTCTCGGCCACGCAGCCGACGCCGTTTTCATCCTTTGCGTCGGTCGTGGGCCAGCCGCGGTAATACATGAGCAGCCGGCCGTCGAGCTCGATCACCGACATGCCGAAGTTGGCCGGTCCCTCCCAGGGCTTGTCGTTCCGGATCACCACGCCGCCCGATACCGGCTCGTGGAGCTTCAAGGTGGCGCCGTTCAGGCTCTCGATGAGCGAGTGGTCGACGAAGAGCTCCCGGCGGGAACCGATCGCGACCGGCGGCACCGGCTCGGCGGCGGGCAGCTTCCATTTCGACCAGAGCAGCGAGCATTTTTCCTTGGGATCCGCCTTCTGGTAGCAGACGGTAAGCAGGCTGCCGTCGGCCAGTTCGACCGTGGCGGGGTAGCCGAGGTCGAAATCGGGGCCGTCGGCCCGCAACACCCAGTCGCCCTGCCACGATTGTCCATCATCGCGGCTGATCGCCACCCGCTGGCCGTAGGGTTTTTCGCGGTAGCCGTAGGTCATCACGACCGCGCCCGACGAATGCCGCACGAGATGCGGCGGCGAACCGCTGAAGCCCACCCACCGCGGCACCGACCAGGTCGCGCCGCCGTCGTCGGAGAGAGTCTGCATGACCGTGAACGCCGGTATGCCGGAGCGGCCGCTTCGTTCCTCGACCCGGATCGCGGCGACGAGCCGGCCCGAGGGCAGTTCGACGATGTGCGGCTCGTGGTAGTTGGCCGCCGTTGTCCGCGGTGCCACCGGCACGTGGCCGATGATCCGCCAGGTCTGGCCGCGGTCGCTCGAGCGGGCGGCGGTGATCTGGCCGACTTCCATGTCCTTCCAAGTGCCGAAGGGTTTGCCGAGGTAGAGCAGGTCGCCGTCGGCGAGTTTGATCGGGCCGTGGGGCGTGGAGACGGGGGCCCGGCGGGGCTCGCCCCAGGTCTCGCCACCGTCGTCGGAGATACTCGTCCACGAGCCGACGAGCCCGGTGACCATTCCATCGGTCCAGTCGGCAAACACCTTTGGCCACGTCTCCCGCTCGGCGGCGGGAATCCAGGTTTCCTTTGCGTAGATCCGCGTGTCGCTGCGAAACCATGAGGCGAGAACCGACTTTCCGCCGAGGTTTAGGATTCCAGCGTCGCGGTCGTCGATCGGCGAGTCTTGGATCACCCGCGGCGGCGACCAGGTACGGCCATCGTCGTGGCTGATATTGAGCACGGTCTTACCGAAGGGGCAGACATGCTCAGCCCGAAGGCCAGAACTCACGACCAAGAGAGTGCCGTCGTCCATGCGGGCAATCGTGGGCCAGGCGAAGTAGCCAAACCGTTCGCCGGGCAGGCGGCAGACCACACCCTGTTCGGCATCGAGCACGCGGGGAGCCGGCTCCGCGGCGTGGGTGGCAAAGGCCAGGAGCAGGGCGGCGGCGGCCGCGGCCCGCAGTGCGATCCGTCTCACGCTAGAGGATGACATGTCGCCACAGATCATTGCGGAGGAACTCCAGGGCAAGGGGCGATGACGGCGAGAGTAACGGAAACGTGTTTCATCGGGATTCCGCCCCTCAACACGCTCATCTGAATCACCTTGAGTTCCACGCCAGTTTGACGACCCAGATGCTGTTCGTGTCCTGCGAGTCCGCGGGGATGGCGGTCCAGCCACGGGGAATGCGGTCGTACATCACGATCACCGACCGATCATCCAAGGCCACGACTTCGGTATACGCGGTCGTCTGGTCGGCCGTGGTGAACGCCGCAGTTGTGGTGATGGCCTCCTGCGGATGATTCTCGTTGTGATGGCCTTGCAGATCCACCTCGAGCCAATCCCGGCCGTCGCCGGCGCGGTTGATCCAGGCGAAGATTCCCGGCCGACCGCCGGTCAGCACGAGGGAGCCATCCTTCATCAGGGCCAGGCTCGGCTGTACGGAATGGGCGTCCTTCATGGCCACCGGCGCCGACCAGGTGCGGCCGTCGTCATCGCTGTAGGTCTGGCCGTAGCGGACGCTCGAGTCCAGCCGAAACACATTCATCAAGCGGCCGTCTTTGAGGCGGATCGTCTGCGATTCGCACGGCCCTTCCCGGCCGGCGAGCGGACAATCGAATCCGGCGATCAGCGAGCGGAATCTCCAGGCGAGGCCATCCGTGGATTCCACCATCACCAGGCTGTAACGACCTTCGTTTTGAAAATAGCCGTACATCGTGGCCAGATACTCGCCCGACCTGCCCGTGAGACCGTGGCCGTTGAAACCGAAGCCCGACAGGCCCAGCTTCTCGCTGAAGCTGCGAACGGGCCTGGGCCATCCGGAGACGACGAGGCTCTTGTCGGTGAATGTGACGTTTCGCTGGTCCTTCTTTCCCGAGATGATCTGATGCCAGCCGCGCATCGCACCTCCGTCGGGATAGAGGTTGAACGGGAGCAACATCTGGTCGCCGTTCTTCAGCCGCAACATGGCCTCCGCATAGAGGTCGCCTTTGGGCATGATGGAAGAAGGCTCGCTCCACGTCAGACCGTCATCCGCCGACCAACTGACGGAGGATGTCCGATCGGCGACGACGGCATCGAGATCCGTCGAGAAGTTCGCGAACAGTTCGCCACCCGAGAGCCGCGTCATCGTGGGAAACCACAGATAATCGCGGCTGCGGGCCACCAGCCGCGGTTTCGAGAGCGAGACTTCGAGACCGTCGAGCGAGATGGTTTTTGTCATCTCCCAGGCGGGCTTCGGCTGGTCGTCAGCACGCAACGCAACGCCGCCGAACGACGATGCGGCCGCCACGATCGCGGATGCCTGCGAGGTCTGCTCGAGAAACCGGCGGCGGCTGACGGTCCGCGTGGAGGTTGAACGAGCGTCTGCATTGGTAGCCATGAAGGCCTCCTCTTGATTTGTGTCGATTGTCGCGATGACCGCAACGCGATCGGCGCCCGCCTAATATATGACATGTCATGCGGCTGCGCAACTGCGGAGGCTCGGCGCCCCAAGCAGACTCGTCTCACGGTCGTCGCCTCACCGGTCGCCGTCGCCTGCCCCGAACGCGAAGGCGTAGAGCTTCGCTGACCGCATCACGAACCGCAGCCGCACCGGCCGGCCGGCCAGCGACGAGACGTCGGGGCCCTGCTTCCACCAGACCTCCTGCGCCGTGCCGTTGCGGTCGATCGAGACGGCATCGGCCCGCGCGAAGCCAGGGACCGGCCGGCCCGCCTCGTCCTGGATCTCCACCCAGATCTCGCCGAGCCCGTGGCAGGCGGCGTTGAGCGCGAGCCGGTTGCCGGCGAACACGAGCGGCGGCGTGTTGAACTCGCCGCCCCGCGGACCGGCGTCGATCGACATGAAGCCGTCGAGCCGCTGCACGAGCCGCATGATCGCCTCCCCCTTCCGCCCCTGCTTCTCCGCCTGTTCCTTCGCTTCGTGGGTCCGCCGGCCGCCGAAGGAATACTGCCAGATCTCGTCGCCCCGGCGCAGCATGCCGATCCCCATCCACGTCAGCCCGCAGTCCACATCCCCTTCGCTGCCGGAGCGATTGCGCACAAGGCCGGCGTGCAGATAGGGCGTGCGGTGCCGCGTGAAATGCACGCCGTCGCGGCTCACCGCGAGCTGCGTCTCGAAGATGCCGTCGTTGAAGAAGGTGCCGCGATGGTCGCGGCCGGCGGAGCTGTTGCCGCGGCCGTAGCCCCAGCAGCGATACATCGACGGGAACGCGAGGTAGACGTCCTCGGCCTCCGGGTAGACGTGCATGCAGGGGTTGTAGAGGTCGGTCATCGGCGGATCGTCGGCATCCGGCCCCATGACGAGATCCAGTTCGTCGTTGATGTAAGGAAAATCATGCTTGCCCGCGCCCTTGTTGGCCGGGTTCGTGCGGTGGGGCCAGGGCAGGGCGAGCAGGTCGGCCGTCTCCACGCGGGCCACGCACCGTTTGTTTCTCCACGGCCCGCTCACCTCCGGAAACGCCCGCACGTAGGCGGCGTAGCGGTCGCGCCACGGGTCGTAGAGCATCTGGTTGTGCGTGTCGCAGGTGAAGGGAATCGCCACCTTCGGCAGGTAGTCCCAGGTGATGCCGTCGCGCGAGCGGCAGAGATAGAGTCCCCCCGGCACCGGGGCCACGTGATTGCGGCCGGTCTCCGGCTCGACGATCGTCTTCGGAATCCGTTCGTAGAGCCCCTTGAAGGGATACTCGGCGTCCTTGGGATCGAGAAAAACGCTGTTGATGCTCGTCCACATGGGCCCGTCGTCGTCGATCCCCTTGATCGGGCCGTGGGCCTTCCACTGGAGGCCGTCAGGAGAGGTCCAGAGCGACGTCTGTCCGTTGAGACCCTGGTAGAGATGGCAGACGCCGCCATGCTCGACGACGCAGGGCGCGGTGATCGCCTCCACGTCGATCGGGCCGGCCTTCACCGGCGGATTGACGACAAGCGCGACGTCGCGCTTCTCGGCGACGAACCGCTCGTCGATGAAGAGCTGCTTCCGCGAGCCGATCTGCCACGCGGCGGGCCGGGCGGTGGCGTCCTCGGCCAGGGATGCCGCAGAAGCGAAAAGAACCGCCGTCAGGCAGGCCGCCAGCAGGGGGATCGACGATTGTGGCACGACGTGTCTCCTCTCAGGTTGCTCAACTGCTGCGTTTTATACTTATCGTGTGGCATGTCAGTAATGGGTGCCCGGTCCGCAGACCTCTGAGCGGCAGTCATGCGGGCTTGCAAGTTCGGTTGTTATCGGCGAAAAAGTCAACGTTAGCGGACTTGCAGCGGCCTATGGCCGACAATACAATACCATGTCTTGCCATGTCGTAGGAAGGTTCTCGGGACGAACGGGCGGCGATCTGAACCAGCTCTGTCACGCGAATTGGAGGGGACGATGAAACGCATGCAAACCAGCCACAGACTCCGTCATCGCGGGTTCACGCTCGTGGAACTGCTTGCGGTGATCGCCATCATCGGCGCGCTCGTCGGCCTGCTGCTGCCGGCGGTGCAGGCGGCGAGGGAGAGCGCCCGCCTCAGCACGTGTACCAACAACATCAAGCAGCTCGCTTTGGCGTCCGCCAATTACGAGCAAGCCATGAGGGTGCTGCCGCCCGGGAGCTATGTCTCCTACGGCATAACCTGGTGGCACGCGACCCTGCCCTACCTCGAGCACGCCGACGTCTTCGCCAAATACAATCCCCGCTACGCATTTGGATTCGGTCCTTCGACCCCGTACACGAACTTGGAAGTCATCAAGAGCCCCGTCGCCAACCAGCGGTGCCCGAGCGATGGGGGGGCGCTGACGTGGGATAGCATTAGTTTTTACGTCGGGGCGCAGCGTTACAACTACGTGGCCAACTTCGGCAACCTCCCGCTCGACTTCAACAACAGCAACGGCATCCTGTCCCGACTGTCATCCTTTGCAAACGGAGCGACGACGGTCGCCAACGGCGGCGCGCCGTTCCTGATCGAAGGCACGAATCCGACGAGCCGTGCATTCACCGACGTGCTCTTCTTTCCCGGCTCCTCCGCCGCCCCGGCAGGGGTGACGCCGATGCCGACGCGGGTGGCGGTGCGCCGGGTGGCCGACGGGCTTTCGAAGACGATGGCTTTTTCCGAAGTGCTGCGGAACAGAGACCCCGACTACCGCGGACTGCCCTACCATGCGGGGCAAAACTTCTTCATGGCGTGGAGTCTGCCCAACTCCACGAACAACGACCGTTTGGGGGGGCAATGCCAGTCGACAGCCACCGCCCCGTGCGCGTTGGCCAATAACTCCACGCCCATGATCGCCCATCATGCCGCCCGCAGTGCGCACTCCGGAGGGGTGGTCGTGGGCATGCTCGACGGGGCGGTGACGTTTGTCACCAACGACGTAGACTGGAATGTATGGCAGGCGGCCAGCACGACAGCCGGCGGAGAGACGGCATCACTAAGTCAGTGAACGGCGGATTATGGACATTTCATCGCTGAATCGTCAGGGATACGTGCGACCCAAGTGCGGGTTTTCCCGCCGCGACAGGGCGGGCATTGGGGCGGTGCTCCTCATCATGCTTGGGGTGGTAGCCGCCGGGTGTTCGACCGTTCCCACGACCTGCCTCGTGTCCGGCTCCGTCACGGCTGATGGAACGCCGGTGGAGTATGGCTTCGTCAGCCTTGAATGCCTCGATACGATGCGACAGCCCTGCGAGGCGACGATCGGCGGAGGGCGGTTCACGGTGGAGGCCAGGGCCCGGCTGCAGCCCGGCCGCTATCGGGTGCGGGTCACCGCCCCGCGGGTACGAGTCGAGTTCACACCGCCCGAGCTGCTTCCGGCAGGCGAGATTCTCCCACGGCCACCGGAAGGCAACTCGCTGCTCGGCGATTGGTGGCACACGAAGAGCGACCTCGAGGTCACGCTCGCGCTCGGCCCCAACCGCGTTGATATCGTCGGCCCCGCCTCCGGGGCCCCGCAGGTCGAATCGGGACGATAAGCGAGGGGCTCACCGGTCGCGGTCGCCCGCCCCGAGAAAATCGCGACAGCCAGCAAAAATCGGCAGGCCGTAGCTTGTCCAGATTTGGTGGCTGTCACCTTTGGCTTCGGAGTCACGTCGAAACGGGGAGGACATCGGGTAGAAACACGAATTCTCCCGTGTGGTAGCCTAACGGTGGTGGTCGACCATCTTTGTTTTTCTCCCATTTGGAGCCTTGAATGAGTGCGACTCCCTACACGGCCGTGATTCGGCGCGACGGAAGGTGGTGGATCGGTTGGGTTGAGGAAGTGCCGGGTGTGAATTCGCAGGGTGAGACGCGGGAGGAACTGCTCTCGAACTTGCGTGAAGCCTTGAATGAAGCCATCGAGATGAATCGTGAAGATGCTCGTAAGGCTGCTGGCGAGCAATTTGAGGAAGTGGCGCTGCAGCCGTGAAGCGTCGCGATCTTGTTCGCCATATGGTGGATCATGGTTGCGAGTTGTTTCGCGAAGGCGGAAACCATTCGTGGTGGGGGAATCCGCAGCTCAATCAACGGTCCGCCGTGCCGCGTCATCGCGAGATACCGGACACGCTGGCAAAGAAAATCTGCCGTGACCTCGGCATCCCGGCTCCGGGTGAGTCCGAGGAACAGGGAGAGCCAGGCGACGCAGCGGACTCGCGATAAAATCCGGCTGACTGGTTCGTCCCCGGTCGCGAGCCGCTGCGCTAGTCGTCAACTCATTCAAGAGTGCAGGATGGGCAACCGCAGGCCAGCCCTCTCCCAAAGGGAGAGGGGATGGGGCCTTCTTCTACAGGGAAAGGGCGAGACAGCCGGTATGTGTCGAGCGGCATCGGCCACATGGCTCGGTCGCATTCACCGCTCGAGCATGAGCAGCGACTGGGCGGCGCGAATGCGGATGTCGGGAACGGAATCGTCGAGCAGCTTCACCAGTGCGGGCACGGTCGCCCTCGCCCCCGCCTCGCCGGCCATGTTGGCGGCGGCAGTGCGGATGGCGTCGTCGGTGGAGGCCAGATTGTTTGCGAGGGCCGCGAGGCCGTCCGCGTCGCCCCGCATGGCGAGGGCATGCTCGAGGTAGGCACGGACGAGCGGCGTGGGGGCATCGGCCAGGCGGCTACGAATCGGCTCGATGTCGGCATCACCGCCGATCTGACCGAGGATCCAACCGGCCAGCATGATGCCGTCGGCGTCGCTGCCGCGGAGCGCCTCGCGGATCACCTCACGCGGCTTGGCGGCTCCGCTGCGGCCGAGCGCCGCGGCCGCCATGAGCCGCAGCTTGATATCGTCCTGCTGCGCGAAGGCCCGCTCCGTCGCGGCCGCATCGCCGACCTCGCCCACCTTGAAGAGGCTCTCGGCGGCGTGGATGTGGCCGTAGGCATCGGGGCTCGCGAGGATGTGGGCCAGGTCTCCCACCTTCGACACGTCGCCGGCCCGAATCAATTCGCGGGCCAGGCCGCAGCGCCGTCGGGCGTCGGTCTCGGTTGCCAGCCGCGGCGCGAGCGCCTTGCGGACCTCGCCGCGATGGCCGGCCAGCGTGAGCCTTCGGCGGCGTGCATCGCGGGCCAGAAGTCGGCCTCGCCCGATGCCACGAGCCCCGCACGCAGAATCGCGAGGGACTGCTCGCGGATAGTCTCGGTGGTCTTGTCTTCGGACAGAACGGACGAGCAGGAGGCGATTGTCATGGCGATGGCTCCGAGCAGGAAAAAGCGTGAGCGAGAGTGCATAAAAAGGGTCGACCGTCCTTCAGCTGACGAGCCGGGCAAAGCCCGTGTGTTTGACGGGGCCACCGATGCGGCGGCGGATAGCGGCCGGCTCTTCACCGATCGCTTCGCGAAGCTCCCGGCAGACCTCGTCGAGCGCGGCGAGATACGCGTCGACATGCCGCGGCTCGTGGGCCAGCATCGCGTTGAAATAGCCCGCCGCCAGAAATCCCTTGGCGAGCATCCGCACCGTGAGGAGCGTCATGATCGCCGCCGCCTCCGGATGGTCGAAGACGAGCGATGCGTTCTCAGGCCGGCCCGCGGCCCGCAGCGGCAGCGAGTGCTTCTCCGCCAGCCGCCGCCAGCCCTCCATCATGAGCCGGCCGATCCGCCCGAGGTGGGCCGGCACGTCGATGCTCTGCATCTTGCCCACCGCCGCGCGGCCCGCGGCCGGGCCGACGCCCTCGGTCCAGTAGGCGCTCGAAATGAAGGTGGTCTGCACCGCCTGCATCACCGGCCGCGTGCCGATCACCGCGCCGAGCGCGAAGCCGTTGGAGATCGCCTTGGCGAAGGCCGCCAGATCGGGCTCCACGCCAAACTTCAGGTGCGCACCGCCGAGGCAGAGCCGCCAGCCGATCGTGATCTCGTCGAAGACGAGCAGCGTGCCGTTCTTCGTGCACCGCTCCCGCACCCCCTCCAGAAACCCGGGCTCCGGATCGACGCCGCGGGTCGATTCCATCACCACCGCCGCGAGATTCTTGCCGTGGGCCGCGAAGATCTGATCGAGCTGGTCGAGGCGGTTGTAGGCGAAGGTGTGGGTCAGGCCGCCGAGCTGCCGCGGCACGCCATTGGGCTCGAGGCCCGGTAGCAGATGGCCCGCCAGCGCCGCCGTGCCCGCGGCTTCGGCGGCGGCACCGCCCTGCACGTCGGGCAGGTTGGCCGCGAGATACCAGTCGTGCCAGCCGTGGTAGCCGCAGATCGCCACGTGGTCGCGGCCGGTGAAGGCCCGCGCCGTCCGCACGGCGACGGCCATCGACTCGCCGCCGGTCCGCGTGAACCGGGCCATCGCCGCCCAGGGATGGATCGCGAGCAGCTTCTTGGCGAGTTCCACCTCGTCGAAGGTCTGCAGCGTGCTCATCGAGCCCGCCTGCACCCTCCGCATCACGGCCGCATTCACGTCGGGGTCGGCGTAGCCCAGGATGCAGGCGAGGATGCCGCCGGTCGACATGTCGATGAACTTCCGCCCCTCGGTGTCGATCACCTCGCAGCCGCGGGCCTCCTCGTAGTAGGCCGGCCACTGGTCGGGCGCAAAAAGCTCCGGCCGCTTCGAGAGCAGCTGGGTGCCTCCCGGAAAAATCGCCTTCGCCTCGCGATACTGCGCCTGCACGTCGACGGCCGGCTTCCCGGCCGGGATCCCGAGCATCTGCCGGGCCGCGCCGCCGAAGATCAGCTCGATGTCGCGGTCGTTGAGGTGCATCGTCTGGCAGGCCTGCCTGAGGGCGAGCAGGTTTTCGATGCCCACGTGCGTCGGCTGTGAGAGCGTCTGCCGCGACCAGTCGATCTCCGCGTCGTTCGTCCAGAGAAAGCCGTCGGCGATGGCGACGCACCGTCCAAGAATCGAACTGACGGGATGGTCGAGGCCGAAGAAAAGCCGCGTGGGGCCGAACGCCCGCAGGATCGCCTCGTGGGCCGCCGCCTCGCAGTTGGCCGAGTTGTCGAAGAAGACGTTGTCGAGGCCGCGGAGCGAGTCGATTCCCTCGACGGTGTGCCGCGGATTGAAGCCCCGCGCACAGTGGGCGAGCACGAGCTTCGCCTGCGGGTAGGCCAGGCATCTGTCGCGGATGTATCGCTGGTTCGCCGCGTCGGCCAGTGCCCGGGGCTTCACCATGTGAAGCATGATCGCCAGGCCGCGGGCCTGGGAGATCTCCCAGATCCATTCGGGGATGAAGTCCTCGCAGTCGGCGTGAAACGTGCTCACGAGCGGCGGGCTGCCGGCGTGCCGCCGCGCGAAGACGTGATACACCTTGAAGCCCCGCCAGAGATCGGGGTCGGCGTCGAGCTGCCGCTCGATCGCGGCGGGATCGTCGTCGGGCGTGGCCAAGAGCAGGCCGCGGGAGCCGGGATCGCCCCGCAGCTGGTCGGCGAGAAATTCATTCTGTGCGAGCGTGTCGCCCGGGGCGGGCCAGGGAAAGAAGAGCCCGCCCGCCGGCAGCCGGTCGCCCATCCACTCTCCCACCATCCGGTCGTAGGCGGCCCGGTCGCACACGGCGACGCCCGACGGCAGGAGTGTCGCCCCCGCGCCGCCGACGAGCCGCGGATCGAAGAGATGCGCGTGCGCGTCGAAGCTGCCGGGCGGCACGAAGCCCCGCAGTTCATGGGCAAACAGGTCGGAACAAAGGGGATACATTCTCATTCTTGTTTGGCACGGGGTGTTCTGGCGGCCCGTATTCCCTTTCTTGCGGTGCGGGCTTGGATAGAGAGATCACGCCGGGCGGGCCCGCGTGTAGTCCTCGCGGAGCTGCGGATCGTCCTGCGTGTGGCTGCCGCGGTAGACGAGCAGCAGGCCGCAGCGGGGATGGTCGGTTTTGTTGGGGGCGGAGTAGTGGATCGTCTGGCAGTGGTGCACGAGTGCGTCGCCGGCTTCGAGCGTGCCGACGAACGGGTCTGACTTGTCGAACCCCACGGCCAGGCCCATCGAGTTGCCGGCCACGCCCGAGGGCTGATGGGCGAGCATGCCCTTCGCATGGCTGCCGTGGATGTAAAAGATCGGGCCGTTGGCATCTGTCGCCGCGTCGATCGAGATCCAGATCGTGAGCACGTCCGGCGGCGACTGGCAGAAATAGGCGTTGTCTTGATGGGCCGGCACCCCTGAGCCGACCCGCGCGGGCTTGTTGAAGGTTTCGACGCCCAAGAGGATCGGCTCGCCGTGTACGAACCGGCCTACCATGCGGCGAATCTCCGGGCGGCCGCCTAGCTCCGCGAAGAACGGATCATGATGCTCCATCCGCCAGAGGTTCCGCACCGCCACACCGTCGGTCTCGAACACGACATCCGAGGGGGACAGCGACGGGGCAATCTGGCGGTAGTAGCGAGCGAGCGCGGCCCGCACCGAGGCGATGTCGGACGACGAAAGGAGACCGCGGACACGGATCACGCCATCGCGGTCGTAATCGGAGGCGGCTCGATCGAGAGTGGAATCCTGCTGGAGCGAAGCAAATGTGTGATCCATGACTGAATGGTTCCTCGAGATTGGGTTCGAATCAGACCGCGCTGCCGTGTGGCATGTCAAGCTATGGGGTGCTCTTTCGTCGCAAACTATTTGCGTTCTTTAGGACATTCGTTAGCGTTGAGACCGTCCGCGATGCGCGATCCCGTCGTGCACGAACTACTTATGACATATCGAGACAGCCGGCCAGATGCACACACGCCAAGCCAGATCGCGATTCACTCCCATGCTGTGTGCCGCAGTATTTTGGGGCTGTGCGGGAACGCTCCCTGCCGCCGACGAGAAAACCGGCTGGTGGCCGCCATTCGTGCCCGATGTGCCGGTGCCCGCCGCGGCGGAGCCGATTCAGTCGCCGGCCGGCGGTGAAACGCTCGTGATCGAAGGGGCCGGGTGCGCCGGTATCAGCGGCTTTCGCGCTGACTGGAATGTCTGGCAGGCTGCGAGCACAACCCAGGGAGAGGAGCTATCGTCGCTCGAATGATGACTCGAATGATGATCTGAGTGAGATTGTCCCCGTTCGCCCGTGCCGTCATCCTCGCCGCATGCCTCGCCGCCTGTGTTTTTGCGTCCGTGGAGAGCCGCGCAGCGGAGCCTGTGAAGGTTGGCCCGAAGGCACAGGTTCTCTCGCACGCGGTTGCGGTGAAGGATGTCACTGCCTGGCCCAATCTCGATGAACTCGCCGACGGAACGGTCGTCGCCACGATCTTCAACCAGCCCTGCTACGGGGACTGGGAAGGGGATGTCGACTGCTGGGTGAGCAACGACGGCGGCACGAGTTGGCAGTTTCGCGGCCGGCCGTCCCCGCACGAGCCCACCACAAACCGCATGAACGTGGCTGCCGGCACGAATGCCAAGGGAGAGCTGATCCTGCTGGCCAGCGGCAGGGGCAACCGCAACCCGCCTCCGCCTCCACCGAACAACTGTCTGATCGGCTGATCCCGTTTGGTGACATCGTTGTCATCGGCGACGGCAAACTCGGCGTCTGCCTGTACGCATGGAATCCGACGCAGAAGACGCACGACTCGTACTTCTTGACGAGCGCCGACGACGGTGCCACCTGGTCGGCTGCCTCCGTGATCGGCACGGGCGGCCTGAACGAGACGACGCCCCTGCGGCTGGCGAATGGCGACCTGCTTGCCTGTGCCCGGACGTATTGGGACGAGCAGCCTGGCCACGAGCAGCGGCTCGAACTCTTTCGTTCGAAAGACAACGGGGCCAGTTGGAAGCGGGAGCGGCCGGTGACAGGGCCGTTGGAGCACCCGGCCCATCTGCTCGAACTGTCCGACGGCCGGATTCTCCTGAGCTACGGCGACCGCAGCGCCGCACGTTGGGAATCGACGTGGCCCAACAGTACGCCCGGGAAGGTGGAGTTTGAGCACGGCATCGAGGTGCGGACCAGCGCCGACGGTGGCAAGAGTTGGAGCCGGCCGCAGCGGATCGCCAGCCTCGACGGCGACGGCGGCTATCCCGCCACGGTCGAGCTTTCCGACGGCCGCCTGCTCACCGCCTTCTATGCGAAGCGAACAGCCGACCACGAGGGCTACCAGATGGCCACGGTCACGTGGCGGCTGCCGCCGAACCAGTGACGCGCTCTTCAGCGGAGCGTTGACGAACTCGCCCGAAATCGCTCTGATTGGCTTGCCATGTCAACACTCGACACGTTCTCGCTCGCCGGCAAAACGGCCCTGCTCACGGGCGGAGCGGGCCTCTACGGCCGGCAGATCCTCCGCGGCCTCGCCGAGGCCGGCGCCCGCACCTACATCGCCTCGAGGAACCTCGACGCCCTCGAGGCCGTCGCGGCCGAGCACCGGAGGCTCGGGCACGACGTGCGGGCCCTGCGGCTCGACCAGGCCGACGAGACCTCGATCGCGGCGGTCCGCGAACGGATTGTCGCGGAGAGCGGCGGGCTGCATGTGCTCGTCAACAATGCCGTGGCCCGACCCAC
>CAZOMJ010000143.1:0-8307 GCA_964581055.1 uncultured Candidatus Kuenenia sp.
GGCCGTGGCGAGAATCGCGGCGTGTCCCTTCGGCCCGCCAAGGATCTGGGGCAGTTGCTGGATCGCGCCGAAGGCGATGCCGTAGCTGGCGGCAAAGACCAGCGTCGTCACCACCGTGGCACGGACGAGCGCGGGGCTGAACAGCTCGCGGATACTGGGCCGCTTGAGCGTGCCCGCCGCCTTCTTCTGCGCCCAGACGGGGCTCTCGGGCAGGAACGGACGGATGAGGATCAGCGGCAGGGCGGGGATCACGCCGGAGATGAGTGTGTACCGCCAGGCCTCGTGGTCGCCGTGGATCGCGGGCAGTGCCAGCGCGAACTTCGCGGCGAGGATGTTGGCCAGACCTACGAGCAGGCCGCCCAGCGACGAGAACGCCTGCGTCCAGCCGAGCGCACTCTCCCGCTGCCGCGGGTCGGGAAACAGTTCGGCGAGCCATGCCACCGCGGCGACGAACTCCACGCACACGCCGATGAACACGAGGCAGCGGAAGAAGAGCAGCTGCGGCAGCGACGTGGCAAAGCCCGCCGCCAGCGCTGCAAACGCGTAGAGCAGGATGCTGAACGTGAGCACCCGCCGCCGCCCCAGCAGGTCGGTGAGGTAGCCGCCCAGCAGGCCGAAGACGCCGCCGGCGATCGCGGGCACGAAAAACAGCGCCCGGGCCCACTTCGTGTATTCGGGTGATCCCGGCACCAGCAGCGGCACGCCCGCGGCCGTCGCGCCTCCCAACGCCGCGAGCGCCGGCTTGATCACCAGCGGCAGCATCAGCAGTTCGTAGATGTCAAACGCAAAACCGATCGCCGCGATGGCGCAGACGAGCCATCCGGTCGTCGACAGCCGGCCGGATGCGGTGAGCCCGCTCGTGCGGTCGGATGAATCGTGGGACGCGACCATGCGGCGAACTCCAGAGAGGTCGGAAAACGAAGGAAGCCGATCAGGCCCAAAAGCCTATCGGCAAACCTTCGCGCGGAGAAATCGAGCCCTGATCACGGGCCGATCGACGGCGGGCATTTGGCGAGGAAATCGCGAGGTCCGCGGGTCGTGTAGTAGGGATAGGCGACGGCACCGGTGGGCGGGCCTGCGGGGCCGGTCGCGCCGTAGTCGGAAGCCTCGAGCGCGGCCTCCTCCTCGGGGCTCAGGTGATGCTTGGCCAGGCCGCCGTAGCGGCCGACGTGCCGCTTGTGGCAGGCTCCGCTTTCGCATTCCCCATCCTGGCACGCGCCTCCCTTACAACCGCCCGTCGGGCAGACGCCACCGTGGCATGCCCCATCCTGACAGGCGCCGTTTTCGCAGGCACCGTCCTGACACGCCCCATCCTGGCAGGCGCCGCCGCCTTGATGCCGGGCCTGATGGGCGTAGGGACCGTCGAAGTTCGCGAGAAAAAGGCGGTCGATGATCGAACAGCCGCTCGACATGCCGAACACGGCGATCAACAAGGCGAAACTGGCAGAGCGTTTCATGGGCGAGGGTTCCCGAGGGGCGGGGAGGGCCGGCGGCACACCGCTGCCGGACTCCACCGCGATCACCATCGGTATCGGTCGTAACGGCCGCATCAATTGAGAAAAGCCTGCGGGCGAGAAGACAGGCAAGATGGGAGGCGTTACCGAAAGGCGGCCCGCGCGTGGTGGCAAGTTTTTAACTTGCCGTGAGTTGGCAAAGCATGGGCAAGTTAAAAACTCGCCCCCACGATGAAGCATGGGCACGTTAAAAACTCGCCCCCGCGATCGCACGGCGGGAGCTACTCTTTTCAGCCGTTATACCGGCCGACGATCAGCGAGATGTTCTGCCCGCCGAAGCCGAAGCTGTTGGACAGGGCCCGATCACACCTGGCCACGCGGGCCTTGTTCGGCACGTAGTCGAGGTCGCAATCGGGATCCGGATTCTCGTAGTTGATCGTCGGCGGCAGCATGCCGTCGCGGATCGCCAGGAGGCAGACGATCAATTCCGTGGCGCCCGCGGCCGCGATCAAGTGGCCCATCATGCTCTTCGTGCTGGAGACCGGAATCTTGTAGGCATGGTCGCCGAACACGGTCTTGATGGCGAGCGTCTCAACCCGGTCGTTCACGCTCGTGCTCGTGCCGTGGGCGTTGATGTAGTGGATGTCGTGGAGGCCCAAACCCGCGTCGGCGAGCGCCAGGCGGATGCACGACGATGCCCCCCGACCCTCCGGATGCGTATCGGTGATCCGGTAGGCGTCGGCCGTCGAACCGTAGCCGATCAGTTCACCGTGGATGTGGGCGCCACGTCGTTTCGCGTGCTCCAGTTCCTCCAGGACCACCATGGCCGCACCCTCGCCGAGCACGAAGCCGTCGCGCTCGTTGTCGAACGGGCGACTCGCCCGGGTGGGTTCGTCGTTGCGGGTGGAAAGGGCGGTGAGCAGATTGAACCCGGTGACACCGAAGGGGTGGATCATGCTGTGCGTGCCGCCGGAGAGCATCACGTCGGCCTCGCCACGGCGGACGATCTCGGTGGCCTCGCCGATCGCCTGGCTCGAGGCTGCGCACGCCGTGAGGCAGTTGAGGTTGGGCCCCTGGGCGTCGAAGAGTCCGGCCAAGTGGCCGGCGGGCATGTTTGGCTCCTGCTCCACTTCCGCGAGCGGATGGAGCGTCTCCAGCCCCTCCTTCGTGAACTTCGCCACGTCGAGCACGTCGCCCGTGATCGCCGCGTTCATCATGCGTGTGAAGGAGTCGAAATCCTGCTGCCCCTCGCCGCTGCCCAGATAGACGCCCAGTCGCGTCGGATCGGCTGGGAGACCGTGCGGCAGTCCGGCATCCTTCATCGCCTGCAGCGCCGCGCCCGCCGCGAATTTCGTGTGACGCCCGCAGAATCTCCAGCGAGCGGCATCCTGGCCCTCGTCGCTGATGTCCCAGTTGCGAACCTCGGCGGAAATCTTGGTCGGAAATCGCGAGGCGTCGAACACCGTCGTCATGCCCACACCCGACGCGCCCGCCATCAGGTTTTTCCAGAGCGGCTCCACGCCCAAGCCCAGCGGCGTGACGCAGCCAATTCCCGTGATCACCACTCTGCGCCTGCCGGCCACCATCGCCGTCCTCCGCTCGCCACTGGAGTCTGTCGGGATCACCATTCGGGCCGCACGAGCGGGTTGCCCGCCTCATCGCGGCCGACGTCGTAAATGTGCATCTGGTCGAGCCACCGCAGCAGTTCGTGGGGCTCGAACAGTTTTGGCACCCCTTCGCCCGGCTCGAGGTGGGCGAAGAATAGTTCCGCCTGCCCCTGCACCTTGTCGCCCACCGTGCTGGTCACCTTCGTCAGCGACCCGGTGGGCTTGAGGTCGAGGATCTCGGCACGAAAACGGATCGAATCACCAGGCACTGCGTCGAACTGAAACTCAGCCTGGGCGACCTTCGCCAGCACCACGCGACGGTTGTATTCGATCGCATCAGCCACGAGCAGTCCGGCGGTCTGCGCCATACCCTCTACGATCAGCGAGTTCGGCATCAGCGCCGCCCCGGGAAAGTGGTCGTGCATGTGCTCTTCTGCAAGAGACACATTCTTCACTGCAGTGGCGTGGCGGCCCCGCACGAACTCGTCGAACCTATCGATCCAAAACCAGCGCATAAGAGGGAATGGCGGCAGCTAGGCCGTGTTTCCGGGGTCGTGACAACGGGGAAATTCAGGCAGCCAGCTTGCTCTGCACGTAGCGAACCATGTCCTCGACGGTGAGGGTGTTCGCGAAGTTTTGCACGCTGGGATTCTGCTCGAACTTGGCGAGGTCGGCGAACGGCATCCGCGACCGGAGCGTCGCGATGCCCTTGGCATTCACCTTGCCGTCGACGACATACTCGGAGCTGGAGAGGACGTCCTCGGGAAAGAGTTCCCCGCGGGAGATCTTGATGCCAAACGCCTTCTCGAGGCGAAACACGATGTCGAGGAAGTCGATCGACTCGGCGCCGAGATCGCCCACCATGGTCGCATTCGGGGAGACATCCTCCTCGTCGACGCCCAGTGCATCTACGAGTGCGGACCTGACCTTTTCAAAAATTTCATCGCGCGACGGCATCGACGTGGCACCTTGCAAACGGGGGAGGAAAACCTGTCCGATAACATCAGGTTTTAGTGTCGGCCCGCCGACATGGGAACCCGAATCCTATTTTTTTGGATTCTAGGGCCAAAAATCGTCCGGGAACCGCCTGGGATTCGGCCGCGAAAGGCCGTCGAAAACGCCACCGACCAGCCCAGCCGCCGCTCACTGCCCGGCTACGGCCGGAGTAGCGACGAGGCCGGAATCACCAGTTCCACTCGCGGTTCCACTCGCGGTTCCACCGGCGTGGATCCCGAGCGGGCCTCCGTAGGCGACCCGCCGTCCGCCGTCCAACGCCCGGGACGACGGGTGGAGAATCGACCAGAGCTTCCGCATCTCGGCCCGCACGCGGGCATCGACCGCGTCGCCATACGGAATCCTGTCGGCCATGTTGTAGCGCTCCAGGACCAGCCTCGCGGTGAGGCTGGTGCGGCCTCCCACCGATCCACTCGCCTTGACCTTGACGAGCGGACCATCGTGCGACTGGATCTCTGCCGTGACGGTGAGCACCTTGCCGGGCTCCACAAAATCACCGTATTTCACGTTCCTGGCCTCCCGCAGCACCACGATGCTGTGGGCAAAATCCTCGCCCAGCCGGATGGCCCAGGCAGCCGCCTGCGTCATCGACTCCAGCATCAGCACGCCAGGCATCACCGGAAAGCAGGGGAAATGGTCGGCCAGATATTCCTCGGACAGCGACAGCGTCTTGATGGCAGTGATGCTCTTGCCGGGCTCAATGGCAGTGACACGATCGAGCAGAGTGAAACGCATGGCGACTCCATTCACATCCGAGGTCGCCGCAGTATAGGAAATCAGTGCTGGCCCACAACCGGCGGCAACGCCTCGCACCGGCGGTTTCACCGACCTGCCACGCTGACACCCGCTACAGGCCGCACAGGCCCGCCGCTCTGCCACGCCGAGCTGTCGCCGCGGCGGCACGGGATTGTGGACCGGCTTTTTTCGCGGCATTCACTGCGTCACGGCCATGTGTCCAGATCCACTTTCGGGTTCGGCACGCTCTTTGCATTTCATTTCCTGTCCGCGTGTCAGCGATTTGTTTTTATCCGCGTTCACTGCGAATGATTCAGAGGTTCCGCGGCCGCGCCACAGCAGGCGTCGAAGCGGGGCTGCATCGTTCCAGGGATGGCGGGCGAATAATCGTGCCACTGGTTTCCGTGCCTCAGACGGTCTGGAGACGTTCTGGGGTTCTTGGCCCTTCCCTTCATGAGGAGCATGTCATGCCCATGTATCGACCCCTTGCTGGAGCGGGTTTTGCATACCCGCTGGATGAACTCCGCGACGAATTGGATCGGCTCTGGACCTCGCTCACGGCGGCGCCCCCGCTGCACGGCTGGAGCGTTCGGCCCGGCTCCGACGTGTTTCCGGCCGTCAACATCAGCGAGAGCGATGACTGCATCACCATCGAAGCCGAACTTCCCGGCCTCGATGCGGGAGATGTCGACATCTCGGTGAGCGGCGAGGAACTCGTGTTGAAGGGTGCGAGGCCGGAGCCCCAGTTGCCTGCAGAGCCGGCGACCGCCGGGGCGGCCACCAAAGACCAACCGGGCAACGGCGAGCGGCAAAAGGGCGTCACGTGGCATCGCCGGGAACGGGGCACCGGCAGCTTCGAACGGCGGATCACGCTGCCTATCGCCGTGGATGGCAGCCGCGTCGAGGCCAGTCTCGTCGACGGCGTGCTCACCATTACCTGCCCGAAGGCCCCCGAGAGTCAGCCTCACAAGGTAACGGTCCGCACCGGGTGACAGTTCGGGCCAGTTGAATCCCGCGCCGTGGCCTGTGCCCGGTACAGGCCACGGCGGCACGCTCATCCGGTGACTGAATCTCAGCCCCCGTTTCTACCCAACTTTTTCCACCCAACTTTCGTCAGGAGCATTCCCATGGTCACTCCCACCCAGACGGCAAACCCGACGGCAAACCAGACAACCGCCCCGCAGACGCGACCGGAACAGCCCTCCCGGCAGGAGCAGGCCGCGGCAGCCCCCGGCCTCACCTACCAGCCCAATGTCGATGTCTGCGACTGCGGCGTCGAGGTGATGCTGGTCACCGACATGCCGGGCGCATCGGCGGAGAGCATGCACGTCTCCTTCGAGGATGGCGTGCTGTCGGTGCATGCGAAGGTGCCGCAGCGTTCCCTTCCGGGCCGGCAACTCGTGCAGGAATACGGGATCGGCGACTACCGTCGCTCGTTCCGGCTGGGCGAGGGCTTCGACGCCTCGCAGATCTCGGCCGAATATCGCAAGGGCGTTCTGACAATTCACGTGCCACGGCTGGCGGCGGTGCGTCCGCGGAAGATCGAGGTGCGGCCCGCCTGACAGTCTTCACGGCGAGAGCCTGATGGCGACGACGCGATGACGGCGTGGTGACGATGGTGACCTGTTTGTTTTTCACGTGACTAGAAAAGGGGATGATCCATGAGTCTGATACCTTTTCGCACGAAGCGGTCGAGCGGCATGGAGCCTGGCAACCTGGCGACGATGGCCGATTTTCGCAACGAGATGAACCGTCTCTTCGAGGGCTTCTTCAGCCGTCCGCTGATGGGGTCGTCGTGGTTCGAGACGGGTGAGCCCGGACAGTGGATCCCCGCGATCGACCTGTCGGAGAGCGGGGAGGAGATCCACGTGCGGGCCGAACTGCCCGGCATCGACCCGAAGGATGTCGATGTCAGCGTCTCGGAGGACCGGCTGGTAATCTCGGGTGAAAAGAAGTCGGCGACGGAGAAGACGACCGACGGTTGGACGCACCGGGAGAGCCACTACGGCAGCTTCAGCCGCGCCATCCCGCTGCCGGAGGCGGTCGATCCCGCCAAGGTGACGGCCCGCTACGACAAGGGCGTGCTCACCGTCGAACTGACGAAGTCGCCGTCGAGCACGTCGCGGAAGGTGCCGGTGCTCACGAAGTAGGGGTACGAAGCAGAGGCGACTCCGCCGACGTCAAGTATGCTGGGGGCCACGGGAGGAATCGCCTTCCGTGGCCCCTGCTCTTTTCGTGTGCGGTCCCCTGATGCCACTCGTGCTCTCGCCCTCCACCACGGCTGCCGACGGCCCCCTCTCGATCGAATTCGGGGGAGTCCTGCCACATCGGGTCGCGGATCTTTCCCTCGCATCGATCGAGCGGCTGCCGGTGGAGGCCGACGGCCGGCCCTGCCCGCTCGGCGATCTGTTCGCGGTCGAGGGCGACCCTGCCGACGGTCACATCGAGTGCGTTGGCGACTTTTCCCGCGTGCATCGTCTTGGTGCCGCCATGACATCGGGCGGGATCCTGGTGCGAGGCCATGTCGGCCGACACGCCGGCGAGGCGATGTCCGGCGGCATGCTGACGGTCACAGGCGACGCCGGCGACTGGCTGGCCACGGGGATGACGGGAGGCGAGGTGCTTGTCGAGGGCGACGCGGGACACAACGCCGCCGCAGCGCTCCCGGGCGACGATGTCGGCGTCCGCGGCGGGCTCGTTGTGATCAACGGCAATGTCGGCTGTCTGGCAGGCGCCCGCATGCGGCGGGGACTGCTCGGCATCGGCGGATCCTGCGGTGAGGGGGCCGCCTTTGAAATGCGGGCAGGCACGGTGCTCGTGGCCGGTCGGGTGGGCCGGCGGCCGGGCATGGGCATGCGGCGGGGCTCGCTCATCGCCCTGTCGGCCGTGCCGGACGTGCCGCCGACCTTTTCTCGTGGGGCGGCCTGGTCGCCCACCATCCTGCCGATGCTGGCGGGCCGGCTCGCCCGGGCCGGATTCCGAGCCGCCGTCGGTCGACCGGCCGACGCCTTCGGCGGAGTCTGGCAGCACTGGCACGGAGACCTTCTGGCCGGTGGCCGGGGCGAGATTTTTCACCGTATTTCCCACCAAGCGGACGGCTAAGCCGGAAAAACAACGGATTTCTCCAGCCCCGCTTCCGAGACGGCCGATTCTCCGTTATTCTTTGGGGCTCGCGTTCCGCACCCTCATGTGACTGCACATCAGCCTATGCCCACGATCAGCCAACTCGTCCGCAGCCGCAGGCGCCCGAAGCGCAAGTTTTCCAAGTCCCCGGTGCTCGACCGCTGCCCGCAGAAGCGCGGCGTCTGCCTCCAGGTCCGGACGATGACGCCGAAGAAGCCGAACTCAGCTCTCCGGAAAATCGCCCGCGTCCGGCTCTCGAACCAGAAGGAAGTCACGGTCTACATCCCCTGCGAGGGCCACAACCTGCAGGAGCACTCGATCGTGCTCATCCGCGGCGGCCGCGTCCGTGACCTCCCCGGTGTCCGATATCACAT
>CAZOMJ010000144.1:0-75611 GCA_964581055.1 uncultured Candidatus Kuenenia sp.
CCCGAAGAACAGGTTCGTCCAGCCCGTGGGGCCGGCCTCCGGGTTGGTCGCAGCTGTGGCACAACCTGCGAGAGGAAGGATAAGCGAGGCCAGGGCAACGAGAGAAGCGAATGAACGTTTCACGATTCGGACAAGCTCCACGGGAATGCGGTGAGCGAACAGGCCCCTTTGGACCTGAGGACTGTAGTCGCCGGCAATTCCCCGGTCAAACGCCCCTCACACCGCGGCCGGTCTGCCGATCGAGTGATAGACGAAACCCCGCGACCGCATCTCAGCAGGCGAATAGAGATTCCGTCCGTCGAAGATCGTCGGCGACCGCATGCGACGGATCATCTCGTCGAAGTCAGGATGGCGAAAATCACCCCACTCGGTGACGATGGCCAGGCATTCGGCACCGTCAATCGCCTCCATGGCGCCCGCGGCGTAGGTGAGGCGGTCGCCATGGACGGCCCTCACGTTCTCCATCGCCTCCGGGTCGTAGACGGTGACCTTGGCACCGCCGGCAAGCAGTTGATCGAGCAGGTCGAGCGCGGGAGCGTCGCGGATATCGTCGGTTCGCGGCTTGAAGGCCAGCCCCCACACGGCAACCCGCCGGCCGGCGAGCCGCCCACCGTAGTGGGCGACGATCTTCTCGCCGAGCACCTGCTTCTGCGCGAGATTCGTCTCGTGCACGGCCGTGAGGATCCGGTGCGCGACGCCCTTGTCGCGGGCCATCGCGGCGAGCGCCTGCACGTCCTTGGGAAAGCAACTGCCGCCGTAGCCCACGCCCGGGAAGAGAAACGCGAAGCCGATCCGCTTGTCGTGCCCGATCCCGCGTCGCACGTCGTCGATGTCGGCCTCCATCCGCTCGCAGAGGTTGGCCACCTCGTTGATGAAGCTGATCTTCGTGGCCAGCAGGGAGTTGGCGACGTATTTCGTCATCTCGGAACTTTCCGGCGACATCACGAGAAAGGGATGTTCGGTTCGGAGGAACGGCTTGTAGAGCCTCCGCAAAATCTCCGCCACCGCGGCCGAGCGGACGCCCACGACCACGCGGTCGGGCTTGTGGAAATCCTCGATGGCGGCACCTTCCTTCAAAAACTCCGGATTGCTCGCCACCCGGCATTCCCGGCCGGTGCGTTCCGTGAGCCGCGCCTCGATTCCGGCGCAGGTGCCCACGGGCACGGTGCTCTTGGTCACCACGACGGCCTCCGGGTCGAGGTGCGGCGCGATCGCATCGACCACCTTCCACAGGCTTGAAAGGTCGGCGGAGCCGTCGGCGGATGGCGGCGTGCCCACTGCCAGGTAGATGATCTCCGCGGTGCGGATCGCCGCAGCGGTGTCGGTCGTGAACAACAGCCGGCCCGCTTTCGCGTTGCGGACCACCAGTTCCTCCAGACCTGGCTCGTAGATGGGGATCTCGCCGCGGTTGAGCCGTGCGATCTTGTCCGAATCGATGTCGAGGCACGTGACCGTGTTGCCGCTATCGGCGAAACAGGTGCCCGTGACGAGTCCGACGTAACCAGTGCCGACGACTGCGAGCCGCATGCCAGGCGTTCCTGAGAAAGAAGACAAGACTGAAGGCTAAGTTCGATACGAATCTACTCTACCTTCGAGAAAAAGAGCTGCTTTTCCCGGGAAAAAGCTGCCGGAATGCCCAACCCAGCGTGAACACAATCCCATCGCTTACGCTCCGGGCTTTTATGAGACTCAGAGACATCCGTGAGGGGCTGCCCGTGGACTGGATACACGCGAAACATGGCATCCTGCCATTTTCGCTTGGCCGACCTGCGGCGGCTGGTGCTGACCCGGCCCTCCTGGCCTGGAGCGTAATCCGTGAGGGGCTGCCCATGTCCCGAGAGCCGGCGTTGGCGGCAAGCGAAGGCAGGATGCCGAGAGCGCGGCCGCCATCGAGTGAGCGAAGGGCAGGATGCCCGAAGCGAACGTCCGGCGACGGGGCATGGGCAGCCCCGAACCGTCGCCAGCATGCCGCCCACGAGGACGTTCAGGCCACAGGCGGCTCGCCGACGACCGGCTCGGCCGTCTCTTCAGCCTCGCCAGGCGGCACCGGCACGACGGCGGCCAGCGAGTCGCCCTCGTCGAGCCGCATGATCCGCACACCCTGCGTGTTCCGGCCGATCGCCTTGATCTCGCGGACATTGACCCGCTGGATCTTGCCCCGCGCGGTCATCATCAGCACCTGGTCCTCATCCTTGACCGAGACGACCGCCACGACCTGGCCGTTCCGGGCAGTCGTCTTGATGTCGCGGATGCCCTTGCCGCCGCGGTGCTGCGTTCGATAGCGCATGCCGCTCGATTCGCCGTCCCCGTCCACCTCTTCCGCCGCGGCATCCACGGGCTCCGCCTCGGGAGCCTCTCCCTCCTCGCCCGGCGCCGGCCCGGCGATCGGCGTACCGGCTCCGAACGGCGTCCGCTTTCCGTATCCCTGCTCGCAGACCGTGAGCAGCGTGGCATCGGGATCGGCCACCACCATGCCCACGAGCCGGTCACCGGTCCCCAGCTTGATGCCACGGACTCCGCTCGTGTCGCGGCCCATCGGGCGGGCGTCCGACTCCGGAAAGCGGATCGCCATCCCCTTGGCCGTGGCGAGCACCAGTTCGTCGCCGGGCTTGGTGATCACGGCATCGACCAGTTCATCCCCTTCGCGGAGCTTGACGGCGATGAGGCCCTTGGTGCGACGACGGCGATACTCCTCGAGCGCCGTCTTCTTCACCACGCCGCTGCGGGTCGCGAGCATGAGGTATTGGTTGGGGTCTTCGAAGCCCGACACGGCCCGGCAGTCGGCCACCTTTTCGCCCGCTTCGAATTCCAGCAGGTTGACCAGCGCCCGCCCCTTCGCGTCGCGGGCAAGCTCGGGCAGTTCGAAGACCCGCATCGAGAAGACCTTGCCGAGCGTGGTGAAGACGAGCAGCCAGTCATGGGTGCTGGCCACGAAGAGGTGCTCGATCGGATCCTCCTCGTCGCTCCGCGCGCCGGTCAGCCCCTTGCCGCCGCGCCGCTGCGCCCGGTAGATGTCGGCGGCCGTCCGCTTCACGTAGCCGGCCCGGCTGATCGTCACCACCATCGTGGCCTCGGTGATCAACTCGGCCATGTCGCGGATGTCGCCGGCCTCGCCACTGATCTCCGTGCGGCGGTCGTCCGCATGCTTGTGTTCGAGTTCCAACAGATCGTCGCGAATCAGCGCCTTGATGTTGGCCTCGCTGGAGAGAATCCGGCGGAACTCGCCGATCTTTTCCAAGAGGTCGCGATGCTCGCCGCCGAGCTTCTCCTGCTCGAGATTCACCAGCTGGCCGAGCGTGAGCCTGAGGATGGCGTCGGCCTGCACCGGCGAGAGGCCGTAGGTCTCCGCCGCGCCCCGCTCCTCCTGCATGACGGCGAAGCCTTCGGCACCGAGGGCCCGCTCCAGCAGCGCCGCCGGCGTCTGGATCTGCACGAGCCGCTCCTTCGCCTCGGCCTGCGACTTGGAACTGCGGATGATGCGGATCACCTCGTCGATGTTCGCCAACGCCACGAGCAGGCCTTCGACCGTGTGCTTGCGGCTGCGGGCCCTGGCAAGCAGGTGCTGCGTGCGGCGGCGGAGCACCGCGGTGCGGTGACGGAGAAACTCCTCCAGCATGTTCTTGAACGACAGGATCCGCGGGTTGCCGTCGACCAGCGCCAGGAAAATCAACGAAAACGACGTCTGCAGCGGCGAGAACTGATAGAGCTGGTTGAGCACGACGTCGGGATCGGCGTCCCGCTTGAGCTCCAGGATCAGCCGCACCGGCTCCTTGAGATCGCTTTCGTTGCGGATCGCCGAGATGCCCTTGATGCGGTCCTCGTTGACCAGCTCCGCGATCTTCTCCTCGATGGCGTCGCGGGTCTGCTGGTAGGGAATCTCGGTGACGACGATGCGGCTGCGGTTCTTGCCGAACTCCTCGACGTGTGCCCGAGCGCGGAGCGTGATCGTGCTGCGGCCGGTGAGATACCCGCGGACCAGCGACTCTCGGCCCATCACGATGCCGCCCGTGGGAAAGTCGGGTCCTGGGCAGATCTGCAGGATCTCAGCCATCGACGTGCCCGGGGCGTCGATCAGCTTCACGAGCGCCCGGCAGACCTCGCCAAGGTTGTGCGGCGGGATGCTCGTCGCCATGCCCACGGCGATGCCGCCGGCGCCATTGACCACGAGGTTCGGAAAGCGGCTGGGCAGCACCACCGGCTCGGTGTTGCGCTCGTCGTAGGTGGGCACGAAGTCGACCGTGTCGAGCTCGAGGTCGTCGAGCATCATCGCGGCGATCGGCGAGAGCCTGGCCTCCGTGTATCGCATGGCGGCGGCGGGCAGACCGGCGATCGAGCCGAAGTTGCCCTGCTTGTCGACGAGCACGTGACGCATGTTCCATTCTTGGGCCATGCGGACAAGCGTGGGGTAGATCACGCTCTCGCCGTGCGGGTGGTAGTTGCCGCTGGTGTCGCCGGAGATCTTGGCGCACTTCACGCGGGACGCACCCGGCGAGAGGTTGAGGTCGTTCATGGCGACCAGAATCCGCCGCTGGGAAGGCTTGAGACCGTCGCGGACGTCGGGCAGGGCCCGCGACACGATCACGCTCATCGCGTAGGTCAGGTAGCTGTCCTTGAGCTCCTGCTCGATCGGCTGTTCGACCAGCCGCCCGCCGGCATTGTCCCGGAGCACGCCGGCCTGATCCCGGTGATCGCCGGCATGGCCCGCTGCGCCGCCCTCCTGGGGCGGCACCCCGCCCGCGGAACCACCAGCATCGCCGTCGGGGGAATCAATGTCGTCTGCCAAGGGGGTTTCTCCCAGCTGACCCCCGGGGTTTTCACCGGTGGGAACGCTTGAACATACCCGTCCGGTGGGAACGGTCAACCGGCCCCAAACCGCCGGAAAACGCGGGGCCGGACGGCTTGACCCGCGCGACTGCCCCCCCTACTCTCCCGACCCGTTTTCACCACTCCTCCATCCGAGGCCCTCCACCCGTGCCAGCGACACGTTTTCATGGCTGGTTCGTCGCTGCCACGGCAGCGGTCGTGCTACTGGTGCGGCTGGGCGGTCCGGCGCTCTGGGACGACGACGAGCCCAAGAATGCCGCCTGTTCGGTGGCCATGCTCGACGCACAGAACTGGGTCGTGCCGACATTCAACGGCCGGCTGCGGGTCGAAAAGCCGCCGCTGGTGAACTGGGTTCAGATCGCCGGACTCACCGTGTGTGGCCGCAACGAGACCGGGGCCCGAATCGGCTCGGCTCTCCTCACCATCGGCACATGCCTGCTCACCTGGCAAATCGGCTGCACGCTTCTGGGGCCTGCCACAGGCCTGCTCGGCGGCCTGGCCATGGCAACCTGCGTGTGGACCGCCGTGGGCGGCCGCGCCGCCACCCCCGATGCACCGCTTCTGTTCTTCACGACACTGGCCTTCTTTCTGTTCGTTCGTGGTGCCGGCATCCGGGCCGGCACCGTCGAGGGCGTGCCCTCGGTCTCGTTTTGGTCCGCCGTCGGCATCGGGGCGGCCTGCGGCACCGCCACGCTCGCCAAGGGACCGGTCGGCCTGATCCTGCCCCTGCTGGCCTTCCTGGGGTTCGCCGCGTGGCGGCGGCGATCATGCCCACAGGTCGGCTGGACGGCGGCGCTCGGCGGCATTCGGCCACTCACGATCGTGCTGGCCGCTACGGCGGTGGCCGCGCCCTGGTACCTCTGGGTGACCCTCCGCACCGACGGCGAATGGCTCCGTGGTTTCCTGTTCGTCCACAACATCGGCCGCTTCGCGTCGGCGATGGAAGGCCACTCCGGTTCGATTCTTTATTACCCGGCCGTCGTGGCGGTCGGACTGTTTCCCTGGTCGATCGTGCTGGCCGCCATGCTCGCGCACGCCGCCTGCATTCTGCGGTCGCCGGAAACCGACGCCGACGATCGCCGCGAACCGCTTCAGCTCCTCGCCTGCTGGACGCTCGTCTGGATCGGCAGTTTCTCCTGCGCGGGCACGAAACTGCCCGGCTACATCTGGCCGGCCTACCCCGCTCTGGCGATCGCCACCGGACTGTTTCTCGCCGACTGGGCCAACGGCCGCGCCGACGTCTCATGGCAGCGGCTTCTGCCGAGGCTCTCCGGGCCCGGGCAGGCGATTGACCTGGTGATGCGGGTGGCCTGGTCGATCCTCGCGGCGACCGGGCTGGCGATCGTCGTCGGCCTGCCCGTCGCAGCCAATCGGCTCGCTCCCGGCTGTGAGTGGCTGGGCGTGCTCGGCCTGATACCGCTGGCCGCGGCAGCGGTGGCCTGGCGAAGCCAGTCGACCGGCCACCGGCACCGCGCCCTGGCCGCCACCGCGCTGGGCGCCTGCCTGCTCGTCACGCTGATGGCCTCTCTCGCCGCCGAATCGTTCAGCCGCGTGCAGGGGCCGCGGGCGCTCGTTGCCCGGCTCGACGAGCCTGCGGGCAACTGCCAGTGGGCATGCCTTTGGAATGTCCCGCCAAGTCTCGTCTTCTACACCGGCGCCCGGATCGAGAAACTCGACACCGTCGACGACGTCGCCGCCCACCTCCGGCGGCATCCGCGGGCCCGTGTCGTGATCGACAGCCGCCAGGAAGCACTCGTTTCGGCGTCCCTGCCACCCGGCTGCGGCGTGCTGTCGCGTGTGCCGACACTCGCCGAGCATGACTTCCTGCTGCTCGGTCGCCTTCCGGACCGCGACACACAGCCGGAGCGTGCCCCGCCGCTCGCATTCGCCGACTGAGTCCTTCCCCGCCCTGCCCCTTCCATTCGAGACCGTTTTCCCGGAGCCATCCATGCAGGACCGCCGCCCACTCATCATCGTTCTGGTCGCCTCGATCGCCAGCCTCGCGGCCGGGATCGCAGCCACGCCATTCTGGGACGAAGACGAGCCGCGATTCGCAGCCATCGCCCGCACCATGGTCGACACGGGCGACTGGATCGTGCCGATGTTCAACGACGAACTGGCCGTCGACAAGCCGGTGCTGATGCACTGGGCAATGGCCGTCGCCTACACGCTCTTCGGAACGTCGGAGATCGCGGCCCGCCTCCCGGCCGCGGTCGCGACGCTGCTCACGGCGCTGGCGCTCCTGCGGGCGGGCACACGCTGGTTCAACGGCACCACGGGCATCGTCGCGGCGCTGGCCTACGTCGGCTGCCTGCTGGTGGGCATCGAGGCGCATGCCGCCACGCCCGATGCGATCCTGACCTGTCTCACGACCTGGGCGACGGTGCTCTTCGCTGAGGCCTTGTTGGCCGGCCCCGATGCGGCGGGCTGCCAGGGGCGGCTCTCGTTGCGTCGCGCGGCTGTGATCGGCGGGCTGCTTGGCCTCGCCGTCGTCTGCAAGGGCCCGATCGGCTTCGTCGGACCGCTGGCCGTCGTGCTGCCGTGGTCCTGGTGGCTGGCCGCGCAGCGACGGGTCGCGGCCACGGACACCGCTCCCCACCCTGCGAAAGCATGGCTCGCGGCGGCGTTGCCGGCAGTCTGGGACACGATCCGGACATCCCGTCTGATCACCCTCACCGCGGCGATGCTGGCCGTGGCCGCGCCGTGGTACACGGCGGTGTCGCTCCGCACCAACGGCGAATGGCTCAATGGCTTCTTCTTCATCCACAACGTGGGCCGGTTCGTCGCTCCGATGGAGCGGCATGGGGGCAGCGTGCTGCTCCACCCGCTGGCGATGCTCGTCGGCTTCTTCCCGTGGTCGTGCTTCCTGCCGCTGGCGATCGTCGTGACGGCGTGGCGTGTGTGGCAACGGTCCGATCAGCCCGTCTGCAGGCACGCGCTTGGCCTCGCGCTCGTATGGATCGCCGTCTGGGTGGGCGGCTTCTCGGCCTCCGCGACGAAACTGCCCAACTACGTGCTGCCGGCGTACCCAGGGGCGGCCCTGCTGGTCGCGGCCGCCGGCGTGGCCGCCGCCCAACGCGGCATCTGGGCCCACCCCGCCTGGATGGCCGCGGGCACTCTCTCGCTGGCACTCGGTGGCGTGATCACCGCCGCCGCCGTACTCGTGGCCGAACGCTTTGGCCTCACCGATGCCGCGCCGGCCGCCGTCGTCGGCCTCGTGCCGGTCGTCGGCGCCGCCTGTCTCTGGCACTGGCGGCGCGAGCCGCTGCGGGCCATCGCGGCGCTCACCGTGACGGGCCTCGTCTACACGGGACTGGCCGTGGGCCCGGCCGCGGCGCGCATCGCCGGCGCCAATGCGCTGCCGGGGCTCGTGCAGGAGGCCCATCGCCATGCCGGCGGCCACGCCCGCCTGGGCACGTTCACGCAGATCACACCCAACGTCGTCTACTACGCCAACGGCCACGTCACCGCTTGGCAGGAGCCCCAGCGCGACGAGTGCATCCGCTTTCTCGCCTCGGGCCCCGACGCCGTCGTGCTCGTTCGCGAAGACGATTTTGCCTCGCTGTCGGCCAGCCTGCCCCAGGGCGTGGGGGTGATCGGCCGCAGTCGTCCGCTTTTCCGCGATCACGACTTCCTGATCGTCGGCACCCACACGCAGAACTCCACGCGCGTTGCCGGCCCGACCGCCTCGCTCGAGAGCACCTTGGAGACCACCACCCGATGAACGCCGACATCGACACCCATCCCTCGATCCTGCCGTGCGAGCGGCCGGGACGGCGGCCCACCAACCGTGCTCCCGGCGGGCTCCTGTCGATTGTGGTGCCATGTCACAACGAGGAAGCCGTCGTGACGACCACCCACGAACGGCTCGTCGCCTCGGCGGCGGAAACGGGCATGGACCTCGAGATCGTCTACGTCGACGACGGCAGCCGCGATGCCACGCTCGAGCGGCTCGAGGCGATCGCCGCCCGGGACAGCCGGGCCGTGGTCGTGGAGCTCTCCCGCAATTTCGGCCAGCAGGCGGCGATGTCGGCGGGTCTCGCCCAGGCGCGGGGCGCTGCGGTGGTGATCATCGATGCCGACCTGCAGGATCCGCCCGAGGTGATCCCGGAGATGGTTCGCGCCTGGCGCAGCGGTGTCGACGTGGCCTATGGCCGACGCCGCTCACGCGAGGGCGAAACGCCGTTCAAACTCGTGACAGCCAGCCTGTTCCACAGGCTCTTCGCCAGCCTCGTGCCCCACCCGATCCCGGTGGACACCGGCGACTTCAAGCTCATCGACCGGGCCGTGGTCGACGCCGTCTGCAGTCTGCCGGAGAAGCGACGCTACCTTCGCAGCCTCGTGCCATGGGCGGGTTTCCGCCACGAACCGGTCTGGTATGACCGGCACGCCCGGGCGGCTGGCGAGACGAAATACTCCGCCCGCAAGCTGATCGTGCTAGCTGCCGATGCGCTCGTCATCTCCTCCGATGCGCCAGTGCGGCTCACATGGCTGTGCAGCGTCGTCCTCGGGGCGATCGGCCTTGCGGCCACGGGCATCGTGACCTGGTCGAGCTTCAGCGGCGCCGCAACGGGCAACCAGCACGCCGGCGTCTCACTGGCGGCGCTCATCGCGGTGGTGTCGCTCGTCGGCGCGGCGCAGACCGCCGCGGTCGCCATCGTGGGCGAGTATGTGGTGCGGACCTACCGCGAATCGCAGGGGCGACCGACCTCGGTCGTCCGCCGCACGATCAACGCCGCGGGCACTGCCGCCCCAGGCGGCACGCGAACCGACCGCTCCTCCCGCGCCGCCTGACACGGCTACCCGCGACGGTTCAGGGCTGCCCATGCCCCGTGTGGCACGGCGCCGCCGGGCCGGCAGAAGTCTCGTCGCTACGGATTTTTCTCCTTCCACGACCTACGACAGCCCATTCCTCAGAAGGTCGAAAAATCCTAATGCTCCTCGGGCTTCCGCGATTTACCCCGCCTTGGCGAGCGCGGCCTCGATCGCCGCCTTGAGCGTGGCGTCGTCGGGAGCCACGCCCGACTTGTAGCGGCCCACGACCTTGCCGTCGCGGCCGATCAGGAACTTCTCGAAGTTCCAGCCGACCTCGCCCTTGGGATCGGCCGACTCCGTGAGTGTCTGGTAGAGCGGCGCCTTGCCTGCCCCCTTGACGACGATCTTCGAGAACATGTCGAACGTCACGCCGTACTTCGACGAGCAGAACGTCGCGATCTCGGCGTCGGTGCCCGGTTCCTGGGCGCCGAACTCGTTGGCCGGGAAACCGAGCACGACGAGTCCCTTGTCTTTGTAAGAGTCGTAGAGTTTCTGCAGGCCGGCATACTGACCGGTGTAGCCGCAGCGGCTGGCGACATTGACGACCAACACGACCTTGCCCTTGTAGGTGGCCAGATCGACCTCGGTGCCGTCGATCTTCTTGACCTTGCCCGTTAGGGGCGACGCTTGGTCGGCCTGGGCCGTGGTCGCGAACAGGGCTCCCATGGCGATCATCACAATCAGCGTCACGAGTGTCTTCGTCAGCATCGAATGGTCTCCAAGAGCGGTGGTCTTCATGGTCATCAACAGGCTGTCCAGATTAGAGACCGGTGACGCAAGAAGTCAAAACGGCCGAGGACGGCCCCACGCCGGTCGCCCCGGTCATGCTGGCCCTGCAGCCAGCACGTCGGGGCCGGCCTGCTCGGCATAGGTCGAGAAATTTTCACGAAACTTCGCCGCCAGCCCACGCGCCGCCGCGTTCCAGGCGGCCTCGTCACTCCAGGCCAGCCAGGGCTCGAGCACGTCGTCACCGACCCCCGGCACCCGCGTCACCGCGTCGAGTCCGAAGACCGGATCGCGTGCAACCGGCGCCTTGGCCAGAGCGCCCGAGTGAATGCCGTCGATGATCCGCCGCGTCACCGCCAGATCGATCCGCCGGCCCTGGCCATAGCCGCCGCCGGTCCAACCGGTGTTCACGAGCCATGCTCGGGAGCCGTGACGCTCGAGTTTTTCCGCCAGCAACCGGGCGTAGACCGCGGGATGCCGCACCAGAAACGCGGCGCTGAAGCAGGCGGAGAACGCCACCTGCGGCTCCATGATGCCCATCTCCGTGCCAGCCACGCGGGCGGTGTAGCCGGAGAGGAAGTGATACATCGCCTGCTCCCGCGACAGCCGGCTCACCGGCGGCAGCACGCCCGAGGCGTCGCAGGTGAGGAAGATGACGTTCCGTGGATGCCCGGCCACGCAGGGCACCTTGGCGTTGGCGATGTATTCGATCGGGTAGGCCGCGCGGGTGTTTTCCGTGATGGCGCTCGATGCGAAATCCACGGCCCGCGTGGTCTGGTCATAGACCACGTTCTCGAGCACCGTGCCGAAACGGATCGCCCCATGGATTTCCGGTTCCTTCGCCGCCGAGAGATGGATGCACTTCGCGTAGCAGCCCCCTTCGATGTTGAAGACACCGTCGTCGCCCCAGCCATGTTCGTCGTCACCGATCAGCCGGCGAGCCGGGTCGGCCGAGAGCGTCGTCTTGCCGGTGCCCGAAAGCCCGAAGAAGAGCGACACGTCGTTCCCGTCGCCCTCACCCCGAAACTTCTGCGGTGCCTCGTTGGCCGAACAGTGCATGGAGAGCACGCCCCGCCCTGGAAGCATCCAGTGCATGATCGTGAACACGCCCTTCTTCATCTCGCCGGCGTATTCCGTGCCGAGGATCACCTGTTCGCGGCGTTCGAGCGACAGGTCGATGCTCGTGCGGCTGGTCATCTGGGTCGTCAGCGGGTTCGCCGGAAACTGCCCGGCGTTGTAGATCACGTAGTCGGGCGTCCCGAATTGGTCGAGTTCGTCGAGCGTGGGCCGGATCAGCATGTTGTGCATGTAGAGGGCGTGGTAGGCCCGGCTGCACAGCACGCGAACCTTCAGCCGGCAGGCGGGATCCCAGCCGGCGTAACCGTCGCAGACGTAGATCTGGTCCCGTGTGTTGAGATAGTCGATCGCCCGCTGACGGTTGAGCAGGAACGTATGGTCGTCGATGGGATGGTTGACCGGCCCCCACCAGACATCCGCCGCCGATTCGGGTGCCCGCACGACATGCTTGTCCTTGGGGCTACGGCCCGTCTTGTCGCCCGAGCGGATCGCGATCGCGCCGCTGGACACGATCGCAGCATGCTCGCGGATGACTGCATCCTCGTAGAGGCGGGCCGGTGACGCATTGCGGACGACGACGGGCACGCTGATCTCATGCGCCGACAGATCGACGTGAAGAGGCATCGGTTGCTCCTGGAGGGGGCGTGGAGGATGGCGCCGGGTCGGACGACGTGGGCGGAGAAGGCTTCGTTACGGGACTGAAAGACAGCGGCAGCGACCACCACGCCGGGCCGATCGCTAGCCACATTGCCGACACGAGCAGTCCGCCGCCGAAACACGCGAACAGCCCGCCCCACGGGCTGCGGCGTACCCGCAGCCCACGGACGGCCCGGCGGAGCCGTCGGGTGAACTCGCCCCATCCCTCAGGCGACGACCGCTCGCCGACGTTCACGACACTCACCGTCCGGAGGGGGCCGTTGCCCTCGATGTGCAGCTGAAAACCGCGGCCCGGCAAGGCCGCGCTCTCGCCCGCCCAGCGGGCCCCGGGATCGAGCGCCGACACGACCTCGGCCACCAGCGGCCGGAACTGTTCCACGGTGATGTTGTAGACCACCAGCCGCGGCCGCGAGACCAGCACGCAGACGGCCACGCACAGCGCGAACAGAAACGCCAGCACGGGCCAGCTCCACGGCGAACCTCCGGTCACCGGCACCAGAAGCGCCAGCGGTCCCACCACGGCCAGCCCGGAGACCGCCGCCGCGAGCATGACACCGTCGAACACCCCCGACACCGCCAGCGGCCTCCGACGGAGGTGCGCCCAGGCCAGCCCCAGGAGATAGCAGCCCAGCGGCAGCAGCGCGATCCACGGAGCGGGCGAATGGAGCGAAGCGTTCATCTCACAACACCTCTCAGCGCGACCATCGCTGTCTTCGAGCCTGCCTCTGCAGCCACTCGCAACGCACCGGCATTACCTGGCCAGCGCCATCCACGCCAGCAGCAGCAGCCATGTCAGCTCGATCACGGCCGCCACCACGAAGGCCCATGGCCATTCAGACCGCGTCGGGGACGACGAACGCGAGGTCGCGGGAAAACGCGTCGTTGAAGTCGTAGACGTCATGAAAGTCCTCCCGCTTGTCCCGGCGTGTCTTTCGCATCTGGCCGATCTCGATCATGGTGAACACGATCTCGCCGAAGTCGCTCGTGCGGTGCACGCCCCAACTCCCCAGCACGGTGGGGGCCATGAAGCCATACTGCTGGAGGGCATACTGCCGCGCGGCCTCGCAGAGTTCCTGGCCGCTGACGTGCCGCTCCGCCTGCCGCCGACGAGGACGCCCCCTGCCCTTGCCGCGACCGCCCGCGTCGGACTGTCCTGCCGGTGGCTCGAGTTCCTCGGCCGGAGGCTCGGCTCCCATGCCGAGATTTTCCTGACCGAAGGCCAGGGACTCCAGCACGAACAGGTAGGCATCCAGCTTGTAGCGATGATCCCGTTGGAGCAACTGGGCCAGAGGGTGGGCGGGGTCGACGTGCGGCATCACATCCTCGAAACAACGCGGCTGACAAGGCGAGGTCCGAGTATAGCAGCGTGGCGACAGCCCGCCGACCGTCGCGATTTCAGCTGCCGGGACGGGCCTGTGGCGCGAATCCGCCCGCCGCAGGCGGCTGTTGCGGGCCGGCCGAGACATCGTCGAGGATGAATTTGTAGCCGAGCGGGGTCATGGGCTTGGAGAAGTCGCGAAACATGTCCAGCCCCTTGTCGATCAGGCTGGTTCGCGGATCGAACTGGTAGACGTCACGATCCTGTCCGCCCGGCTTGAAAATCTGAATCGCGAACGGCATCAGATCCCGCGCCTGCAGAATCAGCTCCACCTTGGCAAAGTTGGCCGCGTCGGCCTGATACCGCGGCAGTGACTCCAACCAGATCTGGTCGGTGACGCCGGGAGGCGTGATGAGCCGCATGAAGTAGCGTTTCCTGAGGGTGTCGGCCTTGGCGCCGAAGACGAACGGCAGCGGCCCGTCGCTGATCGCCTTGCCCTGCATCTCTGGCGGCAGCCGCGTCTCCCGCAGTTGCCGTTCGCTGTGGCGGAATTCGTAGATGCTCGAGCCGTTGCAGACCCAGTGCTCGCCGGTGTCGCCGGTCTTTTTCTCATACCGCCGGATCTCGGGATTCCACTGGGTCGACTCCTTCACGCGAAACAGCCCCTTGTCTGGGGCGGCGTACTTGATCTCGCCACTGCTCTCGGAGAACGCCAGCCGCTCACCGCCGCCGTCGGCCGGGCTCCAGGCGTTGTATTCCCACTTGTGGAAGGTGCACGACCAGGTCGTGACGGCGGCGTTGCGGGCTTCCCAGGCGGCGAGCAACCGGTCGAGTGCCGCCTGCTGCTCGGGCGAGAGCGGTGCAGGCTGCTGAGGTGCCGCCTGCTGTGCGGCAGGCCGTGCCGAAGGCTGCTGACCGGCCTGCTGACCGGCCTGCTGAGGCATGGGCTGGCCGGGTACGGCCGCCACCCGCTGCGGCGGTGCTGACGGAATCGCCGCCGGACGCTGCCCCGGCACCGGCTGCTGGGCCGCCGCCGGAACCGCCATCACGCAGGCCAGGCCCCAAGCCGAGAGCGTGAGCACCGCGACAAGACGCATCGGCGTGGTCAGTTGGGGCATGAATCTCACGGCGCAGGCTCCGGGCTGTGCTTCGGAAAGGCTGGGGAACATAGCACCGTCCCGCCCGCCGGGCGAGAGCGTTTCCAGCCATGGAAACAGCCGTTTTTCGGCAGGACCGAAGGCTTCTGACGTAGACTTTTCACCTGATCCACCGGCGAATTCCAGGAGTCCCGTCCATGCGTGTTGCCGCTTTTTCCGTCAAGTCCTACGACCGCGGCTCGCTGACAGCGGCGTCGGCAGGCCTGCCGATCGAATGGGCATGGTTCGAGCCACGACTGGACCGCGACACGGCCCGACTCGCCGAAGGGGCTGTAGCGGTCAACTGCTTCGTGAACGACCAACTCGATGCCGCCACGCTCGACATCCTCGCGGCCCAGGGTGTGAAGCTGATCACGCTCCGCTGTGCCGGCTTCAACCAGGTCGACCTGGCCGCGGCCATGCGGCTCTCGCTGCCTGTGGTCCGGGTGCCGGAGTATTCGCCGCACGCCGTCGCGGAGCACACGATCGGCCTCATGCTCATGCTCGATCGCCGGCTCCACAAGGCCTACAACCGGGTACGCGAGGGCAACTTCTCGTTGGAGGGACTGCTCGGCTTCGACCTTTTCGGGCGAACGGCCGGCGTGGTCGGCACGGGGCGGATCGGCCGCCGCGTGGCCGAGATCCTGCTCGGCTTCGGCTGCCGGGTGCTGGCGTATGACCCCACTCCGGAGCCCGACCTGGTGGGCCGCGGCGTGGTCTTCATGCCGCTCGACGAACTGCTGGCCGCGTCCGACATCGTGACGCTCCACTGTCCACTCAAGCCCAACACACGGCACGTCATCAACGCGGCCGCGATCGCGAGGATGAAGCGGGGCGCGATGCTGATCAACACCAGCCGCGGCGGCCTCGTCGACACGCCCGCCGTGATCGAGGCACTCAAGACGGGCCAACTTGGTCACCTCGGGCTCGACGTCTACGAGGAGGAGGCCGACCTCTTCTTCGACGACCGCAGCAACTCGATCATCCACGACGACGTCTTCACGCGGCTGCTCACCTTCCCGAACGTCGTGATCACGGCACACCAGGCGTTCTTCACGCAGAACGCCCTCGACGCCATCGCGGCCCAGACGGTTCGCAACCTCGTGCACTTCCACCACGGCGAGCCGCTGGAGGCGGTGGTGCGGACGTGACCGCTCGCCAGCGCGGCCTCGGGCAGCAGCCCAGGCGGTCAAAGCCCCGCCGCGGCCCGCAACTCGGACAGTTCACGGGCGAATCCGCCCGAGAGGATCGGGAACCGGCACCAGGTCTTGGGATCGAGGTTCTCGTCGTCGAGATGGAACGACGGCGCGTAGCGTTCCCGCTTCCACTGGTTGCGGCTCCAGAGCGTGAAGAATCGCTCCGTCCAGATGGCCAACCGCTCCGCCGAGTGCGCGGGGAAATCGACCTGTAGCCGCTGCCAGGTCTCCAGCGGTGTCTGCTTGTCGCGGATGGCGCACCGCTCCGCGGCGTCGAGCACGTCGTAGGGCATGAGATCGGCCTCATCGGTCTGGTGGTCCGCGGGTGGCCGCAGTTCCGCCGTCGGGGCCTGGACGTTCACGGCGTGCAGCGACGGAAATGACCCGATGCCCTCCGGCCCGGCGTGCTCGAGCCACTCGAGCCAACGCCTCAGGTAGGCCTTGTCGATGCCGGCGATCGGGGCGATGCCGCCGGCGGTGTCGCCGTCCATCGTCGCGTAGCCCACGGCCGCCTCGGACCGGTTGCTCGTGGAGACGAGCAACGCCCCGCGGATATTCGCCAGCATCCACACTCCCGGAGCCCGGGCCCGCGCCTGGATGTTCTGCAGGGCGATGTCATCGGTCCGCCAGTCGAGTGGACGGCCCACCGCCGCTGCGGCCAGTGTCCGGTAGCCCTGCACGATGCTCTCCACGTCAAACTCGTGAAACTCGGCACCGAGACTTTCGGCGAGCCCCTTCGCGGCACCGCGGGTCACGCCGCCGGAATGTGCCGTCGACTGGTAGACACAGATCAGCACGGCATGGATCAGCCGACGCAGAATGGCCTCGTCATCGCCGACTGCGGTGTCGCTCGCCCCGTCGCCACTCGGCAGTTCCGAGGCCAGGCCGAGCCGGAAAGCCACCGCAGACGCCGGCATCTCGCGTGCGGCAAAACGCACGGCCAGGGCTACGAGGCAGGCCACGGCGGAAGAATCGGCGCCGCCACTGGCCGAGACGACGAAGCCGCGAGAGTGGCTCTTGCGCTGGTAGTCGAAGAGCCCCAGCGCCACGGCCCGTGCGAACTCCTCCTCCTTCACGTGGCCAGCCGTCTCCCAGGCGTCACGGGCGTCGCCCGCAGCCGGCTCCCGCTGGGGCGTGAGGACGGGCGGCGCGAAGGGAATGGAGACACAGTCACTGTCGCCATCGCCTTTGCCATCCGACAGGATCGGCTCGAGCGACAGCCGTGTCTGCGCTAGCCGTATGGCGTCGATATCCACGACCGCCGTCGTGCAGACCTGATCGGTAAAGGAGAATCGTCGGCCGGCGGCCGCGATCCGGCCGCCCGAGGCGATGATCACACCGCCGTCGTAGATCGCCCGGCCCGCCTCGTTGCCGAGCATGTTGGCATACACATACGTCGCCCCGAAGGCCCGCGAGCCCTCCAGCACGAACCGGCGGCGGATCTCGTCCTTGCCGAAGGCAAAATGGCTCGCCGAGGGATTGAGGATCAGATCCACGCCCCGCGCGGCCAGGCTCGCCCCGGGGCGGTCGGCTGCCCACGCATCCTCGCAGATCTCGAACCCGATGCGGATGCCGCCGCAGTCGAACCGGATGTCGCCGATCGGCACGCTCCGTCCATCGACGGACACCTGCGCCCGACGCCCCTTGGGCCACGGACGAAACCATCTCGGCTCATAATGGATGCCCTCGCCGGCGAGATGCTGCTTGCAGACGATTCCCGCCAGCCGGCCATTCGCCAGCACCGCTGCCGCGTCGTAGACGCCGCTCTCGAACCGCACCGGGAGGCCGACCGCCACGACGATCCCGGCCGTGTGCGGTTCGATCTCCTCGAGCACCCGCCACGCCATCCGCTGCACGCCCGGCGACTGAAAGGCATCCTCGCAGCCGTAGCCGCTGATGCAGAGTTCCGGCAGGCAGAGGATCGCGACACCCCGCTCCCGCGCCGTCGCGATCGCCGCGACGATGCGGTCACGATTCCCGCCCCAATCGAGCGGCGTCTGGTTGAGGGCGGTGCCGCCCACGCGGATCAGGTGCATGCTGACTTCACGCGAAACACGACATCGTGTCGTTTTCGCTTGGAAACCTCCGGTTTCTGGTGCTGCGCATGGCATCCTGCCATGCAATCTTCTCAGCCCGGCTCCTCGAGGTAGGTGTAGCCGCCAAGGCCCTCCTCGTAAAACTTCAGGAACCGGCCCGCCTGCCCGTCGCAGATCCGCCCGTCGCGGACCGCCTGCTCGATCGAGGCCCGTAGCCGCTGCACCAGTTGGTTCGGATCGAACTCGACGTAGTCGAGCACTTCCCGGACCGTATCTCCCTTGATCACGGCGTCGACGACGACCTCGCCCCGATCGTCGGTGCTGACGTGCACGGCATTCGTGTCGCCGAACAGGTTGTGGAGATCGCCGAGGATCTCCTGGTAGGCACCGATCAGGAACGATCCGAGGTAGTAGGGCTCGTTTTGCCAGGCATGCAGGGGGAGCGTCCGCTTCACATCCCGGCGATCGATGAACTGATCGATCTTGCCGTCGGAATCACAGGTCACATCGCCGAGCACCGCGTTGTGCGTCGGCCGTTCATCGAGCCGGTGGATCGGCATCACGGGAAACAGTTGCTTGATCGCCCAACTGTCGGGCATCGACTGGAAGAGAGAGAAGTTGCAGAAGTAGGTATCGGAGAGATTGGCCTCCAGCCCCTCCAGTTCCTCCGGCATGAACTCCAACTGTTTTGACATCTTGGCGATCTTCCTGCAGATCGCCCAGTAGATGTTCTCGACGGCCGACCGCTGGTCGAGCGGCAGGTAGCCGCTGGCGAACAGGTTCATCGCCGTGTCGAGCGACTGCTGCGCGTCGTGATAGCTCTCCAGCAGGTTGCGGATGTTCATGTTCTGAAAGGTTTCCATCAGGTCGTGCAGCGGCTGCTCGGCGTCGGCCGCCGGCTCGACCAGTTCGGCATTGCCCCCCTGCTCCGACACGCCCAGCACGCCGAAGATCAGCATGCTGTGATAGGCGACGATGGCCCGACCGCTCTCCGACACGATCGTCGGATGGGGCACGCCCGCCTCGTCGCAGGCGTTCTGCACGTGGTAGACGACGTCGTTGGCATATTCCTGCAGGCTGTAGTTCACGCTCGACTCGAAGTTCGTCTGCGTGCCGTCGTAGTCAACGCCGAGTCCACCCCCCACGTCGAGATACTTGAGTCCCGCCCCCCGCTTCACCAGTTCGGCGTAGATCCGCGAGGCCTCGTTGAGGGCGGCCTTGATATGGCGAATGTTCGTAATCTGGCTGCCCTGATGAAAATGCAGCAACTGCAGGCAGTCTTCCATACCCTTCGAGGCGAGCAGTTCGAGCCCCTTGACCAGTTCACTGGCCGTCAGGCCGAACTTGCTGCGAAAGCCACCAGACGCCTGCCAACGACCGCTTCCCCGCGTGGCCAGCTTCACCCGCATGCCGATCCGCGGACGCACGCCGAGTTTCTCTGCGTATTCGAGCACGAGATGCAGTTCGGAAAATCGCTCCACGACTGGGATGATGTGCCGGCCGATCTTCTGCGCGAGCATCGCGGTCTCGATGAACTCGGCGTCCTTGAAACCGTTGCAGATGATCGGGGTGTCGTTGTCGGCCAGTGCGATCACCGCCAGCAGTTCCGGCTTGCTGCCCGCCTCGAGTCCGAAGTGGTAGGGCCGGCCGAATTTGAGCACCTCTTCCACCACCTGCCGCTGTTGGTTGACCTTCACCGGATAAACGCAGCAATAGTCGCCCCGATATCCGCTCTCCTTCATGGCCGATGCGAACACCCCGTGGATCTCCCCCAGGCGGTGCTCGAGGATCTCGGCGAATCGCAGCAGGATCGGCAGGTCGATCCCGCGGATCTGCAAGCGATCGACAAGCTGCTTGAGGTCGATGCTCTTGGTGGGATTCTTGTCGGGATGCACCAGCAGGTGACCGGTGGGCCCCACCGAAAAATAGCCGTTCCCCCAGCGGGCCACCTCGTAGAGATCGGCCGCATCGGCGGTGCTCCAGTGTTCGACGTCGAGATCTGCTGCTGCCATCGACGGCCCTCTCAGCACGCTGCGTGGGGAGCGGCACTCATCGTCCGCCTCTGGAAGAGAGTGTAGCGTTCGTAACGCGGGGGGCCATGGCAGTCACACCCTCACACGCGACCAGTTTTTGCGTGTGAAAATGATGAGCATCGCCAGGCCGCGGACCGTCAGGTCGGCAGCCATGGCGTACCACGCGCCAATCGCCGCCAGCCCCAGGCCCGGGATGGTGCCCATCCCGGCCGGTAGCGTGACCGACTCGCGTGCCAGAAGGAGCGCCAGCGGCAGCCGCACGAGGATCATTCCCAGGACGTTGACGACCAGCGGCACCCGCGTGGCACCGGCTCCCCTGAGCCCCCCGGAAAGCACCATCAGGAGCGCCAGGGGCGGCTGGGCGAACGCGACGATGCGGACGAGTTGGGCGGTCAACGCCGCCACCTCGGGCTGCCGTGAGCCGCCCCCCACAAACCAGGCGGCCAGTCCATCGGCAGTCGCCAGAAACACCAGTCCGGCGGACGACATCAGTGCCATGCAGGCGATGGCCGCCTGCCAGACACTCCGCCGCGCTCGGCGTTCGTCTCCCGCCCCGAGAAACTGCCCGGCCAGCGTGGCGGCCACCACCATGAAGGCACTGCCGGGCAGAAAAGCGAGCGACTCGATCGTGATGGCAACGGAGTGGGCCGCGGCGGCGACGTCGCCCAACCGGTTGATGATCGATAAAAATGCGAGGTGACAACACGCGTTGGCAATGGCATCCATGCCCGCGGGAACTCCGACGTGCAGGATGCGGCCGAGCCACCCCCAGTCGGGCAGCCAATCCGCCCGGCACGGCCGCAGGCCCCCCGTCCGTCGGCCGAGCAGTCCGATCACGCAACCGGCACCGAGGCAATAGCCGGCGGTCGTTCCCCATGCGAGCCCTTCCCAGCCCAGCCGCGGCAGCCCAGCCGCCCCCACCGCCAGAGCGAAACTCGCGGCGGCGTTCACGAGATTGACCACCGACATGGCGAGCAGACCGGCCCACATGTCTCCCGCCCCACGGAGCACGGCCACGCCGACATGGATGATCATCATCGCCGGAAGCGCCGGCAGGACGATCGCGAGATACCGCGAGGCCAACGCCGTGCTGCCGGAAGGAAGACCGAGCGCCTGCACGAAGATGTCGCCAAACATCGCCACCAGGCACAGCACGGCCGTCGTGATGACTGCAGCCAAGAGCAGTGCCTGAGCGGCCGCCCGCCGGGCGCCGGGAAGATCGCCCGCCCCCACGCTCCGCGACACAATCGCCGTGGCCGCGACCGCCGGAACGGCGAAAAGTCCCGGCAGAAAGCTCAGGCAATAGGCGACGAGCCCCACGGCCGCCAGAGGCTCGGCACCCTCCAGAAGGTTGCCGGCCAACCATTTGTCGGTGAAGCCCACCGACAGCCCCAGCAACTGCTCCAGAAGCACCGGCCAGACCAGACGGAGCACCGGACGCACCGTTCCGACCGTGCGGACGATGCCGCCCGCCTGCCCGGCCAGATGCCCACCTGGCGGGACACTCAGCTGAACAACTCCTTGATCACCTTGCCGGAGTTGGCGATCTTCATCGGCCGGCCATTCTTGGCCGTGAACGTGGTCTCGAGGGAGATACCGAGCGACTTGAGCACGCTCGCCATGACGTCCTGCGACGAGTAGGGCTCGGTGACCACCTCCTTGCCGTCGGAACTGGTCTCGCCCACGGCCACGCCGCGTTTGAAGCCTGCGCCGCCAACCACCACGCTCCAACTCCGCGCCCAGTGATCGCGACCGCCACCACCGTTGATGTTCGGGGTGCGGCTGAATTCACCCATCCAGATGATGGCCGTATCGTCGAGCATTCCGCGATCCGCCAGGTCGCTCACCAGTGCGCCCATCGCCTTGTCGAGTTCGGGAAGTTTCCGATCAGACAGCGTCTGGAAGATGTCGGCATGCATGTCCCAGCCACCGAGATCGACCTCGACGAACGGCACACCGGCTTCGACGAGCCTCCGCGCCAGCAGGCAGCCCCGACCGAACCCGGTCGTGCCATACTTCTCCTGCATCTCCTTCGGCTCCTTCATCACCTTGAAGGCCTCCATCTGCTTGCTTGTCATGAGCTTCACGGTCTTGTCGAGCACCTTCTTATGGTCCTCGGCCGAACCGCCCCGCTTCTCGCCGATGAATCTGTTTTCGATCGTCTCCAGCATCTTCAGCCGCTGGTCCAATCGGGTGGGATCGATGCCCATGTCGAGATTGCGGACATTGCCGTTGGAATCCACCATGAACGGCGCCCACGTCATGCCCAGGAAGCCGGGACCGACGCTGCCACTGCCGACCGATACGAACGGTGGAATTTCCAGGTCAGACACCTGCTCGGCGAGTTCGTGGGCGATCACGGAGCCATAGCCGGGGTGCTCCACGTTGGGATTGGGCACGTAGCCGGTGTGCATGTAGTAGCGGCCCCGCATGTGATCGGCCTCGCGGGTGCTCATCGACCGCACGATCGACATGTGGTGCATCTGCTTGGCCATCAGCGGCATGTGTTCGCAGATGGCAACACCGTCGGCGCTGGTCGAAATCTGCTTGAACTGGCCGCCCGTCGGCGCGCCCGGCTTGAGGTCCCAGATGTCCATCGTGCTGGGGCCGCCGCCCATCCAAAGCAGGATCGCGGCCTTGTGCCGCTTCTTGAGGTCGGTGGCATTGGCCAGCAGCGTGCTGGTGAACGCCGTGGCCGGAGCGGCCATCGCCGCCGCGCCCGCGAGGTGGCTCATGAAGTGGCGTCGATTCATGCCGGCGGGAAGATCGAACATGCTGGACATGGTCATGGTTCCTGGGATGGAGAGCGCAAAGCGTCGCTGGATGAGACGCCACACGAAGTGAAAAGGCCATGGATGGCTTTTTCACGGCTAGTTAGTGGTTGATGATGAACTCGTTGGAATTGAGGACCGCCCACCAGATGTCCTGGAGGGCACCGATGGCGTCGCCCTTGCGGGCCGAGAGCATGTCGTTGGCGGCCGAGATCTCCTTGGTCGATGGGTTTCTTGCCAAGGCCGACTGGTAGAGCGTGGTGATTTTCGCTGCGTTCTTGATGTCGCTCTTTGCCACGCGATCCAAAAATCCGCCCTTCCCAGTGTTTGTCGCCTGCTTGATGAGATCGCCGTTGAACATCATCAACACCTGGGGAATCGATCCGTTGAACGTGGTGGCGTCGTCGCCCTCGTCCGTGCCGAAAGCGATGATGAACTGCGAGAGCCACTCGTCCTTTTTCTTTGCGGCCTCCTCGCCACCGCGGGATTGATCAGCCTCCGTCGCGGTGAGGAGCGATTCGTACAGGTCCTCCGCCCGCATCTGCCGCAGGTAGAAGTGGGTGAACTTGGGCTTTTCGCCGAGCGAGGGATCGTCGCGCTGATTGCCCTTGGAAGCCTTGCTCGAAAGGGCATAGGGCCGGGAGAGCACGATCCAGCGGATCAACTCCTTGAGGTCGAAGCTCTGTTCCCGAAAACGCTCGGCGAGTCCGTCGAGCAGTTCCGGGTGCGACGGTGGATTGTGCTCGCCAAGGTCGTCGACCGGCCTCGTGAAGCCATACCCGAGGAAGTGCCCCCACATCCGATTCACGATCGCCTTGGGCATCAGCGGGCTGGCCTTGATGAGATCGGCCAATTCCCGGCGACGGTTTGCTCCGATCTGCTCGCCCCCCTCCAACGTGCGCGGTACGTAGCCGGTGCGCGAGATCTCCGTCCCATCGACGAACACCGGATAGGCGACCTTCATGAGGCCGTTTCGCAACTCGTAATAGAGTTCGGCCTCTTCGGCATTGCCGCCCTCGCCTGGAAAATCCTCGTCCACCAATTCGATCCACTGGACGTCCCTCGTGCCACCGAACCGCCGCAGTGCCCGCACCTGGCGAAAGAAGGCATTGAGCTCCCAGAACTGGTTCTGCTTTCCCTTGTTGAATGGATGGTTGTGGCACTGCGTGCACTGAACCTGCATGCCGAGGAAGATCTGGGCGGTCTTGGCAGTGGCCTGAACGCCGTTTTCTTCCATCTTCCCGCTCAGGAAATTGGCAGCGCCGTTGAAACCGTCCACATCCTTGCGATTGGCATTCGCCCCACCGGCCGTGACCAGTTCCTCCATAAACCGGTCGTAGGGGATGTTCTTTGAAAACGAACGCCGCAGATATTGCCGCATGCCCGGTCGGCTCACCATGTCGTTCTCGACATCACGACCGATCAACACGGAGGTCCAGATGTCGGTCCAGTTGCGGGCGTAATCGTCGATGAAGTCGTCGCCCAGAAGGCGGTCCACCAGTTCTGGACGCTTTGTCGGGGACGAATCGGCGACGAACTCACGAAGTTCAACCAGCGACGGAATCCGCCCGATAACGTCGAGATAGACCCGACGGCACCATTCGCCATCCGTGGCCGCCTCAGACGGCTTCAATCCGCCATCCGCCCAGCCGGCTGCGATCTGCTCGTTGATGAACTTCACCTGTGGGATGCCAAAGTGCTCGTCCTCGGCCGGACCGGCAGCCTGCACGCCAGCAGCGACCAGCACGCAGGCGCACAGCGTCGCCCAGATAGAAACCCACCGCGGCCAACCTCGCGGTGACGGTTCAGTCGTCCGTGCCCTTCCCGAGAATCTGCCCGAAACCATGACGGAGACCTCTGCTGGTGCCTGTGGTACGCGGTGCCCCATCCGCCGACCGGACATGAAAGGCCGCGCCAATCCACTTCCGACAGTCTATTCGCAGCCTGTCGTTCAGCCTATTCCCGAAAAATCAACCGGGGCAACGTCCCGTCCGGAAAGAAACGTCAGACGGGCCACTGATCCCGCTTTTGAGCGGCGATTTTGATGGCCGTTTCCACGCCTGCCGCGATCAGGTGCGGGCTGGCCGTGCAGACTCTACCTTGGGCGCCTGGGAACGGCCCGCAGCGGCTTCCGCACCGACGAATTCCAGCAGAGCCCGCGGCCCCGCATCGCCCAGTCGGGGCGTCGCCAGCTTGAGAATCCGGGTGTAGCCGCCGGGCCGGTCGACAAACCGGGGGGCGATCTTTTCAAAGACGATACGGGCAGCCTGTTTGTCGCCGAGCAGTTGCACCACGCGTCGGCGGGCGGCAACTGCGGGCGAAACCGCCTTCGCCCACTGCGACCACCGGTCGCTCGTACGCCACTTCTTCCACTCGGCGGAGTCGCGGTCGGCAGTCGTGCCGAATTCACGCGCCTTGTCCAGTGACACGAGGCCTCGCTTGGCGATCGTGATGCAACGCTCAACCAGAGGCCGCACCTCCTTGGCCTTTGCCACCGTGGTGATGATCCGACCCGCCACCTTCGGCGCCCCCACTTCTCCGGCCTCTGCCTCTCGCTCAGTGAGCATGAGGGCGGAAGCAAGATTCCGCAGCAATGCCCGCTGATGGGAGGGACTACGGCCAAGTACGCGGCCTTTACGACGGTGACGCATGGGGTGATCCTCAAACGGTCTCGGGTGTGTTCAAAAGCAGGTTGGAAGTGACTGGAACGAACCGCGTCCGCCATCCGCGGACGCACACAACGCCAACGCGTCAGGCCTCGGCACCGGCGGGCATCGGCATGCCGAGATGCAGGCCGTGCTCCCGCAGTTTGCCTTCGATCTCCTCCAGCGTTGTGTCGCCGAAGTTCCGCAACTCCAAAAGGTCTTCGCGGGTGCGAGAGACCAATTCGCGAAGCGTGGCGATGCCCGCCTCCTCGAGGCAGTTGTTGGCCCGCAACGAAAGCCGCAGGTCGGACACAAGCATGCCCAAGCGGCTTTCCAGCGGGGCCTCGATCGCCAGCACACCCCCCGGAGCCGCCAGGCTGACGGTGGGACCGGGCTTGGTGTATCCGACGAACGGATTGAGGTGCTTGCGAAGAATCTTGGCCGCCTCAACCAACGCCATCTCAGGCGTCACCGTTCCGTTGGTCCAAATCTCGAGAGTCAGCCGGTCGTAGTTCGTCTTTTGGCCGACACGAGTCTCCTCGACATCGTACTTGACGCGGGTGACAGGACTGAAAACAGCATCGACCGGAATGATTCCGATCTCCTGCGAGACCTGACTGTGCTCGCTCGACGGGACGTAACCACGTCCATTCTCGACGACCATCTCCAATTCGAACGGCACGTCATCGGTGAGCGTGGCCAGCACGAGATCCTTGTTGACCACCTCGACGGCGTCGTCGGTGATGACATCGCCACCCGTGATCGGCCCCTTGGTGTTCCGCTCGACCCGGATCACGCGTGTGGAATCGCTGTGGTTCTTCACCACCAGGCTCTTCACGGCGAGCACGATGTCGGTGACGTCCTCGAGGACGCCCTTGATGGTGGTGAACTCGTGAAGGGCGCCCGCCAGTTTGATCTGGGTGACCGCACTCCCCTCGAGGCTCGACAGCAACACACGCCGCAGGCTGTTGCCGACGGTTGTGCCGAAACCTCGCTCGAATGGCTCGGCAACGAACTTGCCGTAAGTTCCCGTAAGCGTCTTTTGATCGGGCACAACCGAGCCGGGCAGCTCAAGGCCTCGCCAACGAATATGCATGCGGAACTCCTTCTTGCCACAACTGGAAATGGACGGTGAGAAACTGCGTTACCGATAAAGCCGCAACAAAAACGACCCCGCTACAGAGACTACTTCGAGCAGAGCTCGATGATCAGATTCGCCTGAACGGGAATGGAGACGTCATCCGAGACAGGCAGACGATCCACACGCCCCTCGGGCAGGCCACCCTCGCTCCGCGAAAGGAAATCTGGCACGTCCCGACGGAACTCAGCCAGCGCCGCGTGCACGAGCTGAAGGCTCGGCTTGCGATTCTTGACGCGAACGACGTCACCAGCCTTGACGAGGTAGCTCGGGACGTCGAGCCGCCGACCGTTGATCGTAATGTGGCCGTGCATCACCAACTGCCTGGCCCCAGCCCGCGACGGAGAAAAGCCGAGCCTGTGAACGACGTTGTCGAGGCGACGCTCCAGCAGAGACATCAGCGTTTCACCCGTATTGCCCTTGCCACGCTCCGCGCGGGCGAAGTAGGTGCGAAACTGCCGTTCCAACACCCCGTAATAGTGCTTAACTTTCTGCTTCTCGCGGAGATGGATGCCGTACTCGGTGGGCTTCGACCGCCGCTTCTGCACCATACCCGGCGGCGTGGCCCGACGTTCAAAGGCGCATTTGGGGGTGTCGCAACGACTGCCCTTCAGAAACAGCTTGAGCCCATCGCGGCGGCAGAGTCGGCAGACAGGCCCTGTGATACGTCCCATGAATCGATTCGCTCGTGAAGTGAGTGTTTGCCCCGGCTACCCCGGGAAGTGGTGTGTTATGAGTGCTACAAAAAAAGACCGGACGGACGTCAGACCCGCCGCTTCTTCGGCGGACGGCAGCCGTTGTGCGGCAGGGGAGTGATGTCTTCGATGCTCTTAACGTTCATCCCTGCAGCCGTGAGCGCCGTGATCGCGCTCTCACGACCACTGCCCGGACCACAGACCCGAACTTCAAGATCCTTGACGCCGAACTTTGCAGCCTTCTCGGCAGCCTGCTGGGCAGCACACTGCCCGGCGAAGGGAGTCCCCTTGCGACTGCCCTTGAAGCCGCAGGTTCCGCCGCTGGCCCAGCAGAGCGTGTCGCCACGGGGATCGGTGATGGTAACCGTTGTGTTGTTGAAACTGGCGTTGATGTAGGCAATTCCAGCCGAAACGCTTTTCTTCTTGGCTTTGGCGACCTTGGACATGAGTGCTGCTGAATCTCAGAAAGGAAGATGCCGAAATGGGAACGAATGCAATGGCGAACGATCGAATACCCGAGGAACCACAGACCGCCTAAGAGCGGGCCGTGGAACTGCTACTTGAGGTCCTTGACGCCCTTCTTGCCAGCGACGGTTTTCTTCGGCCCCTTCCGGGTCCGCGCGTTGGTGCGAGTCCGCTGCCCCCGCACTGGCAAGCCGCGGCGGTGTCGCAACCCACGATAGCTGGCGATGTCTTTGAGGCGGGAAATGTTTTGAGCAACCTGCCGCCGCAACTGCCCCTCGACGACGTAGTCCTTGTCCAGCAAGGACGCCATGCGGGCCAGTTCATCCTCGTGCAGGTCACGGGCATTGCTGAGGGGGTCAACGCCGGCCTTGTGGCAAAGCTCACGAGCAACCCGCGGCCCGACGCCGTACAGGTACTGCAGCGAGTAGATCGTCTTTTTTTCAGACGGAATGTCGACGCCGAGCAAACGAGGCATGTCAGAAATCCAAGGCAATGAAACGGGCTAAATAACGTAATGCGAGAATGGCGGCGCTCGGTAGAGGCTGGGACGGCACGCCGCCTCTGGCAACCTCGCACCGGCCTCCACCAATCATCATCCCAACCGTCATCCCAACCATTATCCCTGCCGCTGTTTGTGGCGGGGATCCGCGCACACAACGACCACCACGCCACGGCGGCGGACAATTTTGCACTTATCACACATGCGGCGGACGCTAGCGCGAACCTTCATGAACAAGTCCGTGGCGACGGCCGACCACGCCTTCGACAGAAATGGGATGTTGGGGGAGCCCTAGACTATAGAACGCCTCCCCTGTCATTCACAAGGGGGGCACTCGTTGCGGCCAAAAAACGCTGGCCGGACGTTTTTTGGGGGGGACTTTCCTGCTGGTCAGGCCGCCGTGCCGACCGTTTCGCCGGCGGTCGGGGGGGCCGTGAGCACCAGGGGGCCGCTCTCGGTGATGGCAACCGTGTGCTCGAAATGGGCGCTGGCGAGCCCGTCGACGGTGGACTGGGTCCAGTGATCCGGCAGGACCCGCACCTTTTTGGTGCCGATGTTGACCATCGGCTCAACAGCAATAACGAGCCCCGGTTCGAGTTCGAAATCGTGGTTCTTGCGAAAAGCCGGCGAACAGAAGTTCGGTACTTGCGGGTCTTCGTGCATTTTCCGGCCAATGCCGTGGCCCACGAAGTTTTCGACCACCGAAAACCCGTGGTCGCGCACGAATTTTGCCATCTCCTCAGCGACGTCACTCCAGCGGTTGCGGGTGGCCATGAGTTGGATTGCCAGCGCGAGCACCCCCGACGTGCAATCAAGCAACTTCTGCGCCTCCGGAGCAACCACGCCCACCGGATGGGTGACGGCGGAATCACCGCACCACCCCCCCACGCTGCATCCCGTGTCAATGCTGACCACATCGCCCGACCGGAGGACGCGGCGGCCTGGGATGCCATGCACAACCTCGTCGTTGACGGAAATGCAGCACGCCGCTGGAAACGGAACCTTTCCCGGCACGCCCTTGAACAGAGCGATCGCGTTGTGCTCGGCGAAGAAACGGTCGACCGCCTGGTCGATCTCCCCGGTCGTCACGCCAGGCTTGACCATCGCCGACGCTACCTGGTGCGCCCCCCAGACCACGAGACCAGCCCGCCGCATCAGGGCAATTTCACGAGCGGAACGAAGATTCACCACGCTTCAGATACCCACACACAGGAAACCGGAAAAAGAACTCACCTAAGCCGCTCCACGACGGACAACGAACCCGACGCCGTTGCTGTGGAGGGTGCCGACCATCCGAGACGGCACCGTGCAGCCCAGGAGTTTACGCCACTGGAGTATACCGCCCGACGTCCGCGCCGCATCAGCGTCCGACGTCAGAATCGCGTTCTTCGCTAGGCGTGGATCAACGCCCCTGAATCAAACGCCCTCCGCATCAACGCCCCTTGCCGGCCCTTTCAAACCGCGTGATGGCAGCCTTTACGCGGTCGAAGATCTCATCGGCTGTTCCCAGACCGTCGATACAGGCAAGTTTGCCCTGCCGACCATAGTATTCGAGCAACGGGGCCGTCTGCTCTTCGAAACTGGTGATCCGCCGGGCAAAGATCGCCGGATCGTCGTCAGCCCGTTTCCGCGCCAACATCCGCCGGATCAGTTCGTCCCGAGGCACGGCCAGTTCGATGACGCCATCGACGCTCATGGCACGCCGTTCAAGCAGGTCATCCAAAATTGCCGCCTGGGGAAGGGTGCGAGGAAAGCCATCGAGCAGGCAACCGTTCCGGCAGTCTGGTGACTCCAACCGCCGGGTAACCATGCCCACGATCAGCGGGTCGGGCACCAACTGCCCCTCATCCATCGCGCGGGCGGCCTGCAAACCTTCGGGAGTGCCCGCACGCACGGCAGACCGCAACATCTCGCCGGTCGAGAGGTGCGGCACCTTCAGCAGTTCGACCAAACGCTGAGACTGCGTGCCTTTGCCTGCCCCAGGGGGTCCGATGAGGATGATCCGCATGGCGAATCCTCACGAGTGACAGGCGGAGGGAGACCAACTGACCCCACTGCCGTCATCTGAGGTCAGGATTTTTCCAGGAGACCGGTGTAGTTTCGCATCACGAGATGGCTGTCAATTTTTTGCACGAGGTCGAACGCCACGCTCACGGCGATCAGCAGACCGGTGCCGCCGTAGAAGCTGGCGATCTGGGCGGGAATGCCGAGTGCTCCGCCCACGATCGTCGGAATCACGGCGACCAGTGCCAGGAACCCGGCACCGACGTAGGTAATCCGTTCCATGACCCGCTCCAGGTAGTCGGCCGTGCGTTTACCCGGCCGGTAGCCCGGAATGAAGGCGCCGAAGTTCTTCAGATTATCCGCCATCTCTTTCGGATTGAAGGTGATCGCTGTCCAGAAGTAGCAGAAGAAGTAGATCAGCACCACGTACAGCACGTTGTAGAGGAATGACTGTCCGCGAGTGAACGAGTCGTGCAGGGCGCCCAGCAGTGTGCTGCTCGGATAGGCGTTGTGCAGGTATTGGAAGAACATCTGCGGAAAGAGGAGCAATGAGCTGGCGAAAATAATCGGCATCACCCCGGCCTGGTTCACCCGCAACGGAAGATACTGACGGGTTCCCCCGTAGACGCGCCTGCCGCGCACATGCTTCGCGCTCTGCGTCGGGATCCGACGTTGTCCCTGGGTCATAAAGACGACGCCGGCCACGACGCCCACGAACAGGGCTGCCAGCACGAGCAGCGTTTCCACGCCCATCTTGCCGCCACCGCCGCCGAGTTCCCAGTTGGTATCGCTTCCGAGCTGGACCAAGGCACTGGGCATGGCCGCCAGGATACCGGCCATGATCAGCAGGCTGATGCCGTTGCCAATGCCAAACTCGTCGATCTGCTCGCCGAGCCACATGAGGAAGATCGTGCCCGCCGTCATCGTCATCACCGCGACGAACTGCCAGATCAGTGGCAGCCGTCCGTCCACCAGAAAGCTCGGTTGGATCAGTGACATGTCGCCGACTCGGGCCGACGAAAGGAACGCGACGTAGGCCCAACTTTGCACCAGACAGATCACCACGGTCGCATAGCGGGTGTACTCGTTGATTTTCTTGCGGCCGGCATCGCCCTCCTTCGACAATCGCTCGAGCGGAGGCCACACGGTTGCCAGCAACTGGAAGATGATCGAGGCCGATATGTACGGCATGATGCCAAGGCCGAAAATGGTGGCCTGGGAGAGTTGGCTGGCGGAGAACACGGCGACGGTCCGCAGCAGGTCGCCGATGCCGCCAGACTCCTGGGCGAAGGCGGACATTGCTTTAGGATCGACGATCGGAAGGGGCACCTGCCAGCCAACACGATAGATCGCGAGAAGCCCCAGAGTGAGCAGAATTTTCTGCCGCAGTTCCGGGATCGTAAAGACGATGCGCAGCTTTTCAAGCACGGGAAGGGCTCCTCAACCTCTGGGGGTTCGGACGGATTCGGTCAGCACTCGAGGGCGCCGGCGCACCACCCTACCCTGCGGCCGGCTTTTTCCGCGATGCCGTTTTGGCGGTTCGCTTGTTCCGCACGACCGGCGCCGGCCCCGGAATCTCGGTAACCGTTCCGCCAGCGGCCAGAATCTTCTCGCGTGCCTGGGCGCTGAAGTGGTGGGCGGAGACCTTCAGCGACTTGGCAATGGTGCCGTTTCCAAGGATTTTTACCTCGTCCCAGATCCCCTTGGCCAAGCCGACTTCCCGGAGGGTCTCGGGAGACACGTCGCTGCCCGCAGCGAACCGCTCCTCCAAGTCCTCGACGTTGACGTCCGTCACGATCCGCCCGTGGCGATTGTGAAAGCCGCGTTTCGGAATACGGCGGATCAACGGGGTACCGCCGCCTTCGAAGATCGCCGGAGCGCTCCAGCCGGCAAGCTGTCCCTGCCCCTTGTTGCCACGACCAGCGGTTCTACCGCGACCGGAGCCGGGGCCACGGCCGACGCGCAGCCGCTTGCGATTTTTGTGGACGCCTTTGTTCACGTCATTGAGCTTCATGTTTCTGCCTTTTCTCTGTTCACGCTGGCCTCGGCTATCCGGTCAGTCCCAGCTTCTCGGGCCCGCGCCCGCCGGTACTCACCCGGGCCACCAGCCCAAATAATTTTGATGTTCCGATCAGGAGAGCGACACGCCTCTGAGCCGCTCCACGTCGGCACGCGTGCGGAGTTGCTTGAGGGCATCCAACGCGGCCTTCACCAGATTCACCGGGTTCGTAGAGCCATGGGCCTTCGTCAGCACGTCGCGAATCCCGGCGGACTCACAGACGGCACGAACGGCCGCGCCGGCGATGATGCCGGTGCCCGGGCTGGCGGGCAGCATGATCACCTTTGCCGTGCCGCTGAAGCCCTCCACGCGATGCGGGATTGAGCCCGATTCCACCGGAACTTCGATCAGATTTTTCATGCCGTCCTTGATCGCCTTTTCAACAGCCGGGGGAACTTCGTTGGCCTTGCCATAGCCGCACCCCACCTTGCCGCGGCCGTTCCCGACCACAACCAGTCCGGCGAAGCTGAATCTCCGGCCACCCTTCACGACGGTGGCGCACCGCCGCACTTTCACGACCTTCTCGGCAAACTCTCCCCCACGGGAGTCGCCACCGCGGGAATCCCTGTCTCTCGAATCCCTGTCTCTGCTGCCACCTGTGGACACGATTGGCTCTCTCGGTTGGAAGACTGTGTGTTGTTCTCTTGAAAACGCTGATGTGAAAAGCTGTTCGGAACTGCCGGCTCAGAACTCGAGGCCGGCCTCTCGTGCGGCGTTGGCCAGGGCTGCCACGCGACCGTGATAGCGGAACTCACCTCGGTCAAAACAGACCTTCTTCACACCCGCAGCCTGAGCACGCTCCGCGACGGTCCGTCCAATCGCTGCAGCGGCATCCTTGTTGCCGCCAAAGCCAAGGGAGTCGCGAAGTTGCTTGTCCATGGTGCTCGCGGACGCGAGCGTGCGGCCCGAGGCATCGTCGATGACCTGGGCGTAGATGTGCTTGTGGGCGCGAAAAACGGAAAGACGGGGACGTTCCGCCGTGCCGCGGATGAACCGTCGCACGCGATGGCGGCGGCGGATGCGCTGACGGAGAATCGTACGGGCGTGGTCCATGGCGGGTGTCGCTGGCTATAAAGGAAGTTGGGTAAGGGATCTTTGAGTGTGAAACGGGTTCTACTTGGTAACGGCCTTGCCGGCCTTCCGGCGCACCTGCTCCGCCTCATAGCGGATGCCCTTGCCCTTGTAAGGCTCGGGCTTTCTCAGGGCGCGAACCTCGGCGGCGAACTGGCCGACGAGTTGCTTGTCGATGCCTTTGACGCTGATGTGAGTCTGATCGGGGCACGTCACCGTGAGGCCAGCGGGGATCGGCACCTGAAGTTCATTGGCAAAGCCGACTCGCAGTTGCAGAACATTTTTCTGGATGGCAGCCAGATAACCGACGCCGACGATCTCGAGCTTTTTCTCGTAGCCTTTCGAAACGCCTTCGACCATGTTGGCAACCAGGGCACGGGTCAGGCCGTGGAGGCTCCGCGCCACTCGATTGTCATCCGACCGCGTCACCGTCAGCAACGCCGCAGCCGGATCCACGGCGACTGCCACTGCTGGGTGGACGCGGTGCTCAAGTTTGCCAAGCGGTCCTTCCACCGTCAGGCTGCCGGCATTCACGGCCACCTTCACACCCTTCGGAATTTGTACTGGCGCCTTGCCGATTCGGGACATCGCCTGTGACCTTTCTTCTGCTTGCCTTAAAGATTCCTGTCGTCAGCCTCGCGCCCGGCGTCACCCGGCATCAGCGTGCTGAATCACCACCACACCCGAATCAACGCCATTTCCAGACGCCGACAACTTTCAAATCACCACAACTCACAGAGCACTTCGCCGCCCAGCTTTCGCTGCCGGGCCTCGCGATCGCTCACCACGCCACTCGATGTTGACAGGATCGAAATCCCCAACCCGCCGAGCACGGGCCGCAGCAACGCCGAACGGCTATACACCCGGCGGCCGGGGGAACTCACGCGACGAATGTGCCGAATCAGCCGCTCGCCGTTGGGACCGTACTTGAGCTCCAGCTGAAGCTGGGCGACCGGAGCCGCTTCAACCTCTTTCCAATCCCAGATGAATCCCTCCCGCTTCAAAACGTCAGCCACGCCGCGCTTCACCTTTGAACTCGGAAGTTCCACGGTGGCGCGTTCGACTCGCACCGCGTTGCGGATGCGGGTGAGCATGTCGGCGATGGGGTCGGTCATCATATCAGCGGAACCCTCTTGTGAAATCCTCAGACTCGTTCTTGATCGTTTGTTCTCTACCTGGCCGTATGCCCTGGCAGTCACGCCAGCTTTTCAGCGTGGCCGTGCGTTCTGCAGGAGCATCGTGCCCACGCTACCAACTGGCCTTTCGAACACCCGGAATGCAGCCCTGATCGGCGAGTTTCCGGAAACAGATGCGACAGAGGCCGAATTTCCGATACACAGCGCGAGGCCGGCCGCACAGCATGCAACGCTGGACTTGGCGGGTAGAAAACTTCGGTGGCCGCTTGGCAGCGGCGATCTTTGATTTGCTTGCCATATGTGTTTCTGGATACGTCTCGTCCGATTCTGATGCCGCTACGCCGCGGCACCGCCATCCTCGCCATCCTTCTTGAGCGGCATTCCCATGGCGAGGAGAAACTGCCGGGCATCGTCATCGGTCCGGGCCGTCGTCACCATCGTAATGTGCATGCCCTGGGGCCGCGTGTAGCGGTCGGGGTTGATCTCCGGAAACACCATCTGTTCCGAAAGGCCCAGGCTGTAATTGCCATGCCCATCGAACGCGGTGTTGGAGAGCCCGCGGAAGTCACGAACTCGCGGCAACGCCAACGACACCAGGCGATCGAAGAACTCGTACATCCGCCTGCCGCGGAGGGTGACCTTGCAGCCGATTGGGAGATTCTCCCGCAGCTTAAACCCCGACACAGCGGCCTTCGAAAGCGTGGCGACCGGCTTCTGACCGGTGACCTGGGTCATCGCACCGATCGCCTCTTCGAGATATTTCTTCTCGGTCACGGCCACACCGACGCCCATGTTCACGACGATTTTCTCGAGCTTCGGGAGGGCGTGCGGGTTCGTCTGGTTCAATGCCTTCGCGAGTTGCGGCCGCACCACGTTGACATAGTGCTCCAGCATCCGTGGCGCTCCGGTTGCCGGTGCGACCGCTTCAGTTGCTTTCGTCTTTTTTGCCATCGCCACGATCCCTGTTGAAGTCCTGTAAAATTTCCAAGCCGTTCACCGACTGCCGAACCAGCCTCTTGCCACGCCTACTTGGCGGCCACCTTCGCGGCACGTGCCGGCCTCACGACGCTGATGTCGGCATTGCACTTCTTGCAATAGCGAGCCTTCGAGCCGTCCGCCCCAATCCGGAGACCAATCCGCGTCGCCTTGCCGCAGGCTCCGCAAACAACCAAGACGTTCGAAACGCTGATCGGCATTTCGCGGCTCAGCCGTCCGCCCTGCGGATTCTTCTGGCTCCGCTTCATGTGCCGGTAGACGCGGTTCACGCCCTCGACCACGATCTTGCCGTCGTCAGGCTGGACCGCAAGCACCTTCGCCCGGGTGCCTTTCGCATTGCCGGTCCGGACCTCCACCAGATCGCCTGTATGGATCAACATCACACCACCTCACTGGCAAGGCTGACGATCTTCATGAAGTTCGAATCGCGGAGTTCGCGGGCCACCGCACCAAAAATGCGGGTGCCCTTTGGATTCTTGTCGTTGTCGATAATGACGCATGCATTCGTGTCGAACCGCACGTAGCTGCCATCCTCTCGCCGCGTGGGCTTCTTGCACCGCACGACGACGGCCTTCACCACGGCCTTCTTCTTGACGTCACTGCCGGCGATCACGCTCTTCACGCTGCAGACAATGATGTCGCCCAAGCCTGCGGTTCGCTTCTTGCTGCCCCCGAGCACCTTGAAGCACATGACTTCCTTGGCGCCGGTGTTGTCGGCCACGACGAGCCGAGTCTGCATCTGGATCATGTCGCTGCCCGTCCTTCCGTGCTCGCTGTTGCACCGCCAGTGGCAGCTGCAGCCTCAGCCTTGGCCGCCGTCTCACGCAGTTGCGTGGCCCTCGCACCGCTTCGCAGTGAAGTCACGTCGACTGCGGTGCTCTTGGTCACCACCCGCACCAGTTCCCAACGCTTCAGGCGGCTGCGCGGCCGGCACTCGATGATCTCCACCAGATCGCCAGGCTGCGACTCTTCCTGCTCGTCATGAACGTGGCAGACCGTACGGCGATGCTGGATCCTGCCGTACTTCGGGTGTCGAACCACACGCGGAATCTCGACCCGTCGCGTTTTGCTCGCGGCGGCGCTCGTGACCGTTCCTGTTTCCACTCGCTTGGGCATCTTCAGTGATTCCTAACAGTAAACCTGGGAGTACGTTGCTTGGTGTTGGCCGGCGTCGCAGGCCGATCGCTCAGGTGCCGCTCTGGGTCCGCTTCTTGAACTCACGCTTTTTTGCAACGCCTGCTTTGCCCGTTGCATGGACCTTGGCCCGCCCGGTCTCACGGTGCTTCTTGGCATGCTTCTCATGCTGGGGCGAGGTCTCGCCTTGCACTGCAGCATGATGGCCGCCCGCCTCACCCTTGCCGTTCTTGAGCAGGCCACGCTGGGTCAGGATCGTCTGGCATCGGGCAATGGTCTGCCGATGCTTCCGCACGGCGGACGTCGACGCGAGTTTCTCGGTCTGCGCCTGAATACGGAGACGAAAGAGTGATTCGGCGGCGTCCTTCCAGACGAGCCGGATCTGCTCTTCGCCCATGTCCCTGAGTTCTCTTACCTTCGTCATGACCGTTGATTCTTTCCCGGTTGTTCGTATTCAGCTGTTTGTTCGCGTCGCTTCTTCGACCTACAGACCCGCCGACCTTCTCGCGTCTACATCACCCGCCGCTTCACGAACCTCACCCGCAGAGGCATCTTATGAGCGAGCCTTGCCAGGCATACCCGCGCCGCGTCTTCTGTCACCCCGCCGATCTCGTAGAGAATCATGCCGGGCTTGATGACGGCAGCCCAATACTCAGGTTCACCCTTGCCCTTGCCCATACGGGTCTCGAGCGGGATCGATGTGATCGACTTGTGGGGGAACACGCGCACGAATAGCCTGCCCTCGCTGCGGAGGTACTGCTGAGCCGCGATGCGACCAGCCTCGATCGTGGCAGCCGCTAGCCATCCCGGCTGCTCGGCCTGGAGGCCGAAGTCGCCGAAGACAACGCGGTTGCCGCGTGAGGCGTCACCTCTTATACGACCTCTTTGGCTTTTTCGGTGCTTGACCCTCTTGGGCATCAGCGCCATCGCCGCTCTCCTCGTACATACCTTGGTTCACCCACACCTGCACTCCAATGTGCCCCTGCGCCGTGGGAGCTTCGCAGAATCCATAATCAATCTTGGCCCGTAGCGTGGACAGCGGCATCGAGCCGGCGATTGCCTTCTCGCACCGCGACATTTCCGCACCACCGAGCCTTCCGGACAGTTGAATCTTCACGCCCTTGGCACCAGCGTCCATCGTGGTGTCGAGCGCACGCTTGAGCGTACGTCGAAACGCGGCCCGCTTCGTCAACTGGTCGGCGATGTCTTCCGCGATCAGTTGTGCCTGGATTTCCGGCCGGCTCACCTCTTCGACCTTCAGGTTCACCCGACGGCCAAGAAGTTCCTGCAGTTCCTCCTGCAGACGGTCGGCCTCCTGTCCCTTGCGACCGAGAATCACGCCCGGCCGTGCCGAATGAACGATCACCTTGACTTCGTCGCGGGTCCGCTCGATCTCCACCTTTGGGATCGCCGCGGCGCGGTGCTTGGTCTTCAAATACCGACGGACTTTGAAATCCTCGAGCAGCAGCTCTCGGAAGTCCTTCTTCGCGGCATACCACCGGCTCTTCCATGGCTCGGTGATACCGGTCCGGAATCCGACGGGATTGACTTTCTGGCCCATATGAATCGCCTTGTTTGTGAATCGCTTGCGTGAATACTCGTGCGAATCGCCGTGTGTCGTTACTCTGCGGCCTCGACCACCCTGGAGTCGAGCGCCACCTTGATGTGCGACATGCGTCGCTTGATGCCGAACGCCATACCGCGTGCCCGCGGGCGAATCCGCTTGAACATCGGCCCCGGGTCGATGCGGGCATCCACAACGACGAGGTCGTCCAGTCCGGCCGCCTGCTTGTTCTCCGCGTTGCCAAGGGCGCTCTTGATCACCTTCTCCAGCATGCGGGCACCACGGTGCGGCTGGAAGCGGAGGATATCGAGCGCTTCATCGGCGAACTTCCCCCGAACAAGGTTGGCCAGGTGGCGAACCTTGCGAGGACTGATGCTGGCGTACTTATGCGTGGCTGTGTATGGCATGAATCACCTGTGTCGGCTGGAGTTCACTTGCCGCCGCCGGGGGCCGCTGCTTCCTTCACCTTGCCGCCATGGCCGCGGAACGTCCGCGTCGGCGCAAACTCGCCGAGCTTGTGCCCGACCATGTCCTCGGTGACAAAAACCTTCAAATGCTGCTTGCCGTTATGAACCATGAATGTCAGCCCGATGAACTCCGGGACGATCGTGCACGACCTCGACCAGGTCTTGATCGGATCCCGCTTGCCGGAAGAGAGCTGAGCCTCCACCTTCTCGAACACGCGAGGATCGATGTACGGTCCCTTTTTTGCGCTACGACCCATGGTTACTGAATTCCATCGTGATTGGTGCTGAGTCTGCCGACGTCGCTGCGACGCCGGCCCGTGCCCTATTGACTACCTGAGTTTCAACTGCCCATAGCGGCGGCTCTTCCGACGCCGCAGGATCGCGGTACCCGAAGGCTTCCGCGGCTTCCTGGTCCCACCGCCCTTGGCGCTCTTTCCTGTCGGACTGACCGGATGCCGACCACCCTTCGTGCGGCCTTCGCCACCACCGTGGGGATGATCGATCGGGTTCATGGCCGTACCGCGAACCGTCGGGCGGATGCCCATCCAACGCTTGCGACCCGCCTTGCCCAACACCACGTTCATGTGTTCCGAATTGCCAATGGCACCGATCGTGGCGCGGCACGCGGCCGGCACGCGGCGAATTTCACCAGAAGGCAGCGTGAGCTGCGCCCACTGGGCCTCGCGGGCCACGAGCACCGCCGACGATCCGGCCGACCGGCACAGACGTCCGCCACGGCCTGCCTGCAGCTCGACGTTATGCACCTGCATGCCCAGCGGGATCGCCGACATCGGCAGGCAATTGCCCACCTCAGGGGCGGCAGTCTCGCCACTCTGGACCGTCGATCCGGCCTTCAGACCCTCCGGCGCGAGAATAAAACGCTTCTCGCCGTCGGCGTAATGCACCAAGGCGATCCGGCACGTGCGGTTGGGATCGTACTGAATCGACTCGACCTTGCCAGGAATGCCATCCTTGTTGCGACGGAAGTCGATCAACCGGTAGTGCTGCATGTGGCCGCCGCCACGATGCCTCGCGGTGATCTTGCCCTGATTATTGCGGCCACCGTGCTTCTTCTTCCGAAGACGGAGCTGCTTCGGCGCCGCCGCGCCGGGCGTCAACTCGGCGAAGTCGGACACGCTCGCGTTGCGGCGGCCGGGACTGGTCGGATTGTAGGTGCGAATACCCATGGGAGTACGACTGCCTTCAGCTTCAGAACAGATTGATCTTGAAATCGGGCTTCAGCGTGACGACCGCCTTCTTCCAGGCTTTCGTGCTGGTACGCCGCACGCGACTGCGACGCATCTTGCCAACACGATTCTGGACGGCGACCTTTTCCACTTTGACGTTGAACAGCTCTTCGACGGCCCGACGGATGTCGGCCTTGGTGGCCTCCGTGACCACCTCGAACGTGTACGCGTTGTAGCGAGTGGCGCGATGCATCCCCTTCTCCGTCACTAATGGACGAAGAATCACGTGGTGGGGCGCAAGCCGCGGAGTGAACGCCGGAGGTGGTGGGACTGGAACGGCCATGACTTACTTTTCCTCCTTCGACGCACGCTTGGCAGGCTTGCGACCCTCGGCCCGCTTCGCCGCGACAGGTTTGTCCGCCTTGGCCGCACTCCGTCGGGCAGCAGGCTTCTTGCCGGCGCCGACCGACTTTGCAGCTGCGGCAGTTTTTTCGGCAGCCACCTTGGCAACCGATGCGCGAAACGCATCGATGGCCGCCGTGGTCATGACAACCGCACGAGGCTGCAACAACGTCCAGGCATTCAGATCGCCGACGGGCGACACCGAAACGCCCTCGATGTTGCGGGCACTCTTCCAGAGCATGTCGTCGTGCTTGGCGGGAGCGACCAAAACAGTTTTCTCAGCGATACCGAGCGACTTGAGAAGTTTCGCGACGACGGCCGTCTTGGGCGAACCCAACTCGAGGCCGTCCACAAGCTTGACCTCGTCGTCAGCCAATCGGGCCGCAAGCGCCATCCGAGTGGCAGCACGCAGCGCCTTCTTCGGCATACGCCAGCCGAAATCGCGGGGACGCTTGGCGAAGATATGACCGCCACCACGGCGAGTACCACTGCGACGAGCACCCGCACGAGCATTGCCCGTGCCCTTCTGTCGATAGAGCTTTTTCGTCGAGCCGGCGACCTCTCCGCGATTCTTCGTACGGAACGTGCCCTGCCGCTGATTGGCCTGGTACATCACCACGGCGTCATGCAGCAACTGCTTGTTCACAGCGGGAGCCAACTCGGCGGGGTCGATCTCATACGACCCGACCTTCTTCCCGGAAATGTCGTACACGGCAAGATTCACTTGGCACCCGCCTTCTTCTTGGCGCCACCGGCGGGGGCCGGCCCACCGCGACGCTTCACCTTGTTGGTCTGCCGCACCACCACATAACCGCCGTTGGGGCCTGGCACCGCCCCGCGAACGAGGAGGAGATTGTTTTCGAGGTCGATTCGCACCAGCTTGACGTTCCGCATCGTGGACCGTTCATTGCCGAACCGACCAGCCATTCGCTTGCCCTTGAAGACACGCGCGGGCGACGTGTTCATGCTTGTGCCACCCTGGTGGCGATGAACCTTCTTCACGCCGTGACTGGCACGCTGGCCACTGAAGCCGTGTCGCTTCATCACGCCAGCAGTACCGCGACCCTTCGTGGTGCCGACGATATCCACGGCATCGACGCCCTCGAAAACGCCGACCGTGAGCACATTGCCAACCTCGACGCCGTCGTAGACACCACGCAACTCGCGAACGAACCGCTTTGGCTCGCAACCTGCCTTGACGACAGCAGCCACACCGGCCTCGGCCGCCCGCTTCGAGCGACGGCTGTCGAGCTTGGCGACATGGCCACGGACAGAACGACTGGCCAGCCTGCGAGGCTTGTCGAGAAAGCCAACCTGCACGGCACTATAACCGTCGCGATCGACCGAACGCACCTGCGTCACCGCACACGGACCAGCTTCGATCACAGTGACCGGCACCACGGCGCCGTTGGCATCAAACACCTGCGTCATCCCGACCTTGCGGCCGAGCAGGCCTTTCCGACCCGCGGAACCAGCCTTCGTTTCTGCAGCCATATGCATCGCCATCGAGACAGCATCCCGTGCAACCAGAGGCATTTCCTGCCGCCGGCGCCGATTCCATCTCGCGATCACGCTCGAAGCCGTTGGCTGCGGGAGTACCCGGGCAACCTGCCCCTGGCCTTACCCACAACGCCTTCCAAGCATGCCGTGTCGTGCGCTCCTAAAGGTGTTGAAAAAGTTGTGAAACGTGCTGTAGCGAACTGCGTACGAAAACCGACCGCCTGCCGAAGCCCTGCCGCGATTACCGAGACGAGGCCTTGATTTTGATGTCCACACCTGCCGGGAGACTCAGTTTGTTGAGCGCCTCGATCGTCTTGGCAGTTGCCTGAACGATGTCGATCACCCTCTTGTGCGTGCGGATTTCGTACTGCTGACGGGCCTTTTTATCGATATGCGGACTCGAGAGCACCGTGTACCGCTCAATCCGCGTTGGAAGCGGAATCGGGCCGTGCACCTCTGAGTTGGTCCGCTTCGCAGTGTCGACGATCTCCGCGGCGCTCTGATCGAGCACGACGTGGTCGTACGCCTCCATGCGAATCCTGATGATTTCTTGTGTCGGACCGGCCACGAAAAAACTCCAATAACCCGAGATCGAAACGGACAAACACTCAAAAACAAACGAACCAGAAAAACAGGCACTTCAGTCGATTCGGCGGCTGCTCATCGCACGCCCGCACGGGCTGTTTTGCCCAGCAGGACCGAAGAAAAGCCTCCGAAAAGGCTTTTTTCTGCAACTCCCTCCAGCGGCCGAAAGGCGCCGCGGGGTGTCGCTGCGGATGAAGAGAGGAATCTATGGTCACCCATGGGCCGTGTCAACACGCCGCTTTTCCGCGGCCAAATCCGGGGTCCGGACGGCTTGCCTGCCCTTGAATTCACACGAAGGCGTCGGCCGTTTCAGCCGGCGCAGGGCCATATTTCAGGGGCGCCATCGTGAAACTGGCCCGCCCCTGGCTGACACTCCGCACCGCTGCCGAATAGCCAAACATGCTGGCCAGCGGTGATTCGGCCGTCAGCACGTTCATTCCGCCCCGGATTTCGGTGTTGGTGATGATCGCCCGCCGTTGTTGGAGATCGTTGATCACGTCCCCGAGATGCTCCTCCGGCACCGTCACCTCCACCCGCATCACAGGCTCGAGGAGCACCGTGCCTGCCTCACTGAGCATGCGGTCGATGCAATCGGCGGCGGCCATTCGGATCGCCACATCGCTCGGCAGCGGCTCCGGCAGAGAGCTCTCCAGCACGACGATCCGCACCGCCCAGAGCGGACAGCTTTTGAGCCCCCCCCGTTCGGCGCTTTCGCGGACCGACTGTGTCATCAACGCGGCCGCGGCGGCAGCCGCCTCCGACTGCGGAAACCAGCCCTGTTCGACGGTCACTCCCGCCTGCTCGCTGGTCGGCTCAGCCCTTACAGTGACCTCGGCCACGAGCGTCTGGCCGGCTATCTGGCGGTTGACATGCCCCGTCACGGTCACCGTTCGGGCGAGCGTCTCCTTGTAACTCACACGCGGCTTGTGGACACGGCAACGCAGGTTGAAATCCCTCTCCAGCCTGTGCCGAATGACCTCCAGGTGCAGTTCCCCCATGCCGGAGATCAGCGTCTGGCCGGTCTCCTCGCTTTCCAGGGCCCGAAAGGTGGGATCCTGCCGCTTCATCATCTCCAGGACATCGGCCAGTTTCTTGCGTTCGAGGCTGGTTTCCGGCTCGATCGCCATCGAAATGACCGTCTCGGGAAACTGAATCTGCTCGAGGAGAATGGGTTCGTTCGCATCGCACAGCGTGTCGCCGGTAATGCTCGCGCGGGGGCCGATCACCCCCACGATATCCCCTGCCTCGGCCTGTTCGATCTGCTCCCGGCGGTCGGCCTGCACATGCCAGAGTTGCGCGATGTTTTCCTTCTTCTGCCGCAGCGGGTTCCACACGCGACTGCCGGCCTTGAGCGTGCCGGAGTAGACCCGCACGAACGAGAGGTCGCCGTGCTTCTCGGCCACGATCTTGAAGACGAGCCCGCAAAACGGCGCCTTCGGATCGGCCTTTCTCGCAATCGCTACCGGCACCGCCACGGCCTTTTTGCCGGTGGCAAGCTTGGACGGATCGATTCCCTCGACCGGCGGCACGTCGGCCGGACTGGGCAAATACCAGGCCACGGCGTCGAGCACTGGCTGCACGCCGATGCAGTCGAGCGCCGACCCTCCGAGCACGGGCACCACCTGCCGGCGAATGGTCGCCTGCCGAATCGCTTTCCTGACCACTTCCACCGGGATCGGCGCGTCGCCGAGGGCCAGTTCGGCCAACTCTTCCGAGAAATCGAACAGCGTCGACACCATCTGCTCCCGCCACTCCGCCGCGACGTCGGCCAACTCGGGCGGAATCGGCGACTTCGTCACCGTGGCGGCACCGGCGCCGCCGGCCAACGCATCCTCCTTCGAGGGGAACGTCAGCAACTCCATTTCCACGAGATCGACGAGGCCGCGGAAGGGGTTCGTGACGTGCGGCGGTCCGAGGCCCAGCGGCACCTGCAGGACCAGCGGCCGGGCGGACAGCCGTTCCTCGATCTGCTTGATCGTGCCGAAGAAGTCGGCCCCCTCGCGGTCGAGCTTGTTGATGAGCGCAATCCGCGGCACGCCGTACTTGTCGGCCTGACGCCAGACGGTTTCGCTCTGGGCCTCGACCCCCTCGCGAGCCGAAAAGACCACGACCGCCCCGTCGAGCACCCTCAGACTCCGCTCCACCTCGGCCGTGAAATCGACATGTCCGGGCGTGTCGATCAGGTTCACCGTGACATCCTGCCAGCGAAACGTCACCGCCGCGGAATAGATCGTGATCCCCCGCTCCTGCTCCTCGGGATCAAAATCGGTGATCGTGGTGCCGCGATCCACGTCGCCAAGCCGATGGCTCGTCTTCGTGAAAAACAGCAGCCGCTCGGTGAGCGTGGTCTTCCCAGCATCGATGTGGGCGATGATCCCGATGTTGCGAATCTTTTCCAGTTGCCGGCTCATGCCGCTGCCTCCATCACATCTTTTCGACGGTGCCGATGCCAAGAAGGTCGAGGCCCTGGCGGAGAATGCGGCCGGTGAGATCGCAGAGCGCCAAGCGGCTGATACGCTCGCTCCCCTCCGCCTTGAGCACGGGCAAGGCGTCGTAGAACGTTGAATAACACCCGGCCAGATCGTAAAGCCAGGCCGTCAGCACGTTGGGGCGGTAGTCGATCTCCACGTCCTCGAGGGCCTCGCCGAACCGCACCAGCTCCAGTGCCAACGCCCGCTCTTGGGGGGTCGATAGCGACATGCCCTGCACCGACTCCCGCAGCAACGCACGGTCGACACCCCCCTTTGAGAAGATGCCTTCGACACGTGCCACCGCATACTGCATGTAGGCCGCGGTGTTCCCGGTCAGCTGCAGCATCTTGTCGAAGCTGAAGAGGTAGTCGGTCGTACGGTTCTGCGAGAGGTCGGCGTACTTGATCGCACCGATGCCGACGATCTCAGCGACATGCCGCTGCTCGGCAGCATCCATTCCGGCACGCCCCTCCTTGCCTGCGTTCTGGACCTGTTCGCCTGCGTGCTGAGGCTGGCCGGTGGCGTGCTGCATTCTGCCCGCCCGCTCCACCCCCTCGTCGAGCAGCGATTCCAGGCCGACGGTATCGCCGGCCCGCGTCTTGAATGGCTTTCCGTCCTCGCCCAGAACGGTGCCGAAAGCGACGTGAACGAGTTCCACGCCCTCCATCCGCTGCCGGTCGCCGCAGCCCCAGAGCTTTGCCGTCGCAAACAGTTGCTCGAAATGTGGGCCCTGCCGGCTGTCGACGACGTAGAGAATACGGTCTGGCTTCCAGTGTTCCATCCGCCACCTGAGCGTCGCCAGGTCGGTCGTGGCATAGAGAAACGCGCCATCCGCCTTGCGGATCAGGAACGGGGGCGCGTCATCGCCATTCAGGAAGATGCCGATCGCCCCGCGGCTTTCCCGCGCCCGCACGGCCGGATCCGCCATCAGTTCCGCCACCACACCAGCCAGCATCGGCTGATAGAAGCTCTCGCCGAGGGCATGGTCGAACGAGGCGTGCAGCCGCGTGAAGATGCGGTCGATCTCGGCCAGACAGAATGGCATGAACTGCTCCCAGAGCGCCCTGTTCTCCGGGTCGCCCGCGTGCAGCTTCGCCGTTTCGGCGAGCACCTCCCGGCCTGCATCCGGATACCGGGCCGCCAGGGCCGCCGCCTCGGGATCGCGGGCAAGTTCTTCGGGCTTGGCGTCGGCAACCTTTCGCACCAGCCGGTAGAGCCGGCCAAGTTCGACGGTCGGGTCGGCGGCGAACCGCGCGTCGTCGCGGCAGTGCTTCCAGCCCCAGAGGATCATGCCAAACTGGGTGCCCCAGTCGCCCAGATGGTCATCGGTGATCGTGACGTGGCCGCGAAACCGCAGGATCCGGGCGAGGGCGTCGCCAATCACCGTCGAGCGGATATGACCCACGTGCATCGGCTTGGCGACATTCGGCCCGCCGAAGTCGATGACGATCGTCTCCGGTTCGGCAACCGGCGCGACGCCCATCCGCGGATCGCGTACGGCCACGGCGACTGCCCGGGCCAGCGCATCCTGACGGACGCGGAGGTTGATGAAGCCGGGGCCAACCGGTTCCGTCGGCGGCTCGAACAGGTCTTCCACGTCGAGCCGACGGATGATCTCGATCGCCACATCCCGTGGCTTGAGCCCCACCCGCTTGGCCAGCGCCATCGCCATGGTGCCGGAATAATCGCCAAACTTCGGGTCGGCCGTCTCACGGACCTGATCGACGAGCCCCGGCATTTCCCCAGCCGTGATGCTCACCACGCCATCCGCAGCCAGCCGCTCGAGGGCCGCGCGGAACATGCGGCGGGCCGCACCGCGGAACGTGGCCCCCCGGTGGGGTTCCTGCACCGAGTCGCGGCCCGAATCGCCGCCCGCCGAGGTCACCGTGGCGTCCCCGTGACCGAGGTGCCGGTCGGCTGCGGCACGGTCTTGCAGCCGCTCCAGAGGTTCTCGAGATCCCAGTATTCCCGCGATTCCGCGTCGAACAGGTGCACGACGACGTCGCCATAATCGATCACGATCCAGCGGCCGTCCTCATAGCCTTCGACGCCGCGACGGGTATCGTGCATCTCCTTCTTCATCACCTGCTCGATCTCGTCGGCCATGGCGTGCAGTTGCCGGCGGCTCGCGCCGGTGGCCACCACGAAGTAATCGAAGACATCGGTCAGCCCGCGGAGATCGAGGACGTGCACGTCGGTGCCGCGGGTCTCGTCGGCGACCCGCGCCGCCGCGAGCGCCCGCTTCCGGGCATGGTCAGGCCTGGGCTCTGCCCTCGATTCCGCCTGCGCGGTGATCTTCGGACCGGCCTGGGCGGCGGTGCGCGGCGACTCTGGCTCGTTGCGGGCGGTGCTCACGGGGATCACAAGTCCTTACTGCTGTACGAACGAACGGGGCGGACCCGGATTCTAACCGGAATTTCGGGGCCTGCCCAAAGACCTCGGCCATCAGCGGGAGCAGGCACGCTCCGCCGCCATCGCGATGCCGGCGAGCACCAGTTCCGGCAACTCGATAGCCCCGGGCAGAACATCGCGAACCGCGCCGCGCCAGCCACCAGTGAGGATGACGTCGGCCTCCGCACCGAGCGAGGCTCGAGCCTCCTCAACGAGCCTGGCGATCGCCCCACGGATCCCCCAGCCGATCCCGGCCGCGATCGCCTCCTGCGTCGATCGACCGGGCATCATCGGGGGCGTCTGCTGCTCGAGCGCCGCCACGGCCGGCAGCCGGCTCGTGCCTTCTGCGAGCGCCCGGGCCATCAACGTCGGTCCCGGCAGGATGGCACCTCCCAGGAAGCCGCCGGCCGACGACACGAGGTCGACGGTGGCAGCGGTGCCGCAGTCGACGATGATCGCGCCGCTGCCGGGTCGCCTGACAACGCCGGCCGCCGCGGCGGCGGCCAGACGATCGATCCCCACCTTGTGGGGTTCATCGACGAGCACCTCCAGTGGCAGATCCCGGTGCTGAATCCGCCGCTGCCTCAGCACGCGATGCCGCGTGGCGGAGAGTTCCGCGATCGCGGCCTCGAGCCTCGCCGCGGCAGCATCGTGCACGCTGGCCACGAGCACCACGGCGGACGAGGGCGCCGCCTGATTGAGCCAGTTCTCCAGGTTTGCAGGCCGAAAGCCGTGGCTGTCGAGATCCTGCCGCTTGGCCACCGTCGGCAATCGCCGGACTCCCCCGCTCGCGGCGTCGATGCCGTGGTCAGACAGCACGGCCAGCTTGATCCGCGTATTGCCCACGTCGGCCAGGAGCACGGTGTCGCCCAGGCAGACAGGGGCTTTGGTGGGGATTGTCATGGAGGAGGCCTCACGACCAAGAGCATATACCCGCCATCCAATCGTTGCATGCACCCTCGGCCCATCCGCCACGCACCGCCGGGGATCGGCAAAGGTGGAGGAGACGAGGAGGATGTCCGACTTGTTGTGCGCACCATGCCGACACGCGTCGCAAGTCGGAATCTCCGAGCGACAACAGCTTTGCCGTCCCCGGCGGTGCGTCGCCGTTTGATGCGAATATGTGGGCCGTAGCGACGCCGCTACGCCGCATCCAACTGCGTCACGATCGCGTGCAGCAGCCGGTCGAGCCCCTGGCCGGTCACCGCACTGACGGCGATCACATCGCGGCCGATCTGCGCGGAGAGTGCGGCGCGAACAGCCTCCGCGTCGGGAAGCTCGGCCTTGCTCACGACCACGATCTCCGGCCGACTGCCCAGGCGTTCGTCGTAGCGAATGAGCTCGTCCCGGATGGCCCGATAATTCATCAGCGGATCGCTGCCGTCGAGCGGCGACGGTTCGACCACGTGCACGAGAATCCCGGCCCGCTCCACGTGCCGCAGAAACTCGTGGCCGAGCCCGATGCCGGCATGGGCCCCCTCGATCAGGCCCGGCAGGTCGGCGAGCACGAAGCTGCGGTCCCGCGACACGGCCACGATCCCGAGCATCGGCTTCTTGGTGGTAAACGCATAGTCGGCGATCTCGGGGCGGGCCCGGGAGAGTCGCGAGAGAAGCGTGCTCTTGCCGGCGTTCGGCTTGCCCACAAGCCCGACGTCGGCAATCACCTTCAGTTCCAGGAGCAGGCGACGAATCTCCCCCTTTTCGCCGGGTGTGGTCTCGCGGGGAGCGCGGTTGGTGGATGACTTGAAGTGGAGGTTGCCCCAGCCCCCTGCCCCGCCCTTGGCGGCCACGATCGTGTCGCCGGGCGATGCAAGATCCTTGAGCACGAGCCCAGTGGCCTCGTCGATCACGACCGTGCCGGGTGGCACGAGGAGCACGAGATCCTCCGCCATGCGGCCGTGGCAGTTGGCAGGGCCGCCCGACTCGCCACTGGGGGCCCGCCACTGTTTGCGGTGGGCGAGCGGAGCCAGGGAGTCGACTCCCGCCTGAGCCCGCATGATCACACTGCCGCCGTCGCCGCCGTTGCCGCCATCCGGGCCGCCGAGCGGGACGTATTTCTCTCTACGAAAGCTCTTGCAACCGCGTCCGCCGCTGCCCGCCGCCACTTCAATTTGGACGCGATCTACAAACACGCTCAGCCAGCGAGCACGTTAATGCGTCGACCCTCACGGTCGAACCCGACCACGCCATCCACCAGGGCGAAAAGCGTAAAGTCGCTGCCAGTGCCAACATTTTTGCCGGCGTGGAACTTGGAGCCGACCTGGCGCACGAGGATATTGCCCGCGCGGACCTGCTGGCCGCCGAACTTCTTCACGCCACGCCGCTGGGCGTTGGAATCGCGGCCGTTGCGGCTGGAGCCCTGACCTTTTTTATGTGCCATGGTGTTTGCTGCGTCGAAAAGACGCTCCTGCTGTGTGTGTTGGCGTGATTGCTGTGGACGGGGTGCTGGGGGAGGCGTTCGACGGTTGTCAGTCAGGCTCGCCCAACAGAAATCGCCGGCGGACGAGCGGCACCGCTATTCTCCGTCAATTTCGTACTTGAAAACCCAGGCGTGGTCAATGCCCTCGGGCACTTCCGTGGCCCTGCCATAGAGGCTCGGCCCCCGCGGCCCGAACAACCCCTCGAGGAGCCGCTCCCGCTGCTCCGGATCCCGCTGTGCCTGGATGGCTGGCCAGATCAGGTCAAAGGCGGCGAGTCCATCGCTGCCCGGGAGCCGCTGCCGGTTGATGTCGACATCCTCCAGCGCTGCCACCGTGCGGGCCATGGAAAGTTCTCGGGTCAGGGCGCCCACCCTGGAGGCGGCCGGACCGAAGAAGGCCTCTGCCCGCTGCTGCCGCGGGCCGCCCGGCGGAGCATCTGCGAGCGTCTCGAAAATCTTGGCCAGCGATTCGAGAGGCTTCTCCTGGACCCCCTCCGGCGTGCTGTCGATCGCCGCCAACGCCTGTCGCCGTGCGGCGTCCCGATCGGTATCGGCCGGGGCCGCCAGTGCCCGGGACAGTTGTTCGAGGTATTCGATGCCCAGGTCGCCAAACACCGCCCGCACCAGCGGGCCACGAGCCGTAGGCTCCGGGATGGCAGCCACCGCCCGCACGACCTTTGCCAGCGGGACGAGGTCGCCGCCGCGGATCGCCTCGCCGTTCTTGTCGGGCACGACCAGATCCGACCACGCCAGGCCGAGGTCAGCGAGACCGGCTACGGGCCGCGATTTCACCACCTGCGGTCGTCCCAAGGCCTCCAGCAGCTTTCCGCCCAACGCCATCCGCTCGAACATGCCCGCGTAGCCGACGTTCAGTTCCTCGTCGACCTCGTCTCGATCGTCGCCGGGCCGCCAGAAGTCGAGTCGCAGCGCCTCCAGGGCGTGGTCCATCTCGGAGCCCGGCGGCTTGTCCCTGGCGAACGTCGCCCCTTCCTGCTCCCGCCAGCGGATCGCGTTGGTGAGTCCGCGGACTGTGATGGTGAAAAAATCGATCCGCGAATCGACATCGGCCCAGACGGCCACGCCCCACCGTTCGCCGCCAGGCGGGATGTCGGTGGCAGCCATGCTTGCGCTGTCGAAAAGCTCCCTCGCCGGATCCTCACGGCGACGGATCGGCCCCATGGCATTGGGAACGACGCGGTCGAGGTAGCTGCGGTAGGCCGTATCCCCCTCTGATTCCGACAGTGGCTCCAGGCTCTCCAGCACGAAATGCGGCACGAACCGTACCGGGGTCTCGAAGGGCTCGACGGTCCGCTTGGTGGGATCGTTTTTGTCGATGACGGTGCGGCGGCCACCCGTGTTCCTCACACGATAGACCAGATACCAGACTCGCTTCCGCTGCATGCGGAGTTCGGCCGCGGGCACATCGACGTCGATGAACCGCGGTGGTTTGAAGGCGAACTCGAGACACCAGATGTCGCGTTGGAATTCCCTGTTTTTCGCCCGTTCGACGAGGGTCGTGTTCTGCGCGGACTGCTGCGGCTTCCAGGCCTGCTCGTCCAGCCCTCGGGTGACCTCCAGGAGATCGCCACGAAGCACGTGGGAATCGCTGCTGGCACGGGGCGGAATCACAGTCAACACGCCGGGGGCCAGCCTGCGGAAGGCCTTTTGCCCGGCCGTATCCCGTTCGGCCGCCTCAGCCGCCCCCCCGAGATCGAGCGTCGCTGGCAGCCAGACTGCGGCTCCCAGAGTGAGAACGCAGGCCGTTTGCCACCAGGACAAGGCTGGGAAAACCCTATTTTTCCGCTCCATTTTCATGACATCCAGGGCCGCGTGCTTCTAGGAAAATCCTAGCGAAAATCGGCACTCCACAGCCAAATTCGGAAAAATCAACCAAAACACCCCAAATTCCCTTGATTGCCCATCTACCGCAAAGCAGAATCTAAATGGTTACCGCGGTGCACGACGAGCCTACCGGACGGCAAAAACCCATTATTCGCCGGAATATTGGCCTACGCCGTGGCGGCGTTCCGAAAGACACTCCACCGTCTTAGCGACTGACCACACCAACCTACCAATCTCCCCCTCACGCCTTTCGGCATCTGACACGACCATGCTGGAACGGAATCGCCTACAGCCTCCCCGCCCATCCGCCCCGCTGAATACGGCCGGCGCGTTCGATGATTCCATGGCCGGCTGTGGCGGGCTGTTCGCATCGCCTGAGGACTACGACGCCACAGGCATCCTGGCGGGCGTCGACCCCTACGAATCCCGCTACTGGTGGATGCCAGAACTGTATGCGTCTCCGATCGCGGCAACGGAATCCACTCCGGCGGCGGTCGCCACGGCGCCCTCCTTGGAAGCAGTGAGCGACCCCCGCGGCGGTTCCCATCGCTCGGGACTGCTGGATCGGCTGATGCGGGCCGGTCAGGCTGCCCGGAGAGCAGGCTCGCGAAGCACCGCCGCTGCCTGATCAACTTCGGCAGCGAGTGCCGCATAGTCGGCGGCACCGTGCGAGTCGGGCGCGTATTCGAAGATCGACTGCCCAAAACTCGGCGCCTCGGCCAGCCGAATATTGCGGCGGACGCGTGTCTCGAAGACTTGGGCCGTTCCCCAGGCCGGATGCCTCTTTTCGGACGATGCAAAGAACGACTGCACGTCACGGCCGACTTCCGAGGCCAGTCGCGTGCCCGCCTCGTACATGCACAACACCACGCCGAGCAGCCGTAGCCGTGGATTGACGTGCTCGGAGACCAGTTCGATCGTCTCCAACAGTTTGCTGAGGCCGTGCAGGGCGAGAAAATGCGGCTGCAGGGGCAGCAGCACCTCGTCCACCGCCGCCATGGCATTGAGCGACAACAGCCCCAGCGACGGCGGGCAGTCGATCACCATGTAGTCGAAGGGTTCGGAGTGGCTCCCATCGGGATGGCACCTGACGTCGGCCTCCATCCGCTGCCGCAGGATCAGTTCCCGACCGCTGCGGCCCGCCAACGCCATTTCCACGGCGGAGAGATCGATATGAGAAGGCACCACGCAGAGATTCTCGCTCGCAGCCACCGTTGCCGCCGACAGCGGCTGCCCCCCCACGAGGACGTCATATGCCGAAAGCGGGTGCGATCCGGGCATCACGCCCGCATGGAGCGTCGCATGCGCCTGCGGGTCGAGATCGACGAGGCAGACCCGCCGGCCCGCACGGGCCAGCGCCACGGCGAGGTTGACGGAGGTGGTCGTCTTGCCAACGCCACCCTTTTGATTGGCCACGGCGATGGATCGCATGAGAAACCTCGTGCCTGGATGTCCGACGGCATGTTCACCGGCCTGCCGCCGGCGGGCGGGGAGCATAGGCGCCAGCCCCCACCCCGAAAAAGGCCATATTCACGAAAAACATCGCATTGTGCGAAGCAGTCGCGGGACGGCCGGGAGGTCGGCAAACCCTCCAGATGCTGAGGAGCCGGTCGGAGGCACGCGCAGGAGCCGGTGAATTCTGCGACTCACGAGCGATTCACGATTCGTCCACGAGCCTCCCGTAGCAGAATCCGCCGGCGACGAGCATGCCGCAGCCGGCGAACCAATGCGGGCGACTTCTGCCGCCCCCGGCGGTGCGATGCCAATAGACTCGCTATGGCACCGCGTTGACTGTGGAACGGATCCACTTTTCGAGGCCGGGCCCGATCCGTCCCAGCCCAATTCGCCCAGGCTTCCCGACCAACGCGAGGGCCCCACCCGACGGGGCGAAGTCGATGACCAGCGTGGTGCGTCCCTGGCCCCGCGGCTGTTCGGCAGACTGGCTACCGCCGGGTTCGCTGAAGACGATTGCGACATCCCATGCTTCGAGCTGCAGTCGCGTTGGGGCAGCCTCGCTGTCTCCCGCGGCGTTTCCCTGCCAGTTGAAGTTGGCATCTTCCACGAGCCCGCGCCGAAGATGGACGAGCCCGGGAGCTTTCGAGACATCGATCCGCGTGTGGGCTGCCAGCCGGCCGGGCCCCGCCCCCGGCTGCACAAGCAGCAACTCGACGGTCGGGGCGGCCGCGATCCGCCGGGCCGCTGCCGGGCCGTAAAACTCGAGGCAGCGGCGGGTCTGATGCCGCTGAAACCAGACGCCGGTGATTGCCGCCGCCACTCCCAGCAGCAGCAATCCCACCACCAGCCAGGTGCCCCGCGGCGCGGTGACCGCTCGTGCGGAAACGGTCTGCGAGGGGGGTGGGGACGACATCTCAAATGATCCTTTCGGCGGGAACTGGGGCTGGCCGCACCCTCAGCCGCTGCACTGTATACTCGCGAACGAGCGGGACGATAAGGCTGCCCGCACCGCCTTGCCATCTGGAGCCGCCGCGCATGCCCAACGCGTTTGATCCCTATCGCGAAGCCCTCGTCGTCGAAAACCATACCGTCTGGCCCGATGACTACGAAGACTGGACGGACGCCGACAAAGCCCGCGTCGAATCGCTGCTGCACGCCGCGCCGCAGGAAGCCGCGGAACTCGACTACCAACGGCAGCACACCGGCTTCGCCCGCGTGATCACCGTCACTCCCGCCGACCTCGACCGCGTGAGCGTGGCCTGACCGGCTTGCTGTGCCTCCCGTGCTGCCCGACACCGCCACCATCCGACTTCACCTTCCGGCAGACGCCGGCCAAACCGATCGCTCCTACGAAATCGTCGTGGGCAGCGGCCTGCTCGGCTCGATCGGCCCTGCGGTCGCCGCTCGCGGCGCGAGGCGGGCGGTCGTGATCACGGACGCCGCCGTGGCCAGCTCCCATGCCTCCGCCACGGTGGCTTCCCTGCGGGCCGCCGGTCTGGAAGTCTCCCCGCTCACCGTTCCTTCCGGCGAAGCCTCGAAATCGGTCGCCGCGCTCGAGCGGCTCTGGAACGAGATGGCCGAACTGGCAGTCGACCGCCACACGCACGTCGTCGGCGTGGGTGGCGGAGTGGTGGGCGATCTGGCAGGGTTCGTTGCCGCCACATTCGGCCGCGGGCTGCCTGTGTGGCATGTGCCGACAACCCTCGTGGCCCAGGTGGATAGTGCGATCGGCGGCAAGACGGGGATCAATCTCGCGGCTGGAAAAAATCTCGTCGGCAGTTTCTGGCAGCCCCGCGGCGTGATCGCCGACATCGACACGCTCGCCACGCTGCCCGACCGCGAATTCAAGAGCGGTCTGGCCGAGGTGGTGAAATACGGCATGATCCTCGACGCGGCCTTCTTCGACTGGCTCGCGGCCAACACCGACCCGATCCTGGCACGGGATGCCGCGGCGCTCGGCCACGTGGTCGGCCGGTCGGCGGCACTCAAGGCCGGCGTCGTGGAACGCGACGAGCGAGAGATCACCGGCCTGCGGGCGATCCTCAACTACGGCCACACGTTCGCCCATGCCTACGAGACCGCGGCCGGTTACGGCACGCTGCTGCATGGCGAGGCGGTCGCCATCGGCATGGCCTCGGCCGCCGCGCTCGCCCAGTCGCTTGGACGGATCGGGCCCGACGTCGTCGCCCGACAGGAGCAACTCCTCCGCGCGTTCGATCTGCCGGTGACCGTGCCGACCGGTGCCGGCTTCGCGACCGATGCGTTGCTTGCCACGATGGCCCGCGACAAAAAGACCGTCGGTGGCCGGCTCCGGTTCGTCCTCCCCACGCGGATCGGCCACGTGGAACTCGTCGACGGGATCGACCCGGCGATCGTGCGGGCGATTTTGAATTCGTGACTCGCAACTTCTGATATCCGTCACACCCTTTTCGACAGGAACAGTGCCATGCGACGGCCGCCTTTGTTGTGCGTTGCGTTTGGAGTCTTCATGTGTGCGGCTGTGGCATCGATAGCATCACCGGCGCACGCTCAGAACGACTGGCAGTATCCCGATCCCTACTTCGGCATCCTGGAGATCGAGAAGTCGCACGATCGGGCGACGGCCCGCCGGTATCGCGCCGAGGTGAATCCCGCGCCGCGGTCGAGCAGGTCCGCGGCGCCGTCGGCCTTGCAGGCTCCCGCGGGAGACGCGGCGGGAGACGCAACAACAAACCCGGCGGCCACACCCGCCCCCGTCACTCGCCCTCGCTGGCGGAACCGCTGGCGCAGGTAGTCACTTCACGACCGTTTGCCGAGGTTTTTTCCATGACGTCCTCCGACTATTCGATCCGGCTGATGCAGCCGTCCGACTTCGTCGCCATCGGCGAGATCTGCCGCATCGTCTACCCTGATGAAACGCCCTACACGCCCGAGGAACTCGCCACGCATCGCGCCGTGTTCCCGCAGGGACAGTTCGTCGCGGAGCACGTGCCCAGCGGCCAGGCAGTGGGCGTTCATTTTACGCTCCGGCTCCGGCTGATCGACTACCACATCGACGACTCGTGGGACGTGCTCACGGCGCGGGGCACGTTCGCCGACCACGATCCGGTGCACGGCATGACGCTCTACGGGGCCGACGTCTTCGTGCGGCCCGACCATCAGCATCATGGGCTCGCCCACGCCCTCACCGACGCGACGCGGAAACTAGTGATCGACGAAAAGCTGTGGCGGATGGTGGGTGCGAGCCGGCTGCCCGGCTACGGAAGCGTGGCGGCGAGCGCGACAGCCGACGCGTATGTGGGCGACGTCGTCGCGGGCCGGCGGACAGACCCGGTGCTCTCCGCCCACCTCAAGGATGGCTGGTCGGTCGTCCGGCCGATCCACGGCTACCTGCAGCACGATCCAGAGAGCGCCAACTGGGCCGCCGTCATTCAATGGGTAAACCCTGCCTCTCCGCCACCGCGGGAATTCGCGCTGCGATGAGCCTGCAGCAGGCTGAGGCAGCGGTGGACTGAGACGCGGAGGACTGGCACCATGAACGACGCACGACTCTTGATCTTGTCGCTGCCCCTCGGTCTCTTCTGCCTGATGATGGCGGCGACCTTCACCGGGAATCGCATGGCGTCGGCCCGATCGCGAAGGGCCGATGCCGACGCCTCGGTGGGCGTGAGCGCCGTCGACGCGGCCGTGCTCGGACTCCTGGGCCTGCTCATCGCCTTCTGGTTCAGTTCCGCGGGCACGCGGCTCGACATGAGGCGGAGCCTGATCGTGGAGGAAGCCAACGCGATCGGCACGGCCTGGCTGCGTCTGGACCTCCTGCCTCAGGACACCCAGCCGGTCATTCGCGGACTGTTCCGCGAGCACCTCGACATCAGGCTCGAGCAGGCTCCGGCCGCCTCACCCGACACCTCGAAGCGTCTCTCCTCCCGCGCGGAGGAAGTGCAGTCCGCGATCTGGCAGCAGGCAGTGGACGCCGCCCCGCGGTGCGAGAGCGATCAGGCAGCCGTTCTCCTGCTCGCTTCCCTCAACGAGATGTTCGACGCTGCCGCCCGGCATAAGGCCGCGTATGACGCGCACACGCCGACGCTGATCCTCGTGCTGGTGCTGCTGGTCGGGGCGTTCTCAGGCCTGGTCGCGGGCCACGACATGGGGACGCGCGGGCCATTCAACTGGCTGCATGCGTTGGCGTTCGCCACGGTCGTGTCGCTCACGGTCTGGGTGATCTACGACCTGGAAATGCCTCGCTATGGGCTGATCAGGGTCGACAACTACGATCACTTGATGCGCGACCTGCGGGACGGGTTCACGGCGTTCAAGGCACACGCCGCGCTGGAGTCTGTATTCCCTTGCTAGCGCTGCGGGCTTGGATGAACTCTCGTTCCCATGGAAGCCCGAAGCGCAAGCGAGGGTGCTCGAGAATCATCTGCGTGCTCGTCCATCACGCCACGATCGACTCGAGCACGTGGCCGTGCACGTCGGTGAGCCGCCGCTGGATGCCGTTGTTGTAGACCGACAGTTTCGTGTGGTCGATCCCGAGCAGATGTAGCGCGGTGGCGTGCAGGTCGTAGCAATACGCGGGGTTCTCGGCCGCCTTGAAGCCAAGCTCGTCGCTCGTGCCGTAGGAGGTGCCCCCCTTGATCCCGCCGCCGGCCATCCAGACGGTGAAGGCGCCGGGATTGTGGTCGCGGCCCTTCCCCTGGGCCGCCGGCTGGCGGCCGAACTCGGTCGAGCAGATCACGAGCGTGGAGTCGAGCATGCCGTGGGCCTTCAAGTCGGCCAGGAGCGCGCTTGCGCCGCCGTCGAGGATCGGCCCCCAGTAGCCGTGATCGCGGGTCAGATCCTCGTGGGAATCCCAGTTGGGCCGGATCTTCTTGGCGGTCGTGTTCTCGGCGCCGCAGTAGGTCTGCACGAACCGCACGCCCCGCTCCACCAGCCGCCGCGCGAGCAGGCACTGCCGGCCGAAGGGTCCGATCTCCGGATGGTCGAGCTGGTAAAGCTGTTCGACGAGGTCCGATTCCCCGGCGAGGTTCGTCACCTCCGGGGCCGAGAGCTGCAGCCTTGCTGCCAATTCATAGGCGGCGATCCGGGCGTCGAGTTCGCTGTTGTCGGCCCGGGGACCGCTGTGCTGGCCGTTGAGCGTGGCCAGGAACTCGCGGCCCGCCTTCTCGCCCGCGGTGATGCCCTCATGCGCCTCGGGCGGAAAGAGGTCGGCGATGGGCGGCTTGTCCACGGCCGTCTCGATGACGGTGCCCTGATGGACCGCCGGCAGGAAGCCCGCGCCCCAGTTGATCGGACCGCCGGGGGGCAACCCGCGTGGATCGGGAAGCACCACGAACGCCGGCAGATCCTCGGCCACGCTTCCCAGCCCGTAGGTCACCCACGCGCCCATGCTGGGGAAGCCGGGCAGGATGAAGCCGCTGTTGGCCATGAACATCGCCGGCCCGTGCAGCGCCGTCTTGCTCTGCATCGAGTGGATGAAGGCCATGTCGTCGACCTTCGTCGCCAGCCGCGGAAAGAGATCGCTCACCCAGCGGCCGCATTCGCCGTGCTGGCGAAACTTCCAGAAGCTCCCCGCGCAGTTGCCAGGCTTCGAGGCGAAGAACTGCACCATGCCGGTGGGATCGAAGGGGGTGCCGGACCGCTTCTCGAGCTCGGGCTTGTAGTCGAACGTATCGAGGTGTGAGAGCCCGCCGGGGCAGAAGATCTGGATCACCGCCCTGGCCTTAGCCGGAAACATCGGCGGCTTCGCGGCCAAGGGATTCGCAGACAGTGGGTTTGCGGCTGCCGCGCGGGCCTGTTCCTCCGCCATGAGTGCCGTCAGCGCCACGCCGCCCAGACCGCCGCCGAGTTCCCAGAGAAAATTCCGCCGGGAGACGGGGGATCGCCGCAGGTAGCAGGGAAACGGGGATGATGTCATGGCTGCACCGGGAAGAGTGGGGCGGCTTGTGCCGGTCGAGTCGGTCAAGATTCAATCGATGGTGACGTACTCGTTGGCGTTCAAGAGCATCCGGCAGAACTGCACGAGCCCCGCCTGGTCGACGAGCGTGACCGCAGCCGCAAGCTCCGCATCGTTCGGCTGCCGGGCCAACGCCAGGGCGAAACCGCGGCGGACCTGGGCCGCCGGATCGTCGCCAGCATCTTTTGCGAGCCGCTTCGCCCAGTGTCCCGCCTGCCGCAGCATGAAGTCGTTGTTCAAGAGCGCAAGCGACTGCAGCGCCGTCGTCGTCTCCAGCCGTGCGGGCGCGAGATTGGCGGGATTCGGGCAGTCGAGCGTGGTCATGAACGCATGCGGCGTGCTCCGCACGATGAAGCGGTAGATGCTCCGCCGCCAGAGTTCCGGCGAGTCGGGCGTGATGTATTCGTAGATCGGCGCGTAGGCCTCGGTGTATTTGAAGTCGCGGTAGCCGGGGCCATACATCTCCGGGTTGAGCGACCCGCTCACGGCGAGCGTCGTGTCGCGGAGGCTCTCCGCGTCGAGCCGGCGGGGGTTCTGCCGCCAGAGCAGCCGGTTGTCGGCGTCGATCGCGGCCGCCGCGGCAGCCCCCGGCACGTCCACGCTCCGCTGCCGGTAGGCATGGCTCATGCAAAGGAGCCGATGCATCGCCTTCAGCGACCAGCCATGGTCGATCAGGGCGGCGGCCAGCCAGTCGAGCAGCTCGGGATGCGATGGCTTGCCGCCGCCGAGCCCGAAATCGCTCGGCGTATCGACGATCCCGGTGCCGAAGTGGTGGTGCCAGAGCCGGTTGACGATCACGCGGGGCGTGAGCGGATTGTGCGGCGACGTGATCCAGTTGGCGAGGGCCTTGCGGCGGTCGCCATCCGGGGCGTCCTCGTCGCCACACGCTGCCGACAACGCTGCCGTGGCGGAGATCGTGCCCGGCGCGACCTCGTCTCCCGTGGTCTCGGGATTGCCACGGATGTTGACCTTCACCGTCGGCGGCGGGCCGGCGACCGGCCCGAAGACCTTCTCTGGTTCCTTGAGCGACTTGAGTTCCGCCTCCAGTTTCTCGAGCCCGGCCGTCGCCTCGGCGAGCGCCGCCTGCCGATCCGGAGACAAAGCGGGCGGATCGCCCTCGATCCGGGCGTCGCCGAAGAAGATTTGGTCCATGCCGATGCTGTTGCCGGCGTCGGTGGCCACGAGCGTGAGAAACCGGGCCGACGGCGGCAGCGGGATGTCGATCGGGATGCCACCGTCGTCGAAGCCGATCCGACCCTGGGCCACCGGCTCGCCGTCGAAGAACACGAAGAAGTCGGCGCCGGCCTCGGCCGTCCGGCCGCCGTAGCCGATGACGGCGCGAAACCGTGGATTCACGAGCCGCGCCTGCCTGACGATCTCGACCAGGTCAAACGTGATTCCCGCGTTGGCATGCAGGCCGAGGATCGTATGCGAGTCCTTGGCGTAATCGACGTCGCCCAGCTTCGTGGAGAACTGCTGGTTCACCGGCCCGTTGCGGATGGCATCCCAGGCGGCGACGCTCGTCTCCGGAATGCCCTTCACCACGAGGCCCGTCGTGCTCACCGGCACATCGCCCGGGCCGTTCGGGATGAAGACGGCGTTGACCAGCGGTGTCGGTCCGGGCGACACCTTGTTGACCGCGATGTCGCTGAGGAATCCGTTGGGCTTCGCCTCACGGGCCTTGCCGGTCCGCGGGTCGATGCCGAAGCCCTTTTTCCCGGTGCCACGGCCATCGCCGCCGCCGACGATGTCGGCCAGATCGATCGGCTTGCCGGCCAATGCGTGGACTTCTGTCCGTGCCTTGGCGATTGCGGCGGTGAGGTCCGCCTTCGCCTGCGCGTACTGTCGGTCAGCCGCCGCGCTCGTGACGCGATCCTCCCGTTTGACACCGGCGAAGACAGCCGTGAGGGCGTAATACTCCCGCTGCAGGATCGGATCGAGCTTGTGGTCGTGGCAGCGGGCGCAGTTGATCGTCACGCCGCAGGTGCTCGTCATCACCTGCGTGATCATGTCGTCGAGGTCGTCGGCGCGGGCCTGCCGCCGGAGCACGTCGCTCTTCGTTTCGATCTGGCCGACGAAATCCCACGGACCGGCGGCGAGAAAGCCCGTGGCGATCACACCGTCGGGATCGTCAGCCGCGAGCACGTCGCCCGCGACCTGGTCGCGGAGGAATCGGTCGTAGGGCATGTCGCTATTGAAGGCCCTGATCACCCAGTCGCGATACCGCCAGGCGTTGGGCCGGAGTTGGTCGCGTTCGAAGCCGTGGGTATCGGCGTAGTGGGCGATGTCGAGCCAGTGCCGTGCCCAGCGTTCGCCATAGTGGGGCGAGGCGAGCAGCCGCTCGACGAGTTTTTCGTAGGCATCCGGGGCTTGGTCGGCGACGAACGCGGCCACGTCCTCGGGGCTGGGCGGCAGACCGAGCAGGTCGAACGACAGCCGACGGATGAGCGACCGACGATCGGCCTCCGGTGCAGGAGACAGCTTGCTGGCGGCGAGCTTGAACTGGACAAAACGGTCGATATCGTTCCGAACCAGCCAGCCCTCATGGGGCGGAGGGACGGCGGGGCGGACCACCGGCTGCCAGGCCCAGTGATCGAGCCGGGGATCGCGATCGGTTTCGCGGGCCAGCCGGTCGGCCTCGGACTCGGGCCACTCGGCCCCGGCGTCGATCCAGGTTTCAAGCAGCGCGATGTCGGCGGCGGAGAGCCGGTCGCCGTCGGGCGGCATCATCTTCTTTTCGTCGGTGCTCGTGATCCGGCGAAGCAGTTCGCTCTCGCCGCTCTTGCCGGCGACGATCACCGTCCCAAAGTCGCCCCCTTTCAGTACCCGGTGTTTGACATCGAGCCGCAGGTGGCTCTCCTGCGTGTCAGGCCCGTGACAGTCGCCGCAATGGCTGACAAGCAGCGGCCGGATCTGCCGCTCGAAATCGATGGCGGTGGGAGCAGCGGCAGCGGGAGAGGCCGCCGGCGGCCCGGCCACCGTTGACGACGAACACACGCTGGCCGCGATCAGGCAGGCCGTGAAGGAGCCCTTCAGCCAATGGCGTCGTGATGCCATGAATACCTCGGCATGCCGTACCACCGCGTCCTGCGGCCGCATCCCGCGTCCGTGACGCCTCCACTATAGTTGACAGAGCATTACGAAATGGCTGGCCTGTCTTACGTTTTCGCAGCTCGAGGCGGACGCTGTCGCAGCGTTTCCTGAAACGCTTCCATGGAGCCCGTCGCTGGCCGCCAACGCGGCTACCGCCGCTTGTCGCGGCGGGCCTGCGACCGCTTACCGGCGGCCATGATGTGGCTGCCCCTGCGGGTCGACAGCCCCCCGACCTTCAGCCGGGCCTTCTTGGCCGAAGTGAGCGCCGACCGCTGCTTCGTGCCGTCGAACCGGATTGCCTGGGCGGCCGCCGCAGCCTTGGCCGGGGGCAGTTTCCGCTTCTTCGATGCCGTCTTCGACGTGGCGGCTGCTTTTGCGACCACCGGAGCGGCTGCTGCAGCGGTCGGCTTCGCCGTGACGACGGGTGCCGCCGGCTTCGACACGGCTGCCTTGGACACGGCCGGCTTGGCCAGCGGTTTCGCGATCATGCTGTTCAGCGCGACGACCTTGCCGGTCAGTTCCGCCCGCAGTCCGGCGCGAGCCTTCCGATGGCCGGCGACGCGGCTGTGCTTCGGCTTCTTCGCAAGGGTGGCGATCGGCTTCACGGCCGATTTGGTGGCGCCGGTCACAGCCGACGCGGCTGTCTTGAGCTGTGCCTCGAACCGCTTCACCGCGGCGTCGAAAAGATCCGCCTTGGCGTGGCTGCGGGCATTGGCCTCGGCGACGGCCCGCGGCGCACGCTTCGCGGCGCGGCTCTGCTTCCCGACCATCGCCCGCCACTTGTCACGGGTCTCTCGCGCCCGGCCGAGCCACGCCTGCACCTCCGCATGGGCAGCCTTGGAGAGGCTGGGACTCTCGCTCATCTCGAGCAGCTTCCGCTCCGCAGGCGTGCACAGGCTCCGCAGCCGATCCGCCGACAAAGCTGCCACCGACGACACCGAACCCCGAGATGACTTGGCCATGGATACCTGCTCCAGAGTGTGCTTGGAAAATTCCGCGTCAAAGACGAGCGGCGAAATCATACGCCAGAAGGTGCCCGGATGGCGAACCCGCTCACCACTTGGCCTCGACGGCCATGCCCCCAAGGTCGGCCATCGGCAGCGGCACCACCCGCACTTCCATCCCGGCAAAGTGCGTCTCGGTGCGGTTGACGGCCATGGAACTGGCCCAGGCCAGGTACCAGCCGAGGAATATCTGCGACGGATAGTGGGCGTTGTCGGTCATCCGTGAAAAGCCGACGAACGTCGAGCAGACGTAGAGCGAGCCCTTCGCCAGCGGGTTTTCCACCATTTCGGCCGCGGCCAGAAAGGGAACCGCGCCGACGAAGGCATGGCCACTCACGCCGTTGTTGTCGTTCCAAAAATGCCAATCGCTGCCGGCGGGGCTCTCGCCGGGCCGCGATGCCCCCGTGGCCATCTGCAGCACGTAGAGCGGCGGCGCCCCCACCACGAAGATGCGGAGAGACCGCGAGCCCCACTCGCCGACGATGTCGCCGGCGGGCTGGCCTTCGAGCACCACGCCCGTGAGGGCCGCCGCACCGAAGATCGGCAGGGCATACTTCCCCTCGCCGATCACCTTGCAATCGGAGAAGAAGGTGCCCACGTCGGTCGGCCGCACGCCCTCCTGCCAGGCATTCTGCATGGTCGTATCGAAGCCGGTGTTGGCCATCAGCGCGCCGGCACCAAAGGCCGCCGTGATGCAGGTGAGGCTTTCGCATGAATAGAAGTTGCGGTAGTCCTCGAGCACCTTGTAGCCGGCGCGGGCCAGGCGGGGATGCTGGCTGTGCGCCCAGGGCGGCTCCGAGTTGCCGCCGAATCCGTCTTCCTCGAGCGCCGGCAGCGAATAGACGGGCTCGGCAGCGCCTCCGGGAGCGGTGGCCATGCGGGCGGCCAGCGTGGTGGTGATGCTCGTGCGATCCCCACCGCCGCTGGCGGTGGGCCAGCCACCTGTCAGCTCCACGCCACCGGGCGTGGAACTGGCGTAGGCATCGGCGATCGACTGCGTCTCCACGATCGCATCGATCCAGGCGCCGCTGGCGGCAGGCACCACGCGGACGACCACCCGTTGCCGCCGCGGCGGCCAGGCCTTGTCGGTGGTCGGGAGGCCGCGGGCCGCGGGCATCGAGTCCGGGGGTTCGAGCCAGGCCGATTCGATCAGGCCCTCACGCGGAGGCGTGGAGCGGAAGTCGGGCTCCACGGTTCGCACGATCGGCCAGTCGGCCGACACGGTGGCCAGGGTCTGCCGCCAGAGCTTGGTGCCATCGTCGCTGGGCAGAAACATGCCCCCCGTCTTTTTGGGCCCTGGCATCGCGCCGCCGGCCTCGTCGTCAGCCTTGGAGATGGAGGGCGCGACGCTGTCGACCAGTTCAAACTCGACGGCGAAGGCTGCCGGGGGCGGCCACGCCACGAGCACTGCCAGGACCGCGCGCACCGCGATCCGGCTCATCGCGACAGCGCTCGTTTTAGGCCGGGGCTTTGCCATGGTCGGGGCGGGAATGTCCCAACCGGCCGGCGATGTGGCAAGGCGGGTTTGCGACCGTTGATGCCCTGAAAGCTGCCCGCCGGGGCCGGTCCATCCCCCCCGACTTGCCTCCGCCCCTCCCCGGCTTACGGCTCCGAAGTAGGAGGTGCTCCCGCTGCGATGAAAACCTCCACCTGCTGCCCGACGAAGAGCGGCGGCAGCCCGGCAGGGTTGAATTCATAGATCACCTGGAGCACCCGCGTGTCGACCCGCTCGGTGTTGTTACCGGTGAGCGACTTCTTTGGGACGACGAACGGCTCCACGCGGAAGAACGTGAGTGGATACCGCACCTGCAGGTTGCCGCGGGGCACGGCCGTCGCCGGCAGCTCGCTGCGAAACCGTGGAATGTCGAACTCGTCGATGTCGACCCGCACGTGCAGTTTCTCGATGTTGCCGAGGATCACGAGCGGCTGATTCGCCGGTGCGCCGACGTACTCGCCCGGCCGCACGTTCACCTGCAGCACCTGCCCCGCCACGAGCGCCCGCACGATGAGACGGTCGAGTTCGATCTCGATCTTGGCCACGTCCGCCTCGGCCTTTGAGATGGCCTCACGGGCGACATCACGGTCATACTGCCATGAGCCGGCCTCGAGCAGATCGAGGTCGGCCTGCGACCTGTCGAGTTTGGCCTGCGCACCGGCCAGAGCCTCGCGTCTCGCGATCAGTTCCTGTTCGGTGGTGACCTTGCGGGCGAAGGTCTCCTCCGTACGTTTGAGCGCGTCGGTCTCGCGGATCACGGCCGCCTTCGCCTCGTTGACCTGGGCGACGATCACCGGAATCTTCTCCTTGCGGGGCTCTGCCTCCAGCCGGATCAGTTCGCTCTTCGACTGCGAGACCAGCGCACGCTTCACGGCCAGTTCGCCCTGCAGTTGTCGCTCGTCGAGTCGAAAGAGCGGCTCGCCCGCCTTCACCTCGTCGCCTACCTTGACGAACACCTTCACCACGACGCCGGGCGTGGCCGAGCCCACGGCGATGTTTTCCGTCTGGGCCTCGACGATGCCGGCCGCCGCCAGCGTGTCGGCATAGGGGCTTCGGGCCGGCGCGATCGGCGGCGGCGGATTGTTGGTGACGGGCCGGGTCTTCGCGACATACCAGCCGGCGAAGCCGAGCATCGCCACGGCCACGAGTGGCAGCGCGTATTGCGTGAGGATGTCGGCGAGCGTGCGACGCCGCTCCGTGCGCCGGCGTGGCGGCGCCGCGGGAGTTGCCGGCGATCGGGCGATGTCGCTGTCCATAGTGGCCATGCCGTCATGCTACGCGACGACCGTCGACGGTGTCACTCCCGCACCACCAATGGCTGCTCTCGTTTCGTTTTCTCGCCGCGGCGGTGTGGAGAGGCCCGATGTGCATCGTGGCCAGAGGGAGCGTACCATCGCCCAGACCGATACGCGCATGGCACACGCCTGCGGCCCTTACCCAATCCGACGCATATCCATGGCCTTGTCATCGCCGTCTTTGAGGCACCGCGTGATGCGGCTGCTGGCATCGCCCCCTGCCGCCGCCCTGGCCGCCGCGAGCGAGATCGAGGCCGCTGGCGAATGGCCCGCCGTACTACGGCTCTGCGAGCGGTGGAAGGTGCTCCCGGCGGTCGCCGCGAGGATCGCGGCCCTCGGCCAATCGTTGCCCCCAGCGGAGGCGGACGAGTTGCGTCGCGCCACAGCGGCCCAGTTCATCCGCACCTCTCTCTGCCTGCGGGCGGGATCGGAGGCGATGCAACGGCTGCATGCCGCGGGCATCAAGGCGGCTGCATTTAAGGGCGGCGCGGTTATCGCGCTGCTGCACACCAACACCCGCGACCGGATGCTGCAAGACGTCGACATCCTGATCCGGGCCGATGACCTTGCCGCCGCACTCACAACTCTCGATGCCCACGGCTACCGACGGCACATCGGCACCGGCTCCCTGGCCGACTACATCGCCTTCGTGAAGAATTCGCCGGGGGCTGCCGGCAACCAGGCAGTCAGCTTGAGCAATCCTGCGGGCAACCACATCGACCTCCACTGGAAGCTGGGCCGCTTCGACACGGAGGCCTTGCTGGGCACTGCACGGCCCGTGCGGGTGCTCAATGTCGAGACGACGGTGGTTCGCCCCGCCTTTGGCCTGCTGCTCACCGTGCACCATGCGGTGCGGAACGACCTCGTCCCCGACGAGATCGCCCGCGACATCCTCGACTGCGGCGGCTGGCTCCGCCTGTTGGCCACGGATCCCGAGGAGCTTTCCTGTGCCCTCGACTACGCCCGCCGGTGGGGACTCGACGACGCCGTTCACGCAGTCTCCATGATCGTGCAGCAGTTCGGGGGCGACTCGCCGCTGCCGGCAGGCGCGACAGAGAGCACGGCCGCCGCGCTCGCCGACCTCTATCTCCGGCAGCTCGATTCCGAGCCGATCAATTCCGACCTGCCCTATCTCGCCAGCCCGCGCGCCATCGGGCAGATCCTCTCCGGGGCCCTGTCGGGCTGGCGTCGCTACGCGGGCCTGATGCGGGAGTTCGAGGCGGCCAACGGCGAGGAATCGCTCACGCTTTCGGAGCGGGTGAAGCGGCTGGCGGCAGCCGCCTGGCAACTTTCGCCGGCCCAGTGGCGGCAGGTCCGTGCCCTGGCCCGCGCGAAGGACCGGCTGCTGTAGCCACCACATCGAGCGCGACGCCTGCCGCCGGAATCGGAACAATCGTTGCAACCAGACGCTCCAGCCGCTGGAGAGTCGATGTATAGTCGACAGGATCGTCGGAGGCAGTGGCATCCTTGCGGGTGCCCAATAACTCTTGACCGTGAAGGACTCGGGGGCCACCCGTCGGACGCAAGAAAGTCCAGGACCGATCACGTGGAGATGGAACGTTGGTAGACGACGCAGTTTCTGGCCAGTTCTACAGGGTCAATGAGCCCGACGTCATTCACCAGCTCATCGACCGAGAGGTGGTGATCGTCGATCTGCGCAACGGGAGCTACTACAGTCTCTCCGAGTCGGGCGGCACGGCCTGGCTGGCGTTCGGCTCCGACGGCGCATCGTTCGACGACGTCGCGAGGCTGTTGACGACCCTCTATACGATTCCGGCCGATGTGGCTGCCCGCGACCTGCGAGCCTTCATCAACGAGCTGACCACCCGCGATTTGATCGTCGCCTGTCCACCGAGCCAGGGAGCAGTAGACGCGGCGCCCCCGGCAACACCCACAGCCATCTACTCGCCCCCCGCACTGCAGTCATACAACGATCTCCAGGAACTGTTCCTGCTCGATCCGGTGCACGAAGTCGATGCCGCGGCGGGATGGCCCCATGCTGCAACTGGAGGGCCGGCAGTGCCCCCGTCCACTGCGCCAGCGGGCGCAGCGGTGACCACTGGCGCCTCCCCTGCCGCCACGGGCGGCGACCTGCTCACTGCGAAGCTCGGGGATAGCACGCTCTTGGTGAACCGCGACACCGGCGTCTATTCCACGCTCGAAGCGGACCGCAGCACCACCGTGCATCACGACCTCGAAACACTGATGCGACCATGGCTCAAAACCGATCGCCCGATGCGTCGCGCCGCCACCGCCCAAGGGCGGCAGCTCCTGGATCGAATGGAACAGTCGTTTCTGGACGACGCGGCCAAGGCTGGTGGCCCGGTCCAACAGTGGTATCGGATCGGCGGACACGACGTCTGCGTCCGCACGATCCCTGAGCAGGATGCGAGGCGGCTCAGGCCCGCCCTCGGTCATCTGGCGCTGCCCGAAGCACCAGCTGCGGCGGCAGGCCTCACCATCAGCGCGTGGAACGGCGGCGAGCCATCGGCGGCGCCAATACTGGCTAACCTGCTGCGGCGACTGCGGGCCAATTGGTGCTCGGAATGCGGCCCTAGGGGCGAGGTCCTCGAACTGCATGCGAGCGGGATCTCCGCGATCTACAACGCCGGCCCCAACGTGCTCACGGTGGTCGACTTTGAACAGAACCGGGGCTGGCTGCTGAAACTCGATGACGACGCCTTTCCCTACTGGGAAGTCGGCTCCCCCTTTCGGTTTCTGCTGCACGAATGGTTTGCGGCGCGGGGGCTGCAGTATGTGCACGGCGCCGCGGTCGGCACAGAACGGGGCGGCGTGCTTCTGGTGGGCAAGGGCGGCTCCGGGAAGTCGACCACCGCCCTGCTCTGCGCTGCCGCTGGCATGCAGTATGCCGGCGACGACTACTGCCTGATCGACCCCGCTCGCGCCTGGGCGCATAGCCTCTACAACACTGGCAAGCTCAAGGGATCGGAAGACTACGCCCGACTGCCGGAGCTGAAAGGCCTTTCCACCAATCCAGACAGCTTCGAACGGGGCGGTGCCGACAAGGCGGTCTACTTCCTCGACGCGATCTGGCCCGATTGCGTCGTGGAGGGCATGCCGCTACGGGCGATCGTCGTGCCGCGGATCACCGGTCAGGCTGCCAGCAGCGTCGAGCCCTGCTCCGCGTTCGAAGCGATCGTGGCGATGCTGCCGAGCACCGTCGCGCAGCTCCCGGCGGCCACGAACGAAGACTGCGACCGCATGGTGGCGCTGGCCGAGAAGCTACCGGCCTACCTGCTGCACCTCGGCACCGACACACGGGGGATTCCGTCGGCGCTCACTACGCTTTTGAACGGGTGAAGGCTGCCCCGTGAACACCTCCGTCTGCGTCGTCATTCCGGCCCACAACGCCGCCCGGTTCATCGGGCAGGCCATCGAGAGCGTCTTCCAGCAGCGTGAAGCCGCCGCCAACCTCGATCTCGACGTGATCGTGGTGGACAACGCCTCCACCGACGCGACCTGCGAATGCGTGCGGCGAGACTTTGGCTCGAAGGTGCGGCTCGTGCACGAGCCCAAGCCAGGTGCGGCGTGCGCCCGCAATACCGGCATCGGGGCCGCCACATCACCGCTCATCGCCTTTCTCGATGCCGACGATCTCTGGCTGCCGGGAAAGCTCGCGGACCAGTGCGCCGCCCTGACAGCCCAGCCCGACGTGTCGCTCCTGTTCTGCCACGGGGCGGAGTTCTCCGATCCACAAGCCGCTTTTCCATGCAATCCAGAGTCGCGTCCTTTCATGGGTCCATCCGGTCTGCTCGCCCGCCGCGAGGTGTTTGACGTCGCGGGGCCGCTCCCGGAATTCCGCTGCGGCGAGTTTATCGCCTGGTATGGCTGGGCACAGACGATCGGGCTCAAGTCGCTCGTCGTGCCCGGCTCGTTCGTCCGTCGCCGCGTGCATGCCGACAACACCACCCGCAACCGTCAGGGCCTCGCCGAATACACGCAGGCGATGCATTGGCTGATGGAACGCCGCCGAGCACATGCCGCCGCCACTGCCGGAGCCGCCGGCCGATGAACGACACCGCGCTCCTGGTGCAGGCGATCCTAGCCCGCTCCGCCGACGCGGCGGCCGCGGCCTGGCGGCAATGGCGTCGCGAGGTCGACGTGCAGAAGCTCTCGTGGTCGGCGATCCATCTCCTGCCGGTTCTCGGTCATGATCAGTTGCAGCCGTGGCTCGCGGGCGATCCCGACGCTGGCATTCTCCTGGGGATCGTCCGTCGCGGCTGGACGGAGGCCCAGATACGGCGGCAGGTGCTTCAGGAATGCACGACCTTGCTCGAAGCCGGCGGTGTGGGGCCGGTGATGGTGGCCGGCCCCTCGGCAGTCTTCCTGCGAAACCAACGCCCCGGCTCCGTGCGACCGCTGACGCAGATTCACCTTGCCGTGCCCAGGCACCAGCAGGCGGCCGCCCGCCAACTCCTCCAGAACTCGGGCTGGCGGCTCGAAGGCACCGCTCCCGAACCGAAGGCTCTCGACTGGGTGAGCCACACGACCTTCCTGCGCAACGGGATCCCGTTGAAACTCCTCTGGCGACATCTGCCCGTAGCCCCCTGGCGGGCCCGTCGCTGCGAGGCCGATCTGTTCGCCAATGCCGAGCCCGTCATGCCGGCGGAGCACCTCATGCTCTCGATCCTCACCCCGACAACTGCCGGCGATCCGTTGATCCCCTGGCAGGTCGATGCCTCGCTCGTTCCGCTCACGGCCTCACAGTGGGAGCATTTCCGGGAACTCGCCGCCTGCTACGCCCCTGCCGCGTTCGACCGTCTGGCGGAACTGCGACAGGCCGGCATACCGGTGCCTGCCATGCGGTTGCCCAGCCGGTGGGCGGGCCGTGTTGAGTCGCTCATGCATGGAGCAGCGCGGAGCCTGGTGATCAGGGCCGGAAGACTCCGATCTCTCGGCATTCCTCGAACATCGCTTCCATCCGCGTCCTCGACAGCCGCGCACCCATGACACCCAAGCCTTATTGCCTATTCGTCACGTCGTTTCTGCCGTATCCCACGGGCGGTGGCTCCGCGATGCGAGCCAGCATCGCCCTCGAAGTGCTGTCGTCGCACTTCTCCGTGATCGTGGTGCATCCAGAGGTATGGGCCAGCCGCGAAGGCATCTTCCACGACGACTGGGTGCGGGCCCACTCTGCGGCATTTTTTCGGATTCAGCCCCACCGCGTGCAAGACATCCGGCCGCTGGTGGAGGACTTCCTGACCGGCGAACCGGGCGGCGCGCAGCTGGATGCGGTCTATGCATTCCGGCAGGTCGTTGCTCCGCTGGCGATCAACTGCTTCAACGCGGCGGGATCCCGCCCCCGCGTCACGATCCTCGATCTCGACGATGACGAGTGCGCCCGCAACGAACAATTCGCACCGCTGCACGAAGCCGCCGGCGAAGCGGCCGTCGCGGCCAAGATACGGGCCGAGATTCCGAAGATGAATCTTTTTCGCGCCATGCTGATACCCCGGTTCAACTATCTCCTGCTCGCCAGCGAGGAAGACTGCAAGACGCTGCGGTCACGCCATCCGGGCCATTCGTTCGTCCACGTGCCCAACGCCGTCCGCGCACCGCAGTCATCGGCGACCGCTGGCGTCCGCGACCCGCGGTCGATCCTCTTCGTCGGCTCACTCGATTACCTGCCCAATGAAGACGCCGTGGCCTTCTTCGCCCGCTCCATTCTGCCGCTCATCCGGGAGCAGGACGACCGGATAACCTTCCGCATTGTGGGCGTCGGCCAGTCGGAATCGATCGTCGCGGTCAGAAGCCTCCCAGGCGTGAATCTCGTCGGTGCTGTACCGGATCTTGCCCCCGAGTATGCCTCCGCCGGCATGCTCGTGGTGCCACTACGGGCCGGCAGCGGCACCCGCATCAAGATCCTGGAGGCGTTCCAACATCGCACTCCCGTCGTCTCATCGACCAAGGGTGCGGAAGGCCTGGCCGTGACCAACGGCGAGCATATCCTCATCGCCGACACACCGGAGGAGCTTGCGGCCGCTTGCCTGCGGCTCTCAACCGACGACGACCTCTGCCGACGGCTCTCCGAGAATGCCCACGCCTGGGTCGCGCAGCACCACACCATCGACACCGTGCGCCAGATCTTGGGCGAGTGCCTCAAAGTTCCGGGCATCGATTCAATCCCACCTCGCCATTGAAGGCACGCCTTCACCGCCCGCCCGACGAGCCCTCCATGTTCGCGATCACGTCGGCCAACGAATAGCGGCGGGTGAGCCTTTGTTCCTTACATGGTGAGAACGTCTGCGTGGCAGGAGTTCCTCACGCAATCGACGATTTCCTCGTAGTTCGCAACCACCTGATGCATCGGACGGTCATAGGTCGGTAGCAAAACCGATGACCCAGGCATGGGTGCGACGCCAAGCATCACGTGAATCCGAGAGAGCGTCAGGTCGCGAACGCTGTCATCAACGAGGTCTCTTTCATACTCGATCCGCAGATGAGGGATTCCTTCCAGAGTTTGTGTCTCTGCCAGTGATTGGCGTTTGAGTGAATCGATCTTGGCGAGAAGCGCGGCGGGGTCGACGCGGACTTGATCGGTGTGAATCGGATCGTTGTGTGCTCGGTGGTACCTTTTGGTCTGAATGGCCAGTTGATCGGAAACCGCCTGATTCCAAAGATGAGCCCGGCGCAGATGAATGATTTTCCAGCCTCGTCGATGGAAGCTCGTCAAGAGTCCTTTCTGTTTGTATGTCTGATAGTGCAGGACTTTGAATCCGTAGGCTGGAGCCCTGCACATTGCTGCCCTCAGTTGCACGTAAGGGATCGGGTAAGACCGTAACAGCCTTCGAGACCAGACACGCCGCGAATGCTTCCAATCAGCGGAGAGGAGCTCGCCGTCACATGCAATCTCGGGGTGATTGTCGAGCAAATCAACCAACCAAGTACTGCCCGTGCGAGGCTGGGAATAGATCAAAAAACGCTGAGCAGACATTCACAACACCGGGATGCAGGCAGGGGAAAGAGGGACGGTCGAGGGATCGGAAGCCAACGGTACTGCGGCGGCGTCGATCTTACCCAACTCTCGCATGGGCACTGGCACAAAAACGGAGGAGGGGTCAGCTACGGGCAGAACGACCGGTGTCGCCCGTGCGGAGCGGTCCCGCTTCGACCGACTCGATGCGGCCGTCTTCCATGTTCGCGATCCGGTCAGCGAATGAATAGACCCGCGAGTCGTGCGTGACCACGATCACCGCCCGGTCGGGCTGCACCGCGATCTTCGAGATCAGCTCCATCGTGATCCGGCCATTCTCTGCGTCGAGGGCGCTGGTCGGCTCGTCGCAGACGAGCAGCCGCGGGTCGTGCACGAGCGCCCGGGCGATCGCCACCCGCTGCTGCTGGCCACCGGAGAGTTCGCTCGGCAGGTTTGCCAGCCGGTCGCCCAGACCGAGTGTGTCGAGCACCTCGCCTGCCGCCTCCACCGCCCGCGTTCGGCGCCAGCCGGCGATCAGCAGCGGCACGGCCGCGTTCTCCGCGGCCGTGAGTGACGGCAGCAGGTTGAAGGTCTGGAAGACGAAGCCGACGTTCTCGCGGCGGAATTTCACCTTGCGGCCGCTCTTCATCGCCACGAGGTCCTGGCCGAGCACCACCACCTCGCCGTCCGTCGGTTCGAGCGTGCCCGCCACGATCGACACGAGCGTCGTCTTTCCGCAGCCGCTGGGGCCGGCAAGGATCAGCAACTCGCCATACGGCACATCCAAATCGACGCCCCGCAGGGCCCGCGTCAGCGAACCGCCCGTCCCGAATTCCTTCGTCACTCCCCGCACCCGCACGGCCACGTCGGCGGTCGCCAAGGCATCGCGGTGGTGCGGCGTGGGCAGGTCAGTCACGGCCATGGGAATGGTTCTCCCGTGTTCATCCGCGGAACACGATCGCGGGGTCGACAACGAGCACCTTGCGGATCGATAGCAGGCTCGCCAGCAGCACGATGAGAAACACCGCCACGCCCGTGATGGCCAGCACCTGCCAGGGCATGAAGAAGGAGAGCCGCGACTGGCCGCGGGCGACCGCGTAGCCAAACATGGCCGCCAGTCCCACCCCCACGCCGTAGCCCACGATCCCCACCTGCACCGCCTGCGACAGCACCATCAGGAGAATCGTCCAGTTGCTCGTGCCCATCGCCTTGAGCGCGCCGAACTGGCGGATGTTCTCCACCGTGAAGAGGTAGAACGTCTGCCCCGCGATCGCCGTTCCGACGATGAACCCGAGGAACACCGTGATCGCGAAGTTGACCGGGATGCCGGTCTTGGCGAGGTAGTAGCGGATCGTCTTCACGATGAACTGCTGCCGCGTCACCGCCTGGAGGCCGGTCCGCTCCTCGATCCGTCGGCAGACCTCCTCGGCCGGCACGCCCGGCTCGGCATTCGCCAACACGAACGAGAGCACCTTGCGCTCCGGCGGCGCGAAGAGCACCGCCTGGCTGTAGCGGGTGTAGATGATCGGAAAGCTCTGAAACGTGCGGCTGGCCTTGGTGAGGCCGACGAGCACGGCCCTCCGGTCGTTCATCTCGAACACGCGGCCCAGCCGGTAGGGCTGGTTGGGCCAGATCCGCCGGTAGCCGGCCTCGTCCATGATGACGGCGTCGGGCTTGCGGAGGTCGGCGATCGAGCCCATGAACACGCCGTCCGGCGCGCCGACCAGCGTGGCGTCGTCGAGGCCGAGCAGGATCATCTGTTCGTACGAGCCCTCCGCGAGCCGAGCCCTGGCGATCCCCTTGTAGAACCGCACGGCCCAGGCCACGCCCGGCACCCCCTTCACACGGAAGAGTTCGGTATCGGCCAGCGGTTTGACGTCGTCGACGAACTGGACGTTCTTGTCCATCACCCAGATATCGACCCCCTCGACGTCGCGGATCTGGCTGACGGTCAGCGACATCAGCCCGCAGAAGATCGACGACTGCTGCGCGATCAGGAGCGCGGCGAACATCACCCCGAAGATGATCCCGAGGTACTTCGCGCGGTTTCCGATCAGCATTTTCCAGGCAACCCAGAGCATGGCGGGATTGTACCGAAAAAGTCGCCGGAAAACGGGCACGTAGCCACTCCTGTTCGACACGATACGTGCTTCTCTCCCGTGGCGGCAAGTTTTCAACTTGCCCGGAGTTACGTGTGGGTGCTGCGTGCTGAAGCCAGCCGCCGGCTGCGGCATGCTCGTCGCCGGCGGATTCTGATCCATACGGCTCTTGGACGAATCGCGAATCGCTCGTGAGTCGCAGAATTCACCGGACTCCCTGTGAGGCGAGTTTTGAACGTGCTCCCTCCGAAAGCGAGCCCAGCGAGGCACGCCCAGCGCCACAGTTCTTTCGCACCTTGTCGAGGGTGCCGGCCTGCTTGAGTCCACGCAGGCTGTCGACGATGGGCCTGAAAAACCAGAGAAGGATCAGCCGACAATACTGCTCCCAAGAATGATCCTGGCGCAGGTCACGATTGCCTGCCTTGTCACGCTGCGTCCCCTTTTCTTCCCCGCGTCCACCGACCAGTGGCCACGATTGTGGAATTTATGCCGGGGACACGGACACGTTAAAAACTTGCCGCCACGGGAGAGACGCACGTGTCGTGCCGAATAGGATTGGACGTTGCTCTTTTCTGCTATTCTCACGGCCATTCACATTCCCGTCACGAAGGAGTCGACCACCATGGTGCATTCACGGATCATCACCCGGGCCTTCCTGTTCATGACGATCGCCGTGGCCTGCTGCCCCACCGCCTTCGCCCAGTCGGCGATAGCCGTCACCCCGGCCCAGGAAGCCGCCATCGAGGCGGGCATCAAGGATCTCTCCGCGCAGTGGTCAACCGCATACCTGAAGAATGACACATCGATCCTCGAACGGATCTGGGCCCCGGACTTCGTCTATGTCGAGCCGTCGGGCCATCGATTCACGAAGGCGGAGGGGATCGCCGCGCTCAAGACGGGCGGCGAGCGACACACCGTCTCCGAAGCCAGTTCGATCGACGTGCGGGTGTATGGCGGCGGCACGGTGGCCGTCGACATCGGCGACTACAAAGAGGCCGGCAAAGACAAGGACGGCAAGCCCTTCGAACGCGCTTCGCGGTTC
>CAZOMJ010000145.1:0-6460 GCA_964581055.1 uncultured Candidatus Kuenenia sp.
GGTGGACCGTGCGAAGCCCTCGACGAACCGAGCGACGACGAGGTGATGCGGGCGCTCGAGAAGGCCCGTCCCGTCCAGGGCAACTGGCCGTTCCTCTACGAGATCCAGCGGAACCACGTGCGGATCTCGAAGTGCAAGATCGCCGACTACATGGATCCGCCGCGGCACTATCCGCTCGCCGGGCCGGCCCAGCTGCACCACGCCCATTACAAGTGCACGATCTACTTCCAGGAAGTGAAGCGGATCGGCTGGCCCGTGCCGCACACGCTGGTGGACGAAGACTGCCAGGAAGTGGTGTACATCGACCACGACCATCTCCACATGGTCGGCGACGTCGACACCGGCTGCGACGCGAACTTCTAGCCACTCGCCGCCGTGGGTGGTACGCCGGGCTGGCTCCCCGAACGCCCTTCGCAACAGCCGTGCGGGATGTGCCGGTGGGTGGGGGCGTGACGGTGGGGCTCGTCCGGGAGGGTGGCGCATGTCGATCCTCACCTGAGGCGAGGGAGTGTTTCGAGGGAACGGACGCGTCTCGCCCGCCATGCTCGTGCAGGCTTTTTTCATGACGCCGCCGGACCGAACCATCTGGGCGGGGCAGTTGCCACGGGCAGGCCGTCAGTCGCGGGTGCTTGGGGCTGTGCTCGCGGTTTTCGTCGTGCTTCTGCCCGCGGTCGCGCATGGCCAGCAGGGGCCGCGGGCCTGGGCCGGATCCGATGCCGACGGTCGCGACGCGGTTCGCATGGCGGCTGCTCCGGCGCCCGCGACAGAACCGTCGCCAGCCGCGGCACCCGCCGCTGGTGAGACGCTCATTCCCACCGGCAACCTGCTGGCGACGATCCGCGACGGCGGCATTCTGATGGTGCCGCTGCTGGGCTGCTCGTTCGCTCTGGCCGTGTTCGGCATCGAACGGTTGGTGAGCCTGCGAACCGGGCGGGTGGTGCCGCGGCTGTTCACAACCCGTTTCATCGAGCAGTTGCAGGCCCGCCAGATCAGCCGCGGCGAGGCACTCGATGCCTGCGAGGAAAATGGCAGCCCGGCCGCGAAGGTGTTCGCCGCCGCCGTCCGGCGCTGGGGGCGGCCGGCCGTGGAGATCGAGCAGGCTGCGATCGACGCCTGCGAACGGGAGGTCAACCACCTTCGACGCTACCGGCGCGTGTTCAACGGCGTCGCCACGGTGGGGCCGCTGCTCGGGCTCCTCGGCACGGTGTTTGGCCTGATCCGGTCGTTCAATGACGTCGCCGGCGCCGGCGCGATGGGGCGGCCCGACCTGCTGGCCCGCGGGTTTGGCGAGGCCTTGATCACGACCGCGATGGGCCTGCTGGTGGCCATCCCGGCCATGGTGCTCCACTGGTTTTTCACCAGCCGTGTCGACCGGCTCGCGATGCGGCTCGACGAAACCTGCCAGCAGGTGATCGACGAGATCTCGCAGGAGGCGCTGGGCGAAGGAAAACGCCGCGCCGCGGGGTGACCCATGCCGCTGGTACGACTCTCCGATGACGAGGAGCCGGCGCCGAACCTCGCGCCCATGATCGACGTCGTCCTCGTGCTCACGATCTTCTTCATGTGCGCCACGAAGTTTTCCGGCGACGAGAGAAAGTTTGACCTCGACCTGCCCCAGGCGGGCAGTGCAGCGACGGTGAACGGCGGCCGTCCCGAGATTCTGGAGGTGGAGGCGTCGGGCGGGCTGCGACTGGGAGGGGATGATGTCGCGATGGGTGACCTCGCGGCGAGGCTGACGAGCCTGCGGGCAGGCCGGCCCGATCTCGCGGTGATGATCCGCGGCGAGAATGCCGTGCCACACGGACGGATGGCAGAGGTATACGAGGCCTGCCGGACGGCGGGCGTGACACAGGTGGCGATTTCGGTGCGGCCGAAGGCGGCCGCCGGTGGCACCGTCAGAAGGTGATGGTGGCCGGCTATGCACACGAACGGAGTCGTCTGGGCGGTGCTCGCTGCGGTGGCCGCGGTGGCCGTGGCTGTGATCGTGCGGACAAAGTGGCTGCAGTCGCATACGCTGCCGAAATGTGTGCTGCTGTCGGTGGTGTTGCATGCGGTGGTGGCGGTGGTCTGCACCTGCCTCGGGAGCCTGTCGCCGGCCTCGTGGGGGCAGAGCGAGAGCGGACCCATGACGATGCTGGTCGTGATGGCCGAGGATCCGGCGGTGTATCCGGTGCCGGCTGATGCCGAGTCGTCGAGCGTGGCGGAGTCCGTTGCGGATGCCGTGGACGCGACCGATCTGGAGGCCACCAACAGCGGCGCGGCGATCGACGAATCGATCGCGCCCCCCGAGGAGCATGTGCCGCTGCTGGAGGTGGCCAGCGCCGAAGAAACAGAGCGAGAAACCGAGCAAGACACCGAGCAAGACACTCCATCCGAGGGGCCGGAGCCGACGGATGTGCCAGCCACCGACGCGGCGTCGGCCGTCTCCTTGATCGATCCCTCCCCTGCCCCGTCGGCCGCTGGCGTGGAGGCCGTTCCCCGTGGCGTTCCGGCCATCTATGCCGACCGCGTGGCGAGTCGACGAGCGGCGGCCGCGGCGGCCAGGGGTGGTTCGCAGGAAACCGAGCGGGCGGTGCAGGCGGCGCTCGTCTGGCTGGCGGCGGCGCAGTCGAGCGACGGACGGTGGGACGCCGCCCGCCACGGTGGCGGCGTGGAGCGATCCGTGCAGGGGCATCATCGCCACGGTGTCGGGGCGAAGAGCGACCATGGCGTGACGGGACTGTCGCTCCTGGCGTTTCTGGGAGCCGGCAACACGCATCAGGATGGCGGCTACGCGGAAACCGTGGGCCGCGGGCTTAGATTTCTCGTGGACCGGCAGCGGCCCGATGGCTCGCTGGCAGGCGATGCCGAGTTTTTTGCCGCACTGTATTGCCACGGCATGGCCGCGATCGCCCTGGCGGAATGCTGTGCGATGACCGGTGATGCATCGCTGCTTCCGCCGCTGGAAAAGGCGGTTCGCTACACGCTTTCGATGCAGAGCCCGGCCACCGGCGGCTGGCGGTATGCCGCAGGGGATAAGGGAGACACGAGCCAGTTGGGCTGGCAGGTGATGCTGCTGGCCAGTGCCCGGCAGGCTGGACTGACGGGCGTGGAGGCTGCAGAGGCCCGGGCGAGGACATTTCTCCAGAGTGTCTCATCCGGGCGGGCCGGCGGTCTGGCCGCCTATCGCCCCGGCGAACGGCCGAGTGTGGCGATGACGGCCGAAGCGTTGGCGAGCCGGTTGTTTCTCGGCATGCCGGCTGACCATCCCTGCGTGGCCGAGGCGGTCGATCTCCTGGCCAGAACGCCGCCCGACAGGAGCAGCCCCAATGCCTATGCGTGGTACTACGCCACGCTCGCGTCGTTTCACGTCGGCGGGCCGCAATGGGAGGCGTGGAACAGTCGGTTGCAGGCCGCTCTGCTGCCGCTGCAGCGACGTGAGTCGAGCCTGCTCAATGGGAGTTGGGATCCCGATCCGGTGTGGGGCGGGCATGGCGGCCGCGTGTATGCGACGGCCATGGCCGCGATGACGCTCGAGGTCTACTACCGGCATCTGCCAATGCACAGGCAGACGCCGATAGCGTCCGTGCCCGGCCAGCCATCGCGGTGAGTTCCGTCGGTTTTGGCGGCACAATCGGCATTCTTCCGACGACAGGAATTTGACCCACAGACCTGCGGGGTTAGACTTGAGTCGTTCGATCCGCGTTTCAGCATGGAGAGCCTTCACGTGAACCCGCTGCTTGCTTTCATGGGCCTCGGTACGGTCGAGTTGATGATCGTCGCCGGCGTGATCCTGCTGTTGTTTGGTTCGCGGCTTCCGAAGGTGATGCGTTCGCTCGGCGAAGGGATCGTGGAATTCAAGCGTGGCGTGCAGGGCATCGAAGACGATCCGCACGCGCCGCATGCCGGTCACGGTGAGCGGTCGCATGATTCCGGGCGGGTCGAGAGCCATCGCTGAGGTCGCCTCCGTGTTCTGCGGGGTGACGCTCCCCTGACGCCCGTTTTTTCTGGAGCCAAAAGGCAGCATCGATGTTTGGGCTCGGTCCTCTCGAGATAGTCGTGATCGGCGCTCTGGCCGTGATGCTGTACGGCAAGAAGCTGCCCGAAGTTGGGCGGTCGGTGGGCCAAGGCATCGCCGAACTACGGAAGCAATGGGCCACGATCTCTCGTGATCTGGACGTTTCGGCCCATCTCGAGGGGCGGGACGTGCGGCCTGCCCGTCCGGCCCGGCGATTTGATGACGATGTGGTCGGAGCCGGGAGTGTGTCGGCTCCCCGGTTCGATCCGCCTGCCGATCCGCCCCCGGCGTGAGGGTGGCGCATGATTTCGTTTCGCGAGTTCGCCCGGGTTTCCCGCGCCGTGATGCTGTTGGTGGTTGCCTTGACATCTGCCGTCGCCCTGTCGGCGGATAAGCAAGAGGCGATCAGGGCCGATCGCGCGATGCTCGCCGGAGAGTGGCGAGTGGTCAGCATCGAGGCCAATGGCAACACCAACGCCGACCCTGCGGTGGCTCGCGTCACGGTCGTCAACGAGCTCGACGGAACGTGGAGTCTGTTGGCCGATGGAAAAACCATCGCCGAGGGCACAAGCACGATCGATCCGACGACGAGTCCGAAAACGATCGAGCTGAAAGGCAGTCGTGGTTCGTTCGAAAATGTCCGCGGCAGGCATTACCGCGGCATCTACGAGGTGCACGAGACCACCCGCCGTCTCTGCTTTGTGCCAGTCGACAAGCCGTTGCCGGAGTCGTTTGCCGGTGGGCGTGAGACCGGGCAAATTCTCGTGACGTTCGAGCGGGTCGTGTTTGAGTAGGGTGGCTATCGGGCCGCAGTGCCAACAAAAAACCCCGGCGCTGCGAGGGGACGCATGCCGGGGCACATCGCACCGGCGTATGTGGCCACCGATGCGAACTCCCTTATTACGCCGGTCACCGCGGGATGGTTCGGTGGGCTGCAGATGGCAACGGCTGCCCCAGCAGTCTGGCTGTGCCCCGCTGGTCTCGCGTCGGGCGACTTTTACGGCACTTTGCGCACGGGGTGCTCGGATGTAGACTACGCGGCGTTGATACGATTTCCGTGCTGGGAAGAGCGGTTTTTTGTATTCCGTTGGCACGTCGTCGGGCAGCTAGCTCAGTTGGTTAGAGCGCTACGTTCACACCGTAGAGGTCACAGGTTCGAATCCTGTGCTGCCCACTGTTGATTTGATTCGTGATTTCAAGTGAATACGACCTCCCGACGTTCGGGAGCGCCCTTCGGGGAAACAGGCTCAAACGGCGAAAAGCGATTGCTTTCGCCGTTTGGAAACCTTCCTCGGAGATTTTCACATGGGACGCCGCCCCGCTGGCGAGTTGCCCGCGATGCGTTTGGATAGCCGTACCGGCCACGCTCGCGTTCGTATCAACGGTAAGACCCACTGGCTTGGACCGTGGGGTAGCCCGCAGACGCAGGACCGGTTCGACACGCTCATGGCGGCATACATCGCCAGTGGCAGACGAAGCGTAGACGCTGGGCTGACCGTCATGGGCCGCACCATTGCCACCGTGCAGAGCGTACAGCCGCAGACCGTACCAGCGGCACCAGCGCCCCGCCCTGCCCCGCCCGATGCAACCGGCGGGCTAACGGTGGGCGAGCTGGCGCGGGCGTGGCTGGCCGACATTGAGGCGACACGGCCCGACTATCGCACGACCTCCCTCTGGCATGGTGCGATAGCAGCCAGCCGAGCCATCAGGCCGTTCGCAGCGATGCCCGTCACTGCGTTCGGCAGCCGGGCGCTGGTCGAGGTTCAGAAACACCTCGTCGGCGGCATGGCGACCAGTAACGGAAAAGAGCGAAAGCCACTCTCGCGTCGGTACATCAACGACATCATCGGCCGCGTGCGTCAATTGTTCCACTGGGGCGTGCTCAACGAGCTAGTGCCAGACGACCGCGTCAAGGCGCTTGAGATCGTGCCAACGCTCGCCAAGGGCCAGACGGCAGCCCGCGATAACCCTGCCCGAAAGCCGGTCAAGCCAAGCATCGTGCGGGCCACCCTGCCCTATCTGACGCAGGAGGTTGCCGATCTGATCTGGTTCATGCGTTTGACCGGATGCAGGCCCAGCGAAGCACGGCGAATGAAGATGTGCCGCATCCGCGATCAGCACAAGCCTGTGTGGCGGTATGTGCCCAAGCGACACAAGACCTCGCACCACGGCAAGCAAAGACACATCGCCATCGGTCCGCAGGCTCAGGCTATTGTCCTGGCCCACGTCGCCGGCCGCAGCGACCGAGAATACGTGTTCACACCGGAACGCAGCGTTCCGGCCCGCAAGCCCCGCGATGGCGTCGTGTCGATGATCCCACGCAAGCCATCACCTCGCGTCGGGAAACGATTCGATCGGAACGCGATCCTGCGGGCGGTCACTCGCGCCATCGAGAAGGCGAACAAAGCCCGAGAGCAGGAGGGGCTGCCACTGCTGCCGCACTGGACCCCGTACCAGTTGCGG
>CAZOMJ010000146.1:0-15311 GCA_964581055.1 uncultured Candidatus Kuenenia sp.
CATGAACGCCGGACCGGTGTTGCGGCCCTTCTTCACCGTGGCCTTGAACGGCGAGGTGGCCTTGTTGCCATATGCCTTCGGCACGATGTACTCGGGCGGCAATGATTCCACCCGGTCTGCCTCGGCCTGCCACTTGGCAGCAACGCTGGCGTCGGAAGGGTTTGGCTTCGGGCCGAGATCCTCGAGACGATTCCTCCACTTCATCACCGTCACGACATATTCACCAATCGGAGCGCCACCGAGGCGACGCCCGCCCTGGACCGTGGTGAGACGGAACTTCCCCGCAGAATCCGTCCTGCCGTGCGCTGATAGCCCGACGGAAATGGGCGAAAATCCCACATCTACCCCAGCGACTGGCCCCCCGTCCAGGAGCACGGTGCCCTCCACGAATTCAACCGCCGGCCCTTTGCGGCTGCAGCCGATCGTGACGGAGAGCAGGCAGACGGACATCGCGATGGACCAGCGACGGATCCTACTCGCCCACGGGGCGTTCAAGACGTTATCGGACCGCGTCGGTTCCATTCGATCCGCCTCCCATCGAGTCTGGTGAAGCCGCTCTGGCGGCGATTCAATCGGTATTCATGGTCACCGCTTCGCCGCGGGAGATCGTTCCCATCGCGCCCCACACACCCCAGATCGACTGGCCGGTGTATCGTCTGGCATCACTACCAGTCCCCAAGGGAGGCGTCACATTGAGGTCGCCACAGTCGATCGTGTCTGCAATGAAGCGACTTCCGCCGTCGCACATCACGACACAGGCGCCGCCAGGATGGTTGCTCGAGATCGTGCCGGCACCTCCATCAAAACTCGTTCCACTACTACAGGGGGCAGAATTTGGGGGGAGGATGGTGAAGAAACCGGTGAAATCAACCCGTGACTCGAGCCAGCGCATGCCATGCCCCCAGCAGTGATCAAGGATGGTGTTAGCTGGTGGAACCCAGGAACTCGCGTTTAAGCAGGTGATGGGCGATGGTTGCGCAGTCGATCCTCCAGACCAATTGGCGACACTCGCCTTCAGTCCGAACTTTCGATCCGTGGCGTTTTCAACCACGCCCACTTCCCCGAGCAACACCGTACGCGAGAGGCCGTCCGTGATTCTGAGAGGAGTCACGGGAACTCGGTAGGTAAAGCTGCCGTACGTGCTCCAACAGTTCACGAACGGGCCTCTCATCTGGAGGCTGGAAATGCTCGTGTGACTGCCATTGGATCCGACAAGCACATCGCCCCAGTTTGCGGCGTAATTCAGCGGCTGCACCGCGGGCCTTGAGGCATTACTCTGCCGCCGCGCCGCTATGGCCGGGTCAGAGGGACACGCCAGCGTGGAGATGAATCCCGCTTCCCGAACCTGATTGTACTTGGTGTTCTGACTGTTTCGAGAACTTGAAGCGATCGCTGTGTCATTCGCATACGGCACTATCTTGTCGTAGGAGTCTTGTTGCTCGATGAACGGCAGAATCGCGAATGTGTAGCCATAACTCGACCGCACGTCTGTTGGGAGTTCGGTCGCGCCGCTCCCAGGAGGGATTATTTTCTTGACATCTGCGTAGGTGAGCACTCCCAGCCCGAGTTGCTTCATGTTGTTGAGACAAGCCGCGCGACGACCTGCCTCCCGCGCCAACTGCACCGCCGGCAGCAGCAGGCCGACGAGCACGCCGATGATGGCGATCACCGCCAACAGTTCGACCAGCGTGAAAGCCGACCGGCTGTGCGATCGGCCTCGCTGCATGTGCTGCATGTGCTGCATCGTTCGCATGAGTGTTCTCCGCATGAACATGCTGGTTGGAGTTGAACGTCCCCGCCACTCGAAAAACTAGCGTGAAATCGCGTTCTCGGCCACCGCTGGATTGTGCGTTCTTTGCAAGTCTGTTCGATTCTTCATCGTCGCGAAGCCGGCTCGAGCCCGCGGTCCACGCGATCGCGAAACTGACCGGGCGTCATGCCGACATGCTTCTTGAAGAACGTCGTCATGTATTGCGTCGAGCCGAAGCCGCAGGCGGCGGCCACGTCGGCGAGCGGCCGCCACCGTTCGCCCAGCAGCCGCTTCAACTCCGCCACCTTCACGTGCACGATCTGCTCGTGGACCGTCCGGCCGAAGGCGCGGCGAAACCGCTCGTCGAGCCAGGCCCGCGAGAGCCCCACCCGCCGGGCCAAGGCCGCGGGCGTGAGGTCGTTGGCGAGGCTGCCGTGGAGCTGGTGAACGGCCTCGGCCACCTTGCCGTCGAGCACCACGAGGCCCGACGTCGATCGGCGCCGCACGAGGCCAACAGGGGCCAGCTCCAGCCGCCGCGGAAGCCGGCTGCGGCCGCCGAGCGCGGCGTGCAGGATGGCCGCCGCCGCAACTCCCAGCCGGCGATGCCCGAGATCGACACTCGTGATCGTCGGCGTGGCCGCCTCGCAGACAAGATCGTCGTTGCCGATGCCGACGATGAACATGTCGCCCGGCACGCTCGCCCCGAGGCGTTGCACTCCCTCGAGCAGGCATGCCGCCTGCCGATCGTGGCTGGCCACGATGCCCACCGGCCCGGGAAGCGAGCAGCACCAGGCGGCCGTTTTCGCAAGCGCGGCCGCGGTCAACTCGGCGGCGGCGGCGACCTGGGCGTCGCGGCGGGCAGTGCGGGCATGCCGGTGAAAGGTTTTTATCTGCGGATCGTCTGTCGAGGCTGGCACGTAGACGAGCGTCTTGGCGCCGCAGGCCACGAGTTCACCCACCGCCAGGCCGATCGCGGCCGCGCGATCACACCGCACCTCGGCCGTCACGCCCAGGCTCGTCGAGCCAGCCTCCCGCAGCCCGCAACTGATCGCCACGGCAGGCAGCCGCCCCTTCCTTACTGCTTCGACAAACCGCCGATCCGCTGGCGTCCCGATGATGCCGGCGGTTTGGCGTTGAACCGCCGCAGCATCGGCGTCGAGCAGGATCGACCAGTCCGGTGAGCGGGCGGGCAGCCACGCCGGCGGCCGTCGCTGCCCGTCCTTGGTCGGGAAGGCATGGCAACCTTCTCGGGCAAAGTCGATCACGCCCCGGGCGGCCTCACGATCGGCACCGGGGCCGTCGCCGAGGAACAGGGCAACGGTCGCTTCCTGCGGCCGCGACTCCCGCCGCGTGGTCGTTCGATTGAGCAATGCATCCATGGCCATCAACACCGTGGCATCCTCCCTGTCACCCGAAGCCTGTCACTCGAACTCCGCCCGGCCCCAGCAGGCCGCCCGCTCGTGGGGCGACATCCGTGCCGGCTCTTCGAGGTTGCGGACCTCGATCAATTGATCCCGCCACAGGCGGCCCGACTCGTCGGACCAAAACACCTGCCACACCGTCCCCAGCACGTCGCCCGATCGCGGCGGATCGTCGGCTGCGTTCAAGAGCCGCCAGGGAATCGCGTATTCGAGCGTGTAGCCGCGGCCGTCGGCGTCGGCAGTGAAGGCCCCGTGGGCTCCGATCGGGTTGACGATCGGGTCGGCATAGCGGGTGCCGTGGTTGATCGCGACGCAGGCTTTGCCAGTGGGTGCGTGGTGCCAGAGCGTGAGGTGCGAGAGCTTTTGATTCCGCGACTTCTCGCGTTCGGCCTCGTCGGGTGAGATCTGGCGGGCGAGATAGTATTCCGGTGAATTGGCGTCGACCGGCCAGCCCATCCGACGGTCGGCGGAGAACCGAAGCTGCAGTCCGCCTCCCTGCCAGGCGATCCGGGCGTCGAGTTCGGGATCGTACTGGTTGCGAAGAGCCGCGGGATCGGCCACGTGCGCGGCAATGTAGAGATGCTCGGCGTCGTGCATCATGCGGCCCTGCACGCCGTGGGTCGCCTCGTCGCGGCCCGGCAGAACCGACGCGAACCCCGAACTGAATCCAGGCCCGGGCCACTCGTCGAGCCGGCCGTCGATCGTCACTCCGGCTGGGGCACGGTGCACGCGGATCGAGTCGAACTGTGGCCGGCCGTAAACCTGGAGCGCGCGTTCTTCGTCGTCGCGATACCGGTGGTCCTCGATCGGCCGCGAGACCGACGTGTTGCGGATGAACCGCCCTTCGACGAACGGAATCGGCCGCGGGTCGCGATCGGCCGCCACATCGAACCGCGCCGCCTTGCCGGCCTCGAGCCGCGTGGGAAAGCCGCCGCCAGTGCGGTTCACGATGACGGCGCCGTCGTAGACCTGCACGTCGGTGGCGACGCCGTTGCCCGCCCGCACTGCGAACTCGGTGCCGAGGTCGAGCACCTCGGTGGTGGCCGTATCAAGACGGAAGCCCGACATGCCCTTGGGCACCTTCACGACCGCCGCCCCTTCGGAGAGGAAGGCCCTGCCCTCGTCGATGAGATCGAGCGAGCCAGGGCCCTGCAGCGTGATGACGACGCCGTTACGGAGCGTGAACTGGAGCAGTCCGGCCGCGATTCCCACCCTGCCGGCCTCGACCGGCTGGCCGAGCCGCGGAGCGGCCGCGGCACCGCCCGTGAGCACGAACTGGGAATCGGTAACGGTGGCGAGCGGCGCTGGCCCGGACGGGACAGCGGTCGCCGGAGCCGGCGGCTGCCGGAGGGAGCCCCGGGTTCCGGGCACGCTCCAGCCGATGATCGCGACGAGGGCAGCGAGACACGCGGTGGCGGCGAGGGCGGCCGCAACCTGCCGGTCGCGGCGGGGAACTGCTGCGGAAGAGGCCCCCTGCTGAACGGCAGAAGGAGTTTCTCGGCTGCCGGACGGCGAAATGCGTGCGAGCCCCACGTCGATATCATTTCGCACGAACCACTGGGCCCGGGCATCGGGATCTTTGGCCAGCCGGGCGGAGAACTCTTGAAACTCCGCATCGCAAAGCGTGCCGTCGGCCATGCCGCTGATGAGCCGGTGGAGCCGGTCATCGCCAGCGGAGGGGGGCAGGCCGGAGGACCGTGGGGCCTCTTCTCGTGACATGCGCGGCACTTCCGAAGACGGACGGGCAGCCCGGTGATCGCTCCTGCGACCGCCCGAAAACCGGCTGCTACAAGAAGAATGTCTCGGGACCCGGACGGTTTACCGACGGGGATTTTCCCCGGGCCATAATTGTCACGGATACTATACCCATGTACATCAATTGGCGATTGCGCAGAGGATACGGGTGATCATGGAAGAGTTTCTTTGGACCGACCATGCCATAATGGAGGCACGACGACGCAGCATCGCTGCCGTGGACGTCGGGGCGGTTCTGGACTCGCCGGGCCAACGAATGGTCGTGCGGGCCGGGCGCGAAGTGTGGCACTCGATCCTGACCGACGGCTACCTGCTGCGTGTGGTTATCGATGTCGATCGGACGCCGGCCCGCATCGTGACGGTCTATCGGACGAGCAAGGTTTCGAAATACTGGAGGGTGCCCGATGAAAGTGATGTATGACCCTGGCACCGATACGTTGTCGATGATCTTTGCGACAGCAGCCGTTGTTGAGAGCGATGAAGCCCGGCCCGGAGTCATTCTCGATCTCGATCAGACGGGTCGCGTCGTGTCGATTGAAATCCTCGACGCATCACGTCGGGTAGAGATGCCAAGCGAGATGCTGTTCGAGATTGCCGCTGAAAACGCCGGCTAGCTTTGCCGGATCGTGCGGACGACCGCGTCGGTCGGCAGACGCAATCTGTTCGGTCATTCCGCGGCGGGGCAGACCAGGTCGATAAGGTCAGGCAGGTCGTAGTCTTCGAGCACGCCGTGGATGAGGCTTGCCAGTGGCAGCGGCCTCGGGGCGAGCGGGCCACCCTCCACGTAGGACGACCACGACCGCGGCACATCCTTGAGCCGCGTGGCCGCAAAGCGCTCCGGGTGCACGGCCGCCGCATGCAGGGCCGGAATCACGGCGATCCCCGTCGCGACGAGATCGACCTGCCGCGGCTTGTCTCCTGCCGTCGCCCTCGCATCGCGTTCGGCGAGCCAGCGGCCGCAGGCCACGACGTCGTCGGCCTGCATGCCCACGAGCGACCGGCCGAGCAAATAAGCCAGATACGCGTCCTGGCCGTTTCCCCCATGCCGCGCGATGTCGAAATACTTCTGCGGTGGCGGGGCTGTTTCTCCCATGCCGCGGAGATCGACGGCGAGCACGCGGCGGCCCGAAGCCACGAGGCCGCGGATCGCCTCCGCGGCCGCAGCCCGGTCTGTGCCACTCGCATACAGAACATCGCGAGCTCCTGCCTCACCGCGTCCGGCCGCCGGCGTCCAGAGTTCGGCCGGCAGCACGATGCCCTTCGCCGTCTCGATCGCGAGCCGCTCGATCCGTGCGCCATCCTCGCTGCGAACATCGTGGATGGTCACGCCCGCAAGCGGCGCATCCGTCGATCGCATGCCGCTGCGGCGGCGGGCTTTCTCGCGAAGCGCGGCGGCATCGAGCGGCCCGCGGGCCTTACGCGCGGCTGACAGCCGCCGGGACTCATCGGCGGCGAGGTCGGCGAACGTGCGGGCACCCGGCAGCGCGAGCACCGAGCCCGTCGGCGTGCAGGCGATCTCCTCGGCAGAGAGCACAGTGAGCGAGGCCGGCTCGGTCGCCTGCTCGTTGCGGTCGGCGAGCCAGCGGAGCATGAACCGGCAGGCGGCCTCCCGCAGCGGCTGCGAGAAGCCGTGTTCGGCATCGGCCTCGGCGAGAGCGAGCCCGTCGTCGCTGCCAAAGAGCCCGTAGATCCGCTTTGCGTCGGCTACGGATTGACGGGTGTCGCCGATGTCGAAGAAATCGCGAGTGGCGGCGCAGACGAGCGTCGGCCGCGGGGCCCGCATGAGCAGATAATCGGCGTGATCCATGCCGAAGGCGAGTTGGCCGAAGATGTTCTGCTCGGCATCCTGGGCCCCGAGCGTACGCGGCAACTTTCCGAAGAGGCTCGTGACGTAGCAGGAGACCGCCGCGGCGACGATGCGATCGTCGAGGACGGCGATGTAGCTCGTCTGCGTGCCGCCGCCGCTATTGCCCATGCAGCCGAGCCGATCGCCGCGGATGTCGGGCCGCGAGCTGAGATAGTCGAGGCCGCGGATGCCGTCCCAGATCATCCACGAGGCGAGGTTATAGCCGAGCGGAATGCAGGCCGCGCCCACGGCATTGTGCTCGCCGAGACAGCCGCCGCAGGTCGATTTCCCATGGGCATCGCAGAACTGCCGCCGCTCCCCCTGGCCGATCGGGTCGAAGAGGAACGCGGCGATGCCGTGCGTGGCAAGGAGGGCCGCGGCCCGCTGGTAGGCGTCGTGAGCCTTGCCGATGTCGGCATGGCCGCAGGCCACGAGCACGCCCGGCCACGGCTTTGGAAACGCCCGCTCGTCGGGCAGGAAAAGCGCGGCGGTCACAAAAATGCCCGGCTGGCTCGCGAAGACGATCTTCTCGACCGCGTAGCCCGTCTTCTCCACGCGACCGGTCACCTGCGGATCGAGAGGCACTCGTTCCGGAAACGGGCCGATCGCAGTGCGGAAGGCATCACGGAGCCGCTGCTGCCGCGCGGCGATGTCAGCCGGCGTGGCGAGGCTTTCCCACTCGCGGCGGTGAATGTCCGCCGCGGCATCGACCTCGTGGAGTAGGAGGCCGCGTACCATGTCGGCACCGCCCTGCGCCTGCGCCGTGCCGGCGCACACGGCCAGCAAAAAAGGTGTCAGGACTCTTTTCAGCGTTGCTTGCATACAACCAGAGTACCAATCGGCACTCCTGCACTGCGACTCGCAAAAACGCACCGGCTTTGAAAAAACGTACCGCGGGCCGTGGTACGGTGCTCCACGGTGTCGGCCGACGATTGTTCGCCCGCGCACCGCCCGGAGACGAGAAATCGATACCATCCATGAACAAAACATTCCTCACCCAGTTGGCAATGTGCCTGGCGACCATCGGGCTCTTCCAGGCCACGACGGTGAACGCCGTGGAGTCGCGGGCCTGGGAGATGACTGCGGGGGAAGTGGTCAACGCCGCGAAGACCACTGCCCATCTGGCCGGCGCTGGCAGCCGCAAGCAGGTGGCGGAACTCGACGGACCTCTGCAACTCGAGGCCTACGGGCTGAATGCGCACCTGAGCGAAGGTTGGTGGCGCGTGATCCTGCGTCTGCGGCCCGACCGGGCGGCGAAACCGGACGAGAGACTCGTCTTCAGCATGTGGAATCCGCACGGATCGCCGGGCGCATTCCGCTTCAAATCAGCCTTCGAGCCGGGTGAGTTCGGACCGGGTGGCAAGCCGGTCAGGCTGACGCGGACCCTGCGCATCGGTCCAGCCAACGGCAATCTTGGGATCCAAATGCTCGGCGGCTGGAAGGGATTGCAAATCGAGGGAATCCGGTTCGAGCCGCTGACAGACGCGGTGTTCCTCGAATCGATCAAGGCCGACCGCCTGGTGTATGGCACGCGAGAGAGCGGCACGGTGGCGGTGGCGGTGCGCAACAGCATGGCGACGCCGCAGCAGGCGAGGCTCGTCGTCGAAGTCGAGAGCGGTCTCGAGCAGCCGGTCACCTTGCACGATGCCAAGATCGAAGTTCCCGCTGCCGGCGCGGCCGCGCATGTGGTCACGGTGAAGCTACCGGTGCAGCCGGAGTATGGCCATCAACTGCGTGCGGTCCTTTATCGCCCAGGCAAGGACGACGAGGTGTTGGGCGACGCACGCGACTGGTTTTACGTCAGCGACAAGCCGGTGCGGATCGGGCACCTGCGGGCCTGGCCGTCCGACCGAAACTATGAACCGAAGAACGTCGAGCAGTTCGTCGCCGAACAGCGGCAAATCTGCTTTCCTTTGGCCGAGTTCACCTTCTGGGCCCCGGACGACTACATGATGCTCGTGCCGCCGGCGGGCAAGGACCGCTGGTGGAGCGGTCAGACGCTGGCGCAGCTCAGCACCGCGACGATCAAGGCGCGGATCGCGGCCTTGCATGCCCAGGGCATGAAGGCGCTGGCCTACACCGACCTGCGGTGCGACTTCGGATTCCGGGTCGTGGAGTTGTTTCGTCAGCATCCGGAGTGGAGCAACTGGGGCCCCGCCGCAAACTCGTTCAGCCCCGGCGAGATCGCCATCCAAGTGCGCGAGGATGACAACGAGCGGTTCGATCCGAAGGAACCAAACAAGCCGCGATTCGAAGCGCGCGGCGTGTATGGTCCGATGACCGGCAACCCGGCGGCGGTCGACCACCACATCGACCAACTGGTCGCCTCGACGAAGTTCTTCGATTGGGACGGTTTCCGCTACGACGACTACTGCGACTACGACTTCCCGGCGACCGACCTGCTCGGCAATCAGGTGCCCTATCGCGGGTTCACCGTGCCGGTCCTGGTCACCCGCTTGCGCAACGCCATCGAGCAGGCCAAGCCGGGGATCATCTACGGACGCAACATGGAATGGACGCCGCGTGTCGGCGGCAGCAGCGGCGAGACTTGGGTCACGCAGACCAACGGCAACGCGGACCTGGAGACGCCGATGCCGCTGGACGCCCCACCGCTGGCGGAAAGCGACTACTACACCGAGCACCTGCGCAACGACGGCCTGCAGATGCAGGAGCGGACCACGGCCTATTGGGGCGACGGCGTCAACTGGGAGGAGATCGCCGACAAGCTCAACCGCCTCGGCCACAATGCGGCGCGGCGTGGCGGCCACGCCTACGCCATCACCCAGGCGCACACGTATGCCATCGATGGCCGCACCATGACGGCACTGATGCTGGCCGGCCGGGTGCACCTGGCCTATTACGCCTCCGAGTGGCAGGTGCCTTATCTCCGGCTGGCCGCGCGGCATTGTGACCTGATCTATGGTGAGACACTCCGCCCGGCGCCGGAGGGAACCTTGGCGGTGGACGCCAAGGGAGGTCGCGAGGTCTGGTGGAAACGCTATGTCCGCGTTCTCGAGCCGGCGCCCGGCAAGCGGGTCTATCTCGTGCATTTGATCAATCCGCCGGCTAAGCCGGGCGTGGACGTCAAGAACGAGTTGCCGCCGCCGACCGCGACGGATCTGTCGCTGAACTGGTCGCTGCCAAAAGGCTGGAAAGCCGAGCGCGGCTGGCATCTGACCGCCGACAACGGCGATGGGCTGGACACCACCATCAACCCCGACCCGAAGTGCGAACTCACGGTGGTGTCCCACGGCAGCGCGCCCCGCCGGGACAGTCTCCCATTGCGGGCCTCCGGAAAGGGTACCGAGATGACGGTGCCCGGCGTCGTGCAGTGGTCGATCGTGGCGATCGAATGCAGCGGACCAGATTCGGATCGCTTGCCGGATTGGCGATTCCCGCTGCCGCCGAAGCCGACGGTGCCTGCGGAATTTACGACCGCTCCGGCAACCCGGATCGTGTCGCCGAACGCATTGAGCCCGCGCGTCTTCGCGGCCAGTGACCCGCTCTGGAAGAAGCAGACGGGGCGGGTCGTGGACGCCGAGTGCCGTGAAGGCAAAGCCGTCGAGGTGAAAGCTCCGCTGCAGACGGAAACCTACTTCGGCGGCGTGCGGGGCGGCCTCTACCAATTCGTCCTGCGGGTCAAGACTCCGGCAGTGCCGCCCGCAGCCGCGAAGCTCCACCTCCGTTGCTGGGGTGCCCATCAGGTCTGGGTGGTGGAAAAGGACTTCCCTTTGGAGGGCCTAACTCCCGGCGCATGGACAGACCTGACTCTTGAAGCCGAAGTCGGCCACGACCGCGGAAACTGCGGCGTGGCAATCTCTGGTGGCTGGGACGGGCTGCTCATCGACTGGCTCGAGGTCCGCGAATTGAAGGCGCTGCCCGAGGCCGAAAGCCTCGTCCAGCAGAAGCTCCGCCCTTGGCCGGCGGATATCGCACCAGCCGCGGATGGCGGCGCCTTCTGCCTTGGTGGCCTCTGGCACGAACTGCTCGGCATGCCGGCGGCCTTGAAGAAACTCGACATCCCCATGACCGAAGGCGGCTGGTATGCCTTCCAAGGGCAGCACACATGGTGGAACGAACCGAAGCTGAAGAACCCTGAGGAACTGGCCAAATACCGCCTGCTCATTTTGGCCGATGTGGATCTGCGAACGCTCTCGCTGGAGCAGCGTGCCTGGTTGAAAGGCTGGGTCGAGGCCGGGGGATCCCTGTTGATGACCGGTGGACCGTACGGTTTCGGGTGCGGCTGGTGGCAGGAGAGCGACCTGCTGGCGCCGATCCTGCCGGCGACACTGAAGCCTTACGATCTGCAGCCCGCCGCGGCTCCGCTGCCACTGAAGGCCGCCGGCCCGCTGGCCGCACTCAAGCTTCCCGCCAATGCGACGACCGTCTGGCTGCACGACCTGGCACCGAAGCCCGGCGCCCAGGTGGCCCTGACCGCGGGTGGCAAACCGGCGCTCATCCTCGGTCAAGCCGGCAAGGGCAGGGTCGCCCTCCTGACGCTGGCACCGCTGGGCGAGGACATTGTGGGCGCCTGGTGGCGTTCCGACGCCGGCGAAAAGATCACGGAAGCTACCTGCCGATGGCTGCTCGGTTCGAAATGACAGGCCGAGGATCATGAGGCCGGCTTGTTATACTCCCCGAGCAAATTGGATTTGACTGTTTCGAATGCAGTATCCGTGAGTGGCTGGCCGGGCCCCGTGAGCCGGCGTTGCTGACAAGCGCAGGCAGGATGCCGGAGCGCAGTCAGCATCGAGTGAGCGAAGGCCAGGATGGCCGTAGCGAACGTCCGGCGATGGGGCATGGGCAGCCCCGAACCGCGGCCAACTCGTGAGGTGCACGTGTCAACTATTGGATGCTCTTGGCACGGACCACTAGGATGACAGCCGACACGCCTGAAGCCGACGGCGACTCGCGAGGCCACTTCGTGGTCTTGCTCACGGCGGCGCATGATCGGCTGCTCGGCTATCTGCTCTCGCTGCTCGGCCGCCGGCACGACGCCGAAGACGTCCTGCAGAAGGCGAGCCTCACGATGTGGCGGAAGTTCGACACGTTCGAGCCGGGCACCGATTTTCTGGCGTGGTCGACGACGATCTGTTTCTACGAGGCGAAGAACTTCCAGCGGCTCGCGGCCCGCTCGCCGCACTGTTTCGAGGACTCGCTCCTGGCCCTGCTCGCCGCGGAGCGTGCGGCCGACATCCGCAACCAGCCGGCCCGGCTGGCGGCGCTCGAACAATGCCTCGACGAAATGCCCGCCAAGGATCGCGAACTGCTCGAAGCGGTGTATGTGCATGGCCACGAGATCGCCGAACTAGCCCGAGCCCTCGAGCGCGCGCCGCAGACGCTCTACAACCGTCTCAACACGCTCCGCCGGCTGCTGGCCGAGTGCGTGACCCGCCGGCTGGCAGCTTCCTGAACGCTGCCTCTCCCGCTGTCGATCGGTCGTTCGACAGCGACGATGTCGCCCTAATACGCAAGGAGCCGGCTGGACGAGACGCCGTCGGTGCGAGAAACCTCGTTGCCTTCGGCATCCAACTCGATGCGGGTTCCGTTTTGCTCGAGCAGGAGTGTGCGGCCGTCGGGGAGCCGCTGGGCATCGACGAGCACCGCAAAGCCCTCCCGCGACCACACCTCGTTGCCGGCTTGGTCGATTTCGCGAACGATCCCCGGCACCGTGAGGGCGACGAGCGTGTTGCCGTTCGGCAGCCGCTGGGCGGCCTGCGGGTCGGGAAGATTTTCCACGGCCCAGACTTCGACCCCCTCCTCATCGACCTCGACGATTCGATTGGCCTTGTGCAGCGCCACGAGCGTGCGACCATCGGGCAGACGGCGAGCGTCGCACGGCCGACCTGCGAGCCTCGCTTCCCACGTGACTTTGCCCTCCGGATCGAATTCGACGACCTTGTTCGCATCGGCAAGCGTCGCGAGCGTGTGGCCGTTCTCGAGCCGGCGCACGCTCATCACGCCCGACTCGAGGTTGGCGATCCGGCCGATCTCTTTTCCCGTCTCGTCGAATTCGACGATGTACTTCCCGCCGTAGGAACCGATCAGCCGATGGCCGTCGGGCATGCCATCGCAGGCCCATGGCGACGGAACTCCGATGCGGAATGTTTCCACGCCGTTGTCGTCGTATTCGACGACGTCATTCGATCCCGGGCGACAGACCAACAGCCGTCCGAGCGGTGGCGGGCCCCACGACGCTTCGTTCCTGTCGGGAAATCGGAGATCCACCGAGACCGCGTTGCGGGCGGTCCATCGCCGCCAGGCGGTTGCCTGCGCTTCCCGTCGCGCAACGGCGTCGTCGATCCCGTAGGGCAGTCTTGCAGGCGTGATCCTCCTGAGTTGCGCGATACTTCGGCTGCGAACGTCGCGATCATCGGCCGACAGCAGCGTAGCGTAGGCCGCCACGGCACGGCGGTCGTGCGCTGCGGCGAGGCGATCAGCCTCCTTCAGCAGGTCTGAGGCAGAGTTCCGCTCGACCCCCGGCGACACTCGCTGCGGCTCCGTCGCGGGCTGGTCGGCCGCGGCCGTGGAGTCCGGATCGAGTGCATCGGGCGCAGCAGGCGTCTGCGCCCCTGGCGGGAGGTTTCGCGGATCAGCCGCGAGCGTCAGCCGCCACTGGGAGTAGGGCGACTTTTGCGGCAGGCCATCGGGCGTGCCGCCGAGAAACAGGACGCAGACATTCTGCAGGTCGATCTGGCATGGACCGATCGCCGGATTCACCCCGCGGATCACGTTTCCATCGATGCCGGTGGCGACGAACTGCAGATGCTCGGTCGTGCTGACCGTGGCGTCCACGAGCAGCCCCTGCGCGGCGATCGGCTGCGGCGGTCGCCATGGTGTCGCGATGTTTTCGGGATGCAGCCAAATCAACCTCGCCACGTCGCCCCTGGAAAGGGCTACGGGCTTGCCTCGCGTGCCGGCTTCCACGGCCATCCGCACGGTCGATTCATCCATCGAGACGAGCCGCCCCCGCAGGTAATCCCCTTGCACCGATCGCAGCACATGCGTGGGCGGCTGCTGCCGCTGCGACCGCGGGAGCGTCGTCAGGCTGCGGAATTTTTCGCTCGTCAGCGGCCGACCGCCCGCGGGCACCAGTTCCAACGCCTGCACCCACTCTCCCGCCACCGTGACCGCCTCGCCGCCGGGCACCCGCACTCGCACCGACTGCTCGTCGATCGACTCGACACGGCAGAGAAGCGTCTCACCGGTGCGGAGGATCAACCGCGAGCCGAACCAGTCGGGGGCGGTCTGATCGACCTGCACCGGCTCCGGGGGAGGCAGAGGGTCGTGGGCCTGCAATGCCTGCTGGGGCACCTGTGGCTTCCTGCCTCGCTGCGACAGCTGCGGCCTGCTCTCCACCGGCGGCTCCGCGTAGGTGATCGTCGCCTGCGGCTGGCCATTTGCCGGAAACGTGACCGGGCTGGCCGTCAGGCTGCCAGCCGGCTGCCAGGCGATGGCCGCTCCGGCGGACGCGGACGGCGCGGGCGTCAGGCGGCCCTGTATCGTGCCGGAGTCATAGTCGAGCCGGCCAATGCGACCGGGAAGCTCGCTCGGCTTCTGCCGGGGCCGCAGACTCGTGAGCGTGGCAAGCGTGGCGATCGGCAGCGACACCTCGCCCGCGATCGCGGGATGGGCGATCACGATCGCTTCGCGGGTAACACGCTCGAGTTCGCCGCTCAGCCGCGAACCCCATGCGTCAACGACCTGCACGGAAGGCATGACGCGGGCGTCGCCGGCCACCACCGGCCGCGGTGCCTGCCCTGGGGAATCTTCTTCGAGCGTTGGTTCCGCGGTCCGCCAGGGCGAAACGCGGAGGCTGTCGAGCGTGAGCGAGCCTTTTTGCAAGGCGATGCGGAAAATATCTCCAGGCGTGCCGGCAACCGGCGCCACCGTGAGGTCGGCGACGGGCGCCGCGACGCCCGGCAGCATGACGGCCATTCGGCCCGCCTGCTGATCGACGAAGACCGTTATCGTCAGGCCCGTTTTCGGGAGATCGCCGAACGGCTCGAGATCCGCCCGGGGCGACGCATCCCCCGCGGCGACATCCTCCTGTCGCAGCGCCACCATGCCCGTCGGCCCGAGTTCGATTTGGTAAGGCCAATTCCGGCCTGCGGTGCGACCTCCGAGCATGACCTGCACCGAAGGCTGCTCCTTCCAGGAAAGGGAGAGATCGTACCGGCACCTTGGACCGCAGCGGATCGTGCGAACAAGGGTCGATCCTGCGGTCCCGGTCAGCGTCGCCGCATCCTGTCGCCAGGCATTCGGCGGGCTCACGCGCCAGCCGTCAAGACCGGTCGGCCCAGTGTACGAGTCGCTCTCGCCGACACGATCCATGACACGATCCATGTGGCGGATCGAGTCGCGGCGGACGGAAATCTTGATCGGTGTCGCGGCTGAACCGATCGCCATCACCACGGCTGAATCGTCGCGTGACTCGATCGATCCCACCAACGCGTCTCCACTGGCGAGTTCGACGCGCCAGTCGCCGCCGCCAGCCGGCGGATCGCCCGTCGGCCGCGGGAAGCGGATGCCTCGGATC
>CAZOMJ010000147.1:0-6427 GCA_964581055.1 uncultured Candidatus Kuenenia sp.
CAGCAACGCCGGCTCTTGGGGCCCGGCCAGCCCCTCACGGATTCTGCATTCGAAACAGTTCCGTCCAACTTGCCCGGGGGAGTAAAAGCCCCCGGCGTGAGCCGGGGGATATGAGCGTTAGCACTCCTACAACAGCGTGCCCAACTCGTCGACGAGTTCGCCGAACCGTGTCAGGGCGGTCGCCACCGGTTCGGGCTTCTCGAGGTCGACGCCGGCATCGCGGAGCAGATCGAGCGGCCACTTCGAGCAGCCGCCCTTGAGGAACGCAAGGTAGGCCTCCAATTCCTTCGCGCCCCCCTCCGCCACCCGCTTGGCGAGCGTGATCGCCGCCGCCAGGCCGGTCGCATACTTGTAGACATAGAAGGCGTTGTAGAAGTGCGGAATGCGGAGACATTCCAACTCGAGTTGCTTGTCGACGACAAACCCCGGGCCGAAGTAGGCGTCGAGCAGTTCGCGATAGATGTTCCTGAGGCGTTCGAGCGTGAGCGGCTCGCCCGCCTCCGCCGAGGCATGGCTCTTCCGCTCGAACTCGGCGAACATCGTCTGCCGTACGATCGTGGCCCGGATGGAGTCGATCTCCCGCGCGATGATCGCCGCACGTTCCTTGGTCGACGTGGCCCGCTCGAGCAGGAGCCGCGTCAGCAGCTGCTCGTTGAACGTGCTGGCCACCTCCGCCACGAAGATCGTGTAGCCGGAGTAGTGGTAGGGCTGGGCCTCGGCTGAATACCGCGTGTGCATCGAGTGGCCCGCCTCGTGGGCCAGCGTGAAGACATGCTCGATCGCCTCCTCCTGGAAGTTCATGAGGATGTAGGGATCGGAATCGTACGTCCCGGAGCTGAAGGCTCCCGACTGCTTGCCCGCGTTGGGGTAGCGATCGCACCAACGGCCGAGCAACCCGCGCTCCAGCTGCGTGCTATAGTCGCCCCCGAGCGGAGCGAGCGACTCGATCACCACCTTCACAGCGTCGTTCCAGGTGTGCCGCTTTTCGAGTTCCGGCACGAGTGGCACGTAGCAGTCATAGTGGTGGATCTCGTCGAGTCCGAGGATCCGCTTCCGTAGGTCGTAATAGCGGTGCACGGCAGGCAGGTGCGAATGGACCGCCGCGACGAGCTGGTCGTAGACGGCGATCGGGACGTTGTCGGCGAACAGGGCCGCCTCGACGGCGCTCGGATAATGCCGCACCCTCGCCGCATAGGCATCCCGTTCGTTCGAGCCCGAGAGCGTGGCGGCCAGCGTGTTGGAGTGGGCCTCGTACTGGGCGTAGTACTGGTGGAATGCGGTCCGCCGCACGTCCCGCGACGTGTCGTGCAGGAGGGTCACGAATGTCGCGTTCGACAGCTCCACCTTCTCCCCCGCGCCGGTGGTCACGCTGCCGAACTTCATGTCGGCATCGGTGAGCTGGCGGAACACCTTTCCCGCCGTGCCGGCGAAGCTCCCCTGCATCGCCAGGAGTTTCTCCTCGGGCTCCGAGAGCACGTGCGGCCGCGTGCGGGTGAGCCGTTCGAGCAGGAGTTGGTAGGGAGCGAGCACCGGCAGCTTCAGCCACGCGGCGAGCGTGGCCGGCGGAATCGCCATGATCTCGGGGCGGATGAAGCTCGCCTTCTCGCCGGCCAGCGTGGCAACGTGCTGAAAGCGGCCAGTCATTCGCTGCGGATCGGCCGCCGCCTGGTCCTCACTGGCCCGCAGGTGGGCATAGGTGCCGAGCCGGTCGCCCTCGCGGTCGACGGCGAGGTCGTATTCGAGGCACTCCGCGAGCCGTTCGGGCGACGAACCGAGCGTTCCGGCAAACGCCGCGAACCCCGGGATCCGCTTTTCCCATTCGGCCAGCGCTGCCGCCCATTCGGCGTCGGACGAAAACAGGCTGCCCAGGTCCCACGTATCCCCGACGGCCACCTCGCGCCGCACCGGCAGACTCTTCACTCCATTCACGTCAGCCATTCCTTGTCTCCTTCATTGATGATCGCAAAACATACCACGGGGCCCTCCCTAGCGATGACGGCCGACGGTTCGGGGCTGCCCACGCCCCGTCGCCGGACGTTCGCTACGGGCATCCTGCCCTTCGCTCACTCGATGGCGGCCGCACTCTCGGCATCCTGCCTTCGCTTGCCGCCAACGCCGGCTCTCGGGGCATGGGCAGCCCCTCACGGATTCCGCAACCGGAAGAATGACGGCAGCCGGGGATCGGCGGAAGCTCGAGGAGCATTAGGATTTTTCGACCTTCTGGGGAATGCGCTGCCATAGGTCGTGGAAGGAGGGGTAGCTACACGGCCCGAGGCCTGAAGAGCCGTAGCGACGAGACTTCTGCCGTCCCCGGCGGATTGGGCACAAAGACAAGCAGTGTCCCTCACAACCTCCACACCGCACTGCCCCAGGCGAGGCCGCCGCCAAAGCCGCAGACCACGATCGTGCTACCCGGACCGATCCGCCCGGTCCGCCACGCCTCGTCCATCGCGAGCGGAATCGAACCGCTCGACGTGTTGCCGTAGCGGTCGAGGTTCACCAGGAATCGCTCGGCGGGGATGCCGAGCGATTCACGGGCACCCTCGATGATCCGGGCATTGGCCTGATGCAGCACGAACATATCGATCGCCTCAAGAGCGACACCCGATCGCTCGACAACCTGGCGGATGTTCTCCTCGGCGAGCCGGATCGCCCACTTGAACACCGCGCGGCCGTCCATCTGCATGAACTGCTCCCGCCGGGCAATGCCCTCTGCCGTGACCGGCTGCCGCGACCCGCTCATCGGGCAGGCCAGCAGCCCGGCGCCTCGGCCATCGGACCCGAGCGAGAACGCGAGCAATCCGCGCTCCCGCCCCGGCGATTCAGCCGCAACCGCTTCGAGCAGCACCGCCCCAGCGCCGTCGCCAAAGAGGGGCCAGGTCTTGATATCCTCCGGATCGACGACGCGGGAGTTCGTGTCGGCGCCGGCCACGAGCACCAGCCGGCTCGAACCGGCCGCGAGGAAGTTGGCGCCGGTCACGAGCGCATAGGCAAAGCCCGCACAGGCGGCGGTCACGTCCATCGCCGGTGCATCGAGCCCCAGTTTCTCCTGCACGATGCAGGCCGTGGACGGAATGCACATGTCGGGCGTGAACGTGCCGAGGACGAGCAGGTCGACGGCTGCGGGGTCAGCTGCCGCATGTGCGAGCGCCGCCCGGCAGGCGTTGGCAGCCAGATCGCTCGTGGCCATCTCCGCCGGGGCATGCCGACGCTCGTGGATGCCCGAGCGGGCGGCGATCCACTCCGGATCACAGCCGAGCCGTGCCAGATCGGCATTGGTCACGACGTGCGATGGGACGCTGCTGCCGATGCCCGCCAGCCGGAAGCCCACTGCCCGCCCGAATCGGGATGGGCGAGGCGAAGTGAGAATGTCGGACATCGCGGCAACCGCCTCCGGTCAGTTCCGTGCCGACGCCGCCGATCGACGCACATGCCGCGGCTGAATGATGTCGGTGGCCAGGCCCAGCCGCTTGAGCAGCAGGATTTCGTAGTACGTCAGGTCGAACTCCCACCACTTGTGCTGCACGCTCGCACTGGCCGGATCGTGATGGTGGTTGTTGTGCCAGCCCTCTCCCGCCGCCACAAGCGCCACCAGCCAGTTGTTGCGGCTGTCCTCTCCGGTGTCGTACGTCCGGTAGCCGAACAGGTGCGACAGCGAATTCACGCTCCATGTCATGTGCCAGACGAGCACCGTGCGGACGAACGCGCCCCACACCAGCCAGCTCGCTCCCAGCTGCACGCCGTGTGTCCAGTCGCCACCGGCGATCCGACCCACCACCAGCCCCGCCAAGGCGAAGACGGCCGCATGTGCCAGGTAGATCCAGAGCGTGCTCGTGGGATGCCGCTCCAGGAATCGGAAGTAGCGGTCGGCCAGAATGTCTCGGGCATACTTGTCGAGAAAGGAGAGCGTGCGGCGATCCGGGGCACGCCGGAACAGCCAGCCGACATGAGACCAGCTCACACCATCGCGGGGCGTGTGGGGATCCTCGGGTTCGTCGGAGTGCACATGATGCAGGCGATGGGTCGCCACCCACCGTGCAGGCGTGTCTTCCAGGCAGCACAGGGCAATCGTCGCGATCGTCCGCTCAAGCCAGAGCGGCACCTTGAGGCTGCGATGGGTGAGCAGACGATGGTAGCCGAGGTTGATGCCCATACCGAACACGTGGGTGCCGACCAGGGCGATCACCAGCCCCGACCAGCTGAAGCACCACGGCAGCAGGGCGAACAATGCCAGCGCATGAACGGTGATTATGGGGAGCAGATACTCCCAGTGGACGGTGCCCCAGCGGATATTCCAGCCCTCGACGCCGCGTGGCAATCCTCGCGAGAAGCGTGGGGCGTCACGTTGCGGAGAGGCTGCCACCTGCTGCAGTCCAACCGTTTCAACGTCGGGTACCGCTTCAGATGCCACGGTGGATGAGTGCATGTCGGGCCTGAGTACGGCGTGAGGGGGCGATCGGACACGGGATCTTCATTATCGGGCTGGGCGAGGCTTCCACAAGACAACGGCCACCGTAACGGGCGGGAATCAGTTCCCACCACGGGTCACAGCCGCTGCAACCCTCCGCGTCGTCTCCGGCCGGCAGCGATCACTGTCCCTCGACAGCCGCAGCCGGCTGGGCCGCCTTGGCCTCGGACTTCTGCACCATGCTGTTCCTACCGAGGTGAATCTTCGCGTACTCTTTGTCGGAAACGACGTAGTACCAGTCGGCAAAGCGACCGTTCAATTCCCGCACCCGCTTCTGCGCCGCCTTCACTTTGTCGTCGTAATCGTCCTGCTTCCGGCGATTCTCCCGTTCCACCCGACGACGGTTCTCGAGCGCAACCTGCGCCGCCGCTTCCGCCTCGTCGGTTTTTTTGAGGCTTTCGGCCGCATCGGCCTTCTTCTCCTCCGCGGCGCCGCCGTCCTTCTCCTTGTCGCCGTCCTTCTTGCCGTCCTCGTCCTTCTTGGCTTCGTCGGCAGGCACGTCGGGCAGCGGATCGAGCGTCGGCTTCTCGAGCAATTGCTCGTTGAACCGCGCCATCACGAGAAGGTAGCGGCCGCTGGTCTCGCCGGCGGCATCATTCCCGGGCTCGGCACCCTTGTCGTCCTCCTGGCCCGCCTTGGAGTCGCCGGCCACCGTGGTCGGGGCGCCGAATCGCAAGACGTATTCCACGCCGTCTTTCATGCCCACGATCGTCTCGCCGTCCGTGGAGAGGATCTCGCCGGTCTTGAGCGGGAGAAAGCCCCGCTGCTGCATCGATGCCACCGCTTCCCGGTCGCTTGTGAAGCTCTCCTCCGCCTTCAGTTCGGCGCTCAGCCCGGAGGGCTTGCGGGCCACATCGACGATCTTGAGATCGCCCAATGCGTTTCGCAGGTCGTTGAGCTTGCCCGAGGCGAGTTCCTCGCCCTCGGCCAACTTCTCCTCCTTCGGCTCCCCCTCCTTCGAAAATGCCTCGAGCCGCACCAACGACCACTTCGCGTCCTTGTCGTCATAAGCCAGATCGACGCGGTATTTACGGTCCAGTTGCACGCCGACCCGACCGTTCGACTCGACCGCCACCAGCGCGTAGTCCTCCAGCCCAAGCCGCCTCACGTCCCATGGCGAGAGCTTGAGGAGATCCTTTTCGATCCAGTCTCCGAAGCTGGTGGTGAACTTCGACGTGTCGACTTCCACGCGATAGACGGGATCCTGGCCGGCCTTGCGGACAAACCGCAGCGTCCGCCCATTGGCATCGGCGCCGACCCGCCGCTTGTCCTCCTTGCCGATGATCAACCTCGCCAGCTTGTTGCCGGATCCATCACGAATCTCGACCAGCTGACCGACGCCGGTCATGCCCGGCTTGATCTTCTCCGCATCGGGCTCGATCACGCCGTAGGTCTCGTGATCGCCGGGGGACTTGCTCACCACGTCGAGCATCTTGAGGTCGACGAGCGCGGTGGCGGCCGCGGCGAGCTGCTCCTTGGCGTCGGCCGGGTAGTTTTGGTGGGCAGGCAGCACCCACACGCCACCAGACTGCACCACCTTGAAGGGGTGCAGCGTGGAAAGCTCGTCGTCGTACGACACGATCTCGAGGCTCGCCGCCTTCGAGGCGTCGGACAGTTCAGGGAACAGCACCCGCTGTTCCTCGGGCTCGACCTTGGAACTCTTGAACCGGGGCTGAATGGCGGCCCCGAGCAGGAGCATCCCCAGCCCTCCGAGCAGAAAGAGACCCGTGCGGAGCATTACGGACGACGATGCCGCCGTCGATTCGTGCAGGTCCGGATGCCGAAACCGCTTCTCATGTCCATCGTCGTGACTCATGCCGTCGGTCCTACCTGTCGTGTCCATCGTGTTTACCTGCCTTCCATCCGATCGAACGCACCCGATTCAATTCACCCGGTCGAATGCCGCACCGCCGGAAAACCATCACCGCAGCCGCGTCTTCGCCACGCCCTCGCGTTCCA
>CAZOMJ010000148.1:0-16702 GCA_964581055.1 uncultured Candidatus Kuenenia sp.
GGACGTTTCATTTCCTCCTGCTGCCGACGCCCGCGAAGCCCGAGCCTGGCGACTGGCGGAAGCAGATTGCCGCGGGGGGCGTGAACTTCGGGTCGTGCGACACCTTCGGCGGGTTCGACATGAAAACCGATCCCTCCGATCCGATGCAGGGAGACGATTTCCGGTGGGAGCCGCGATCGTGGGACCATGCCGAGGCGATGTCGCCGCAGTGCCGGGCCAAGTGGGGTCGCTGCATCCTCTATGCCGATGCATCATGGCCGCGAATGGGCCCGGCATTTCGTGACTGGGATCACGATCTCTACAGCACAGGCCGGCTCGCCTGGACGCCTGAGTGCGAGGACTACGCCGTCTGGGCGATCAACGAGTTTCTCAAGCGGGGCGTGATCGACGGCGTCTATTGGGACGACGTGAGCGTAGGCAACACCTATTCGCTCGATTCGACGGCCTACGAATACGCCGGGAGCAAGAACGGCCGCCGTGTGGGGTTCACGTCGCTCGCGCAGCGCCGCGTAAACATGCGGCTCTGGCGGCTGTTCGAGGCGGCCGGCCGCGAGCCCTGCATCTGGGCCCACATGACCGTCTGCTACGAGGTGCCGCTTTTCAGCTTCTGCCGGTATCTCTCCAACGGCGAGTTCACGACCGGCGTCGAGCCCTACGGCAAGCGCGACGCGATGGACTTCTGGACGCCGGAGACGCTGCGGATTCTGGGGCCCGCCGAAAAGTGGGGAGCGGGCGTGAACTTCCTCACGACGCTCCCGCGAACTTTGCCCCTTGGGCCGGCGGCCGAGCAGTGGTCCTATCCGCAGCGGCGTGCCGAAGACGCGCTCTACGCCACGAGCGGCATCCAGACGCTCTCCGACGGGCTCACGCGAAAACTCGTCGAGGCCAAGGTGTACGAAAAGCCGCTCCGTTTCTTCCCGTGGTGGCGGGCCGATGAGGTCGTGAAGGTCGTGAAGCCTGAGGAGGCAAACGTGTTTTCGGCCGTCTATGCGGATGACAGCCGGGCGATCGTCTTCGTCTCCAACTTCGACCGTGATGTGGAGCACGAGGTGGCGGTCGAGCTCGATCTCGCGAAGCTGTTCCCAAATCGGAAGGGCGGAGGCAGCGTGACCTGGCGGGATCTCGACCCGGGGCTCGATCCGCCGAAGGTCGACGTGGCGAACGCCGCCGAGATCAAGAAGCAGACGGCGGCCGCCGCGAATGCGGGGATCGACGGCAAGGAAGAGCCGCTCGACGACGAGGCGATCGGCGACCTGCTCGAGGGCACGAGTCCCGAGGGCCGTGCGAAGGGTCGGCTGGAACTCAAGGCGGAGGGATCGAAGGCCCGCGTCGTGATCCGGCCCCGCGACTACCGTATACTCGAGGCGAGGCCTGCGTTTTGATTCCGAGGGTCGAATGGAGGGTCCATGAGCTGTTCCGATGATCCAACTGCAAAGGTCGAGCCGTCGCTTGGTGACGGGCAGCGGTTCCTCGGCATCGTGCTCGGCTACACGGGGCTTTTGCCCGCGACGACAATCGCGGCTGTTTCGCTGGTCTTGCTCGGGGTGGTTTCCGTGCATCGGGCCGCCGCGGCCGAAGCGAAGGCTCATGGTGACGTTCCGCCGGCGACGAGGCTGTTCAACTGCGATTTCAATTGGGCTCGTTGGCCTGCGAGCCCAACGCTGCCCAAGGGGAAGGTGCGGCCCTCGCAGCCCGAGGATTGGGCCGACGTCGATGCCCAGGAGTACTTCGACTGGCATCGGGAATTCGGCAACAACGTCGTGTACTGCCAGGCCTACTGTTCCAGCGGCTTCGCCCTGTATCCGAGCAAGCTCGGCCCGGTGGGTCAGGGCAAGGCGGCACGGTTGTTTCCAGACCTCTATGCATTGGCTCGGAAGGCAAAAATACCGGTCTGGTCCTACTACTGCGTGTCGACCGATCTGGCCCGGTCACGCGAGCATCCTGAATGGATCGTGCCCGGCAGCGAGGCCGGCTCCTGTGGCCACGGCGGCTTCTTCGGCCCCGAAACACCCCATACCGAACTGGTCTGCGCACGCTTGCGTGAATTCCTGAAGGAGTACCCAGTCGACTGGATCTTGCTGGATTGGTTCGTTTACGGCTCGCTGAAGCCGGACGAAGCCCTGGTGCAGCCGGCGGAGTTCGTGAGGCAGCCGTTTCAGGAGATCATCGGCCGGCCGATGCCCGCCAAGGCCGAGGACATCACGCCCGCGGAGCATCTGAAGTACAAGCGGGTCGTCTTGGAACGTCAGTTTCGCGTCATCAAGCAGGCTGTCCGCGAGACCAGTCCGCACACGAAGATCATTTTCAACGTGCCCTTTCATAAGGCGGACGAAGCGCTGTGGCGGGACCACCCGATGCTGGCTGAGAGCGACGGGTTGTTCGCCGAATCGTCGGACGAGGTGGTGGGCTGGCTTCTGCGGGTGAAGAAGCCGGGACAGCGCGTCATGACGACGATCGTCGGCCGTGGCGAGGGGGTTACCGATCCCGGCTCCTGGAAGAAATGGTACGCCAAAGGCTGCGATTTCTTCGGGTATGCGTGGGCCACGCCGCCCACGTTCTTCCCCACGGCCATGTACGACGAGGAACTGAAAGTTGTGAAAGCCGCGTTCGCCGAAATGCAGGCGCGAGACGCGAACCAGGGCGGGCCACCGTGAAGGCTGGGCGGATCGAGGAGGCAGGGTTCTCCTTCAACCTGCGGGCTGAGTACCCTAGTGCCGTCAAGTGACTCGGTTTCGGGAATGCACCTTTGCTCGAGGGTAACCCCGACCGCAAACTCGTCGGCCGCGATCACCACAAGGACGCCTTCACGATCTGGATGGCCGGCGGCGGATTGAAGCGAGGGCTCACCTACAGCGCGACCTGCGAGCTTGGCTACCGCATTGCGGAGAACCCCGTGGCGGTGCACGACTTGCAGGCGACGATCCTCCACCTCCTCGGCCTTCGGCACGAGTCGCTCACCTTCCGTTTCCAGGGCCGCGACTTCAGGCTTACCGACGTGCATGGCGAGGTCGTGAAGGGCATCCTCGCATGACACTCGAAGGCGGCGTCAGAGGTCCGACCGACAAAGGTGCCGACAAAGGTGCCAGCCACAAAATGTGGGCAAGCTAAGAAACTCTGGAGGGCGGGTTCCCCAAATTATTTGGCTGGCACCTTTTTCGGGCTGCTCAACGCGTTGCCACCAGCCCGAGGCGTTGCCCGTCGCGCTGCCGTCGGGAAAATAGTTGAAGAGATAGACTCCATCTGCCCCGTCGTGCACGATCTGCGCGGCCACACCGATCGCCTCCTCGGGCGCCACGCCCCGTTGATCCGCCGCACGGTAGGGGCGGATGAGCACCTCCAGACCGCCCAGCAGCATGATGCCCGTGCCGTCGAGCAATCGCCGCCTAGACTTCACACCCGCAGACCCCGGTTCGCCGATGCCCGACAGATATCGCTGGTCGTCTGCTCCATCCGGGTCGTAGCCGTTCCAGAACGGCTCCCAGACGGCACTTGCATAGGTGGTCCGTTCGGCACTGGTATTGCAGAGAAACGCGGTCACACCGCCGGCCGCAATCCGGTCGACATAGGCGTCAACCGCGGCACCTCCGTTCGGATCGACCGGATCGTACTCTCCGGCGAAGAAGTTGGTGCAGTCCTCGCTGTGAAATAGTTGGCTGGTTGTGCTGGCAGGCGTGTCAACGCGGGTGACGGTCGCGACGCGAGCGAGCAAGGATAGCCCGGTCCACGGCGTGCGTGCATCAATCGCGCGACGGGCTTCTCGACAGCCGGGCGATCGGCGACCTGCTGGAAGGCACGTCTCCCGAGGGCCGCGCGAAGGGCCGGCTGGCATTCAAGGCGGAGGGATCGAAGGCCCGGGTCGTGATCCGCCCCCGCGACTACCGCGTGCTCGAGGCGAAAACTGCTCGCTGATCCCGAGGGTTGGCCGGCGGGACTACCCGTCGCTTCTGGCTATCTCGGATCAGGCTGCATGCGTGTCCCGGGCATGCGTGTCCCGGGCATTCGTCATGTCGCGGCCGGTCACGCCACGCACGTCGGTGATGTCCAGCGTTTCAACGGCCCTGGTGCGGCATGTCGGCGTTACGAAACTTCACGACAAGCGTCTCCGTCTCCTGCTCAGGGCCGCCCGTCAGTCCGCCCTCGCCATCGGCGCCGATGAGCCGACGCTCACGCGGATTCCCTGTCCGGTGAGGCGAAACAAACTCGAAGTGTTCGGCATCGTTGCCCACCAGCATCGCACCCACGTGATCGGTCTCTCCCCACGCATGCGAGATGGCCGCCGTAGGCTCGTCTCACGGTAGAAAAGCCGCACGGCCTCGTTCTGGGCTGCGACGAACCTTCGTCGCGGGGAGGAATGAGCGAATGAACGCGTTCGACGTATGATGGGGATTCGCTGCACGATCTTCCCGAGGCCGTTCCCATGCAGACGCGACCGCCTGCCTACACCGTCCGTCCGCCCGGCCTGGGCGGCGGATGCTTCGTGCTCGCGGGCATCGCCGCGCTCGCCGCGTGTGCCGCCGCTGACGAGCCGTCGGCCCGCGTGCTGCGGACGGCCGCCGAGATCGCCGAGGAATCGACCGCGGCCGATGCCGCCCCTGCACGCATCGTCTTCGAGGGGCCCGTGTCGTACCAGGATCCGACGCGGAGCATCTTCGTGGCCGATGCGACGGGTGTGACGTTCGTCTTCGGCGGAATCAGCCCCATCGTGCAGCCGGGCGACATCGTCCGCGTCGAGGGCCTCGCGAAGCACGGCGTAATCATCGGCGGCATCAAGCCCGAGCGTGTCACGGTGATCGGCCATGGTTCCGCGCCGGAGGCGACGCCGATCGAGCCGGCGGATCTCGGGACGGGCCGCTTCCACTACCGTCGCGTCACGATCGACGGGGTCGTCCGCCGGGTCGCGCCGGCTGGCGACTCGGCCGTGCGGCTCTTGCTCTTCGCCGCGGGCGGGCAGGCGATCCTGGAACTCGAAGCGCCCGACATTGAAGCGGCGGCCGGGGCGCAGCGGCTTGTCGATGCGCGGGTGCGGGCCATCGGTCTCGTCGTCGGCAACGTCAACAAGCAGCGACAGGTGGTCGAGCCGTTTGTCCGCGTGAAGCTTTTGGGCGACATCGAGGTGCTCGCCCCACCTCCCGCGACACCCTTCGACGCGCCGTCGGTGCCGCTTGACAAGCTTGCGAGCCGATCGCTCGGTGAGCATCGCGTCGTCGTCCGCGGCACGGCCGTGGCGCCGCCGCTCGATGGCGCCGTGTACCTCCGCGATGGCAATGCGAGCCTGAGGGTGCGGACAGATATGAGGGCGATCAGCCCCGGCGACGTCGTGGAGGCGGCGGGGTTTCCCGAAATGGGCGTCTACAGCATCGAACTGGCCGAGGCCGAGTGCCGCGTGACCGGGTCGGGCGAGCCGCCGCCGCCGCGGCCGGCCCCCGCCAAGAAGCGCAGCGACTTGGACAGGCTCGACGCCGATCTCGTGTGGATCGAGGGCCCGGTGCTCGGCGCGGTCGACGGGCGTGTCGTGGTTCGCCACGGAGATGTGGACTACGCGGTCGAGACGCCGAAGGGGGAACGGCTGGAGGCGGCGACGGGCTCGCTCGTGCGGGCCACCGGCATCGGTCGCGTCGCGGCAGTCGAGGGCAAGAGCTACCACGCTTTCCCACGGTCTTACACGCTTCAACTGCCGACGGTGGGCGATTTCATCGTCGTGCATGCGCCCTCCTGGTGGACGCCACGGCGAATCCTGCTCGCCGTGGCCGCGGCGCTCGGGGCGACGCTGGCGGTCGCGGCGGTCGCGATCGTGTGGGCCATGCTCCTGCGGCGGCAGGTTCGTCGGCAGATCGGCGTGATCGAGGAGCAATTGCAGGCCGAGGCGGTGGCGGAGGAGCGACGACGGATCGCACGCGAGTTTCACGACTCGCTCAACCAGGGCCTCGCCGCGGCGGCGTTGCGGCTCGATGCCGCGGCCAACCGGCTCACCGATGAGCGTTCGCGGCGGGTGATCGAACAGCAGCGGCGGCTGCTGACGACGCTGCAATCGGAGGCACGGGAATTCCTCTGGGACTTGCGTGACCCCGTCCATGCGGAGGCATCGCTGACCGAGTCGATCGAGGCGGATCTCGCGCAGCTCGAACCGCTCTCGAGCGTGACGCTCCAGTTCGAGCAGGCCGATGCCGAGTCCCAATACGCTGCCGAGATCGGACCGGCGGTTCTCCGCTACGAGCCGATGATCCAGCACCAGGTTTTGCGGATCGTCCGCGAGGCCGTTGCCAACGCGATCGCCCATGCCAAGGCCACGCGGATCACGATCCGGGTCGCCGGCATGACCGCTGCGAGGACGGCGGACGGTGACTCCGCTGCGGGCTCTGCTCGCATCGAGATCGTCGACGATGGCTGCGGATTCGACGTGGCGACGCGGTCGACCGCCGAGGGCCACTTCGGCATCCGCGGCATGGAGGAGCGTGCCCGGCGAATCGGCGGCCGCATCGAGATCCGGGCCGCGTCGGGAGCCGGCACGCGGGTGATCCTCATGCTCCCGGCGCCGCTGGCCGATTCTGTCGCTTCTCGATTCTGACACGACTCCTTACGCCACGTTTTCCCGCATAGTCGTCTGCATGGCCATCTCGTCCACCATCCGCCTGTTGCTCGTCGATGATCACCCGATCTTCCGGGAGGGGCTCGCCCATACGCTCGCCGATGAGCCAGATTTTACGGTGGTCGCGCAGGCGAACGACGGCGAATCGGCGCTCGCGTCCTGGCAGCGGCACCGCCCCGACGTGACGCTCATGGACGTGAGCATGTTCGGAATCGACGGCATCGAGACGTTGCGGCGGCTTCTGCGGGTGGCCCCGGCGGCCCGCGTGCTTATCCTCACCTCTTCGGAGGACCAGGCCGACGCGCTCGCTGCGCTCGAGGCGGGGGCGGCAGGCTACATCACGAAGACGGTGCGGTTCGACGAGTTGCTCGCGGCGATCCGCGAGGTACATGCCGGCGGCCGGCCGATCGGCGAGGCGATGGCCCGGCGGATCGCGTTGGCCAAACGAACGCAACACGTCGCGCAGACCGGGCACAAGGACGGCCTGCTCTCGCCCCGCGAGTTCGAGGTGCTCTGCCTGCTCCGCGACGGGCTTTCCCTCCATGAGATCGGCGCCCGGCTGGCGATCACGGAGCGGACGGCGCGGGCCCACGTCACGGCGATCAAGGTCAAGCTCGACGCCGCCAACACCGCTCAGTGCGTTGCCCGCGGCTTCGAGTTGGGCCTTCTCCGCGGCTGACACGCGTTTGTGAAGCCCGAAGCGGGAGCTGAGGGACACCGCGAGGCCCCACGAAGAGCGATCCGTATTCCGTCGGCACGCGTCTCGGGCTTCCAGGAAAAGCGGGCAGCGCCGCTCACGCGAGGCAGCCAGATAAACAGGCCGCCCCGGCAGTCTGCGGAAACCAGGCAGGCTGACCGTCCCTCGACTGCCCCCTTCGCCTGCCGTGTCGATGCAGAAAGTGGCGGTTTTTCGAGCCTGGCTATTGTCGATTACGACAATGGCCCCAACCAACGGTTGTGTTCAGAATGAGAACATGAGACGTCGTGAGATCACACTCGAGGCCGGTTTCGACCGGACCGCGATCCTCGTAGCCGCCGCATTCGTCGCCGGTCTCGTCGCGATTCCCCCCCCCTCCCGTGCCGCCGAAGCGGTCGATCCCGACCGCGCTGCCGCCCACCGGTTCTTCGAGGAGAAGGTGCGGCCCGTGCTTGCCAATCGCTGCCTCTCCTGTCACGGCACTGACAAGCAGAAGGCCGGCCTGCGGCTCGATAGCTTGATCGGCATGCTCCGCGGCGGCGATTCCGGCGCGGCAATCGAGCCCGGCGACGCCGAGGCGAGCAATCTGGTCAGCGCGGTTCGCCACGAGTCGTGGGAGATGCCCCCCGACGGCAGACTCGCCGACGACGAAATCGCCGCGATCGTCTCGTGGGTGCAGGACGGTGCCCACTGGCCAGGCTCGAAGACCGCCGTCGAACTGCTCGCCGACGGCCTGCCGGCAGCCGAGGCGTCCGACTCAGAGCCCGCGCCCCTCTTCGGCCCTCCGCAGCGGAAGCAGAAAGGCGTCGTCAGCGATGCCGACCGGACGTATTGGGCCTATCAGCCTGTCCGCCGACCGGCAGTGCCGCCGCGGCCGACGGGCACCAGTGTCCCCGATGGTCTCGCGCGGGCCGATGTCCGCAATCCGATCGATCTGTTCATCCTCGAGAAGCTCGCCGAGGATGGGATCGAGCCTGTCGCAGAGGCCGACCGGCAGACGCTCGCGCGGCGGCTCTTCTTCGATCTCCTCGGCGTGCCGCCGGAACCCGCCGACATCGCGTCGTTCGTCTCCGATCCCGCGGCCGATGCCTACGAGCGGCTCGTCGATCGCCTGCTCGCCGACCCGCGTTACGGCGAGCGACAGGCGAGGCGGTGGCTCGATCTGGCCCGCTACGCCGAGAGCGACGGCTTCCGGCAGGATGCGTTCCGGCCCAGCGCCTGGCGGTATCGCGACTGGTGCATCACGGCCTTCAATGCCGACATGCCGCTCGACCGGTTCGTGATGGCCCAACTCGCGGCCGACGAACTCTTTCCCGGCGACACCGACGCCCTCATCGCCACCGGCTTCCTGCGGCAGACGCCCTACGAATACAACCAGGTCGATGCCGACTCGCAGCGCCGCGAGATCCTGAACGAAGTCACCGACGTCACGGCCGACGTCTTCCTCGCGATGGGCATGGGCTGCGCCCGCTGCCACGACCACAAATACGACCCGATCCTCCAACGGGACTATTTCGCGTTGCAGGCTTTCTTCACGCCGCTGGTCTGGAAGGACAACGTGCCGCTTGCCGTCGCCACGCCGCCGACGGATGAATCCCGCCGGGCCGCCGCCGACCGCGCGGCCGAATTGCGGCGGACAATACGGGTGATCGAAGAGTCATACACCGACCCCGATGCCTGGAAGGGATTCAGCCGGTTTCCGCCGCCCGTGCAGGCACTCATCCTGAAGCCGCGCGCCGACCGGACGCCCTACGAGGAGCAGATCGTGCAGCTTGCCAGCCGCCAACTGACGTTTGTCAAGAAAAAGCTGCTCGAGGCGGATCGCGAGCCCTACGACGCGATCGAGAAGGAGCTCGACGCACTCAAGACGCAGGGCCTGCTGCCCCCGCCGATCCCCACCACGCTCACGGTCTGCGACGTGGGCCCCGTCTCGCCGCCCACGACGATCCCCGGCAAGCCGTCGATTGGTGAGATCGAGCCGCGGGTGCCGACGGTGCTCGGCGGTGCATCGCTCGCGGCCGAGCCGCTCGTGGGCGAGGATGGAAAGCCCGTCTCCACGGGCCGCCGGGCGGCGCTCGCGAAGTGGCTCGCCTCACCCGACAACCCGCTCACGGCCCGCGTCTTCACCAACCGCCTCTGGCAGTGGCACTTCGGCCGCGGCCTCGTGGGCACGGCGAGCGATTTTGGCGTGCTCGGCGAACAGGCCACGCATCCTGAATTGCTCGACTGGCTGGCCGCCGAATTCATGGAGAACAGCTGGAGCGTGAAACGTCTCCAGCGGCTCGTCGTCACGAGCAGCGCCTACCGCCGGTCGTCGCGGGCCGCCGCGGCAGGCGCATCGGCGGGGCCCACGGCCGATCCCGCGAACCGGCTGCTCTGGCGGCAAAACCCGCGACGGCTCGATGCCGAGCAGGTAAGGGATGCCGCGCTCATGATCGCGGGCGAGCTCGACGGCAGCGCCGGCGGCCCGAGCGTGCCGCCAAGCAAGCCTCGCCGGGCGGTCTACACGACCGTCATCCGCAACACCCGCGACGACCTCTGCGATCTCTTCGATGGCGCCGATCCGTACGCCAGCTGCGCCCGCCGCAATGCCACGACCACGCCACTCCAGGCGCTCTACCTCGTCAACGGCGAGTGGATGCTGGCGAGGGCGAGGGCGCTCGCGATCGCGATCGACAAGCTCGACATCGCCGACGACCGGCAGGCGGCTGCGGAGGTGGTGCGGCGGGTGACCGGCCGCGAGCCGGAGGCGGCACGGCTCGACGAATGCACGACGTTCCTCGCCGAGCAGCAGCGGCGGCTCACCGACGATCCCTCCACGCAGTCGATCACGCTCACCCAACGGATGCCGCAGCGGGCCGGTCAGGCGGCCGTCATCGACCCGGCCAACCCCGAGGCCGTCCTCCGCACGAGCAGTGCGGAACTGCCGACCGCCGACTTCACGATCGAGGCGCACGTGATCCTGCAATCACTTTTTCCGGACGCGACGGTGCGGACGATCGCGTCACAGTGGACGGGCGACCTGGCCAAGCCCGGCTGGTCGTTCGGTGTGACGAGCGAGCAGTCGAAGCACAAGCCGCGAAATCTCATCCTGCAGCTCGCTGGGGATCAGAAGGCGGGTGGCAGCGGCTACGCCGTCATCCCTTCCGACATCCAGCTCCAGCTTCAGCGGCCCTACTACGTGGCCGCGAGCGTGCGGACGCAGGGCGACGACAAGACCGTGACGTTCTTCGTGAAGGATCTCTCCGACAACGACGCGCCGCTCGTCGTGAGGAGCGTGCCACACACGTTTGCCGGCAGCCATGCCTCGCCCAGCCGGCTTGCGATCGGCGGCCGCGACGCGGCCGACCCGCGGTCGCGGGCCACGAGCGTGTGGGACGGCCTCATCGACGACGTGCGGATCTCGAACCGTCCACTCGCCCGCGACGAACTGCTCTGGGAAGAGGGCGAGCCCGCCGACGCGGTGGTGGGCCACTGGACGTTCGAGGAGACACCTGGCTTCGCGGCCGATTCGTCCGGCCACGGCCGTAGTCTCGCCCGCACGACTCCCCGGCCCGACGTGAAAGACCTCCGGCGATACGAGGCCCTGGTCGACCTCTGCCACGTGCTCTTCAACTCGAGCGAGTTTTTGTATGTCGAATGACGCAACGCCTCCGGTCGGCAACGCGACAACCGGGTCGCGCCGCGAGTGGCTCCTCTCGGCGGGGGCGGGCTTCGGCGCCGTGGCTCTCGCCGGGATCATGCAGGGCCCGCGGGCGGCCCGCGCCGCCGTGCTGCCGCCGCATCACGTCCCGAAGGCGAAGAGCGTGATCTTCCTCTTCATGGAAGGGGGCCCGAGCCACATCGACCTCTTCGATCCGAAACCCTCGCTCAAGACGCTCGCCGGCAAGCCGCTGCCCGAGAGTTTTGGGACGGTGATCACGGCGATGGGCGAGGCACGGTCGCCGGTGCTCGCCGATCGGCGCGACTGGAAGCAGCACGGCCAGAGCGGCATCTGGGTGAGCGACTGGCTGCCGCACATCGCGACGCAGGCCGACGATCTGGCCGTGATCCGCTCCTGCGTCTCCGACGGCATCAATCATTCAGGCGGCATCTGCCAGATGAACACCGGCAGCCTGCTCGGCGGCCGGCCGAGCCTCGGGGCCTGGGCCACCTACGGCCTCGGCAGCGTGTCGGACGACCTCCCCGCATTCGTCGTCATGCAGGACAGCGACTCGCAGGTCGTCAACGGCCCGCGGAACTGGGGCGCAGGGTTCATGCCGGCGATCTACCAGGGCACGAAGCTCTCCGGCGGCGAGCCGCCGATCGCCAACCTTCGCACGCCGAAGGGGATCACGGGGAGCCGCCAGCAGGCGAAGCTCGACCTGCTCGCACGGCTCAACGGCAACTACGCCGCCGCGCTCCCCGAGGAGACGGAGCTCGACGCCCGGATCCGCAATTACGAACTCGCTTTCCGGATGCAGGCGGAGGCGCCCGCGGCTGTGGATCTCGCGCAGGAGACGGAGGAGACGAGATCACTCTACGGCCTCGACGACAAACCGACGGCCGCCTTCGGCCGCACCTGCCTGCTCGCACGGCGGCTCGTGGAGCGGGGCGTGCGGTTCGTGCAGCTCTATCACGGCGCGGGCAACAAGTGGGACGCGCATTCTGGGATCGAAAAAAACCACAGCGAACTCTGCCGGCAGATGGACAAGCCCGTGGCGGGGCTGCTCGCCGACCTCCGCCGCCGAGGCCTGCTCGAGACGACGCTCGTGGTCTGGGGGGGCGAGTTCGGCCGCACGCCGATGAGCGAGCAGGGCAACGGCCGCGACCACAATCCCACGGGCTTCACGATGTGGATGGCCGGCGGCGGCGTGCCGGGGGGCACGGTGATCGGCGCCACCGACGACGCGGGCCTGCGGGCCGTGGAGGAACGGATGCACGTGCACGACATCCACGCCACGATCCTTCACCTCATGGGCCTCGACCACATGCGGCTCGTCTACACCAACAACGGCCGACCGGAGCGTCCGACACTCAACGAGGGGGAGCCCAACCGGCTCCTCGTTGACGGCCACGCGGGCTGACCGGCCCCACATCGTCCGTATCCGCGTGTCGTCGAAGCTCGACATGAGCGCGAGCAGCCTGGTGCTGAAGGCGACGCCGCCGGGATTCCTCGAGATCGCCAACCGGTCGAGTGGTTCGGGCACCCGCCCCGCGCCGGCCATGCTGGCGGTCAAGCACGCGCCCGATCCGGCGTCCCCCGACTAGAGCTTCCGGAAGAGCGTGCCGTGCTCGGCGATCTCGAAGCCGAGCTTCGTGAAGAGTTGCAGCGCCGGGGCGTTCCCCAGCGTGACATGCGCCTCGGCCAGCGTCACTCCCTCCTGCGCGAGGTCGTGCAACGCCTCGGCCACGAGGTAGTGGGCCAGTCCCTGCCGCCGCCTGGCCCCCTCGATGCCCACGTGCATCAGGCCCGCCGCCGACACGCCCCATGCCGCAGCCAATGGCTGCATGTCCCAGAACGACGCCGTACCGAGCAGGTCTTCGCCCGATCCGCGCAGCTCATAGCGACGCAGCGCGATCCCGGTCGTGGTGGCAGCCTCCCACCATGTCCGCCGCGCCGGCTCGTCGATCACGCGAAGCGTCGTCGCCCGCCGGATCGCCAACTGCAGCCGGTTGACCGGCGGACGGAATCCGGCGAGTGGCCGCCGGAGCACGCCGATACGCTCGGCCTCGGCATAGCCCGCCCGACGGAAGACCTCCTGCATGCCGGGAGAGGAGTCGAGGATTCCCGGCAGGTCCGCGCCGCCATACAGCCCCAGATAAAAGCTTCGCATCTCGGCCGAGCCGCCGCCCATCAGGGTCGTCGCGCCGCGGCACCGCAGAAAGTCTTCGCACCGCTCGAGCAGGACGGCGCCGATCCGCTCCTGCTCGGCATGCGGCACCACGACCACGAGCAGCGTCGTGCCCACCCTCGTGTCGATCGCCGAGTGGTCGGCATTCGGCCCAAAGGCGGCATGGGCGAAGCCGACCGTGCGGCCGTCCTCGACGGCGACGATAAGCCCTTCCCGATCGAAGTACGGCTTCGAGAAGACGCAGGCCTCGAGCAACGCGGACGTCATCGGCTGCATCGCCGACGGTCCCAGGTCGGCCGACCGCCAGAGGTCGGCCAGCTTCGGCGGATCGTCGTTGCGAAAGCAGCGGAATTCGATCACGCGGGCGACTCCGTTGCCGGGCCGCCGTCGGCGAACCGGACGTAGAGGGTGCCCGCGTCCTCGTGAATCTCATGGACCGGCTGACGCACGGTGGCGCTCAGACGGTGCCGACCCGTGGTCACGTCGAACTGCCAGCCATGCCAGGGGCAGGTCAGGGTCGTGCCGCACAGCGATCCCGTGCCGAGAGGACCGCCCTGGTGCGGACACAGCCCGTCGATCGCATGGAACGTCCCGTCGACGTTGGCGATGGCCACCATCCGCCCGCCTGCCAGCCGCTCGATGCTCGCACCAGGCGGACACTCGGCAGCCTCGGCAATCGCAATCCAGTCGCTCATGTCCACGACATCGATCCACGGCAAGGCGGGAGGAAGAACTCAACGGGTGGGGCCGGGGCTGGATCGGGGCAGTGGGAGCTCCCTCGTCTCACGCGGCGGCACGGCTCACTGTAGCCTTTGCAGGGCCTCCCCGCCATCGCCGATGCACCCACCAGTATTGCGAGGGGGCGCGGCGAATCACCCGTTCGAGCAGCGACGTATACCACTGCGAAATCGACTTCAGGTCGGCTGACTCGGGGCCTCCCTCCGCCGGGTCGGCAACCCCCTCCAGCCGCAGGTCGTAGTCGAACAGGCGGCGTCGCCGGGTGGCCGAACAGACGAGCATCGGCGCCGAGGAGGAGAGGGCGAACACGCCGATGGCCTTGTGCACGCTGGCGGGCCGGCCGAAGAAGTCGACCCAGCAGCCCTTGGGGCCGGCCGCCTGATCACCGAGCAGGCCGATTACGCCGTTGTTCTCCAGCACGAGGGCCACGTCGGGTGCGCTCCCCTTCTTGGGCAGGATGATCTGGCCGCGCGCCTCGCGAAACTTCGTCACGAAGCGGTCGAGCAGCGGGTTGTCGAGTTCGCGGGCCACCGAGTAGATACGAAACCCGAACAGGCCGAAGACGAAGGCCGACATTTCGAAATTGCCGAAGTGCCCCGACAGGATCACCTTCGGACGGTCGGCCCAGAGTTCGCGGACCATCCGTTCCATGCCGTGGATCCGTAGATGCCGCCGCCAGGTGGTCTTGCGGATCACCCGCTCGGAGTGGGCGATCTCGATCACCATCAGGAGCAGATGCTCCCACATGCCACGGGCCGCCTCCCGGGCCTGCTCGGGCGTCCACTCGGGAAAAGCCTGCTGGAGATTCTCGCGGACCACCTGCCGCCGAATCTTCACCCGGTTGGCAAGCAGGTTGGACGCGCGGCGGGCGAACCGCTCGCACAGGCTCCGCGGCAGCGACTGCACCACGCAGATGGCCACGCGCACCGCCACGTAGGCGATCGCATCGACGACTTGTGTGGTGACCGAACGGCGCATGGACGGCATGTCCCTGATCTTCCGGCGGCACGTCCCTGCACCGCTCTGCGGAATTCTCGCGAACCCCGGCCCGTTCAACCAGATCGGTTCCTACCCCTGCCAGGATTCAGCGACCGTCACACTGGGGCGGCTTTTCAACCATCCCCCCCCCGCTCAGCCCCCCCCTGCCGCGTCGGGGGCCGCCTGCACGAGCACCAAGGCGACGCTGACGGCGTTGAACAGGCCGTGCAGGATGATCCCGGGCACGATCGAGCCGGTTTGACGGGCCAGATAGCCGACGACCAGGCCGAAGAAAAAAAGCGGCACCCAGCCCATGCCCTGCCCCACGTGGGCCGCCGCGAAGGCCAGCGACGACAGCGCGACGGCCGTCACCCCGCCCCACCGCGGCTCCTTGGGCTCGAGTGAGCCCTCGAGCCACCCCTGCAGCACCCGCCGAAACAGGAACTCCTCGGCGACTGGCGCGGCGACCACGGCCGCGAAGACAACGAGCCCGATCGACAGCGGGTCGCGGTGGGCATTGAGAAAATCGACGATCGCATGGCGATAGGGCACGAAGCGGTCAAGCACCGCGGCCAGCCCCAAGAGCGGTGCGAGCAGGAGCGCCAGCCCCACCAGCGCCAGCCGGGAGTCGTCGCGGAGCCGCCCCAACTCGCACCCCAGCGACTGCCAGCCCGCCCCTCGCGCGAGCAGGTACGCCGCGGAGACAGCGGTGGCGGAGAGCATGGCGGTGCTGCCGGCCGCCAGCCTCAGCTGCAACGACGCATCGGCCGGCATGCTCTCCGCGGCGAGAATCTGAAACCCGAGAAACGACAGCACGGCGGCAGCGACGTCGGCACCCTGCCACATAACCTTGTTGTGAGGCCTCGCGTCCACGGCCGGCAGGCCCCGGCGGGCCCGCTGCGCGATCAGCCACGCCACGGCCAGACTGGCGCCGAAGCCACAGGCAGCCAACGCCCATGCGACCAGCAGTTCCTGCCCGGAGGACGCCCCGCGGGCCACGTCAGGAATCTCGATCTCCATCAGCCTCGATCTCCATCGACGGGCTCCGGCTTCGCAAGCATGCCCCGCGCCGCGACGAGGTATTCAACGCCCGACCAAACCGTGGTCGCAACGGCCGCCCAGGCCACCGCGACGGCAAGCGTCCGAACACCCACGCCGCCGAACGACTGCCCTGGCGCAGCCCGCGCGACGAGTTCGAGCGCGAGTGCGCCGCACTGCAGCACCATCTTCAGCTTGCCGGAGAACGCAGCCGAAAAATCATGTCCGGTGCGTTCCATCTCCGCACGGACGGCGGTCACCACCAGTTCCCGCACGACGACTACCACCGCCATCCACGGCAGGATCGCCGAGTCGCCGCCCCGGGCCGCCAGAAGAATAAACCCGCCACAGACGATCACCTTGTCGACGAGCGGATCGAAGATCCTGCCGAGCCGGCTCACCTGATGAAAACGCCGCGCCCACCAGCCATCGACCCAGTCGGTGGAGGCCGCCACCAGAAAGAGCGCCGTCGCCGCGACATACCGCTCCTGCTCGATCACGCCGAACAGCACGATCGCGAGGAGGAGCCGCGCCGCCGAGAGCATGTTCGGCACGGTCCAGACACGGTTTAATGAATCAGGCTGCTGCATGAGCTTGGATTCCTTCGTGTCAGCAGGTTTTCAACGTGCTGACACCAGCCCCGAGCCCAACAAGATGCAATCTTGTTGCCACGGCTGGAAGAGAAACACCAGTCGAGCCGAACAGGTTTGTTGGTTCAACTGGTTCCTATGCATCCGGCACGCCCGCGAGGTCGTAGCCGCTCGACGCCACGATCTCCACAGGCAGGATCCGGCCCGTGAGCGGCCGAGCGGCCGAACTGCCCGGGGCGGT
>CAZOMJ010000149.1:0-44565 GCA_964581055.1 uncultured Candidatus Kuenenia sp.
GCGAGACCTCGCTGGGCGAGATCACGTTCACCAGGCAGCTCGACAAGTCGTCGCCGAAGCTGATGGAAGCCTGTGCGCTCGGCAAGTTCAACAAGGAAGTGCTGGTCGAGTTCACCACGACGACCGGCGGCAAGACCGAGACCTATCTGAAGTGGAAGCTGGAGAACGTGGTGTTCACCGGCTACTCGGTGCACGGCAACAGCACGGGCGAGCCGCTGCCAAGCGAGCAGACGAGCATGAACTTCTCGAAGATCACCTACACCTACACCGAGTTCGACAACAAGACCGGCTCCAAGAAGGGCAACGTCGAGACGAAGTACGAAATGGGCGCCAACAAGTCGTAGTTGGCGGTCCGGACGATGTCGGGAGGCCGTCGCCCCGTGGCTTGCAGCCCGGGGTGACGGCCCCGTCCGCTGGTTTGCAGTTTATTCGCGGGAGAAATCATCATGGCCAGCACTCGCAGCGGATTCGTGAAGTTCGGCGACTTCGAGGGTGAGGCCACCGACTCCAAGCACAAAGGCTGGAGCATCATGCACTCGCTGTCGGCGCCGCTGACGCGGGCGACCGGCGGCTTCGAGCAGAGCGAGCGAGCCGGCGGGGCGACGGCCGTCGGGCAGATCACTGTGGTGAAGGATCTCGACGCCGCCACGGTGAAGATTCAGAAGGCCTGCGTGAGTGGACAGAAGCTCTCGAAGGTGAAGGTCGAGCTGTGCACCACGACCGGCGGTGGCACGCAGCCCTATCTCGTCTATGAGTTGGAGGACGTGATCGTGACGGCCTACGACCTCGAGGATCCCGCCGATTCCAATCATCTTCAGCCGACCGAGCGTGTGTCGTTCACCTACGGCAAGGCCACGTGGACCTACGGGAAGTTCGGAACGGACGGGGCAAGCCAGGGCAAGGTCACCGACAACTACACCGTCGGGGCCGCCAAGAAATAGGACCAGGGTGCTCCCATGCCAAGCTATTCCCAGGACGGCCAGCCGCTGGCGATCGAGACGCCGCTGGGCAAGGACAAACTCCTGCTCGAGGCATTTGACGGGGAGGAAGTCCTCGGTGAACTGTTCGTCTTTCGCCTTGATTGCCTGAGTGTCGCAGAGACGTTGAGTGACACGGCGATCGTCGGCAAGCAGGTGAGCTTCCGGGTTAATGACGCGAGCAACTCCCCTCGCTGGTTTACGGGCTATGTCAGCCGCTTTTCCTGGATGGGCCGCGATGACATGCTCACCCGGTGGCAGGTCGAGGTGGTGCCGAGTCTGTGGTTTGCCTCGCTCACGAGCGACTGCAAGATTTTTCAGCAACAGTCGGTTCCCGACATCGTCGAGGCGGTGCTCGGCGACACGTCGGAAATCACGCTCTCGAAGAAAATCACGGGCAGCCACACGCCCTGGGATTACTGCGTGCAATACCGGGAGACCGACCTCGCCTTCGTGAGCCGGCTGATGGAGCACGAGGGAATCGGCTACCACTTCGAGCACGCGCAAGGGTCGCTGAAGATGGTGGTCTCTGACGCCAACACCGCCTTCACCGACTGCAAGGAGGCCGAGGTCGAGACGTCTCAGGGATTTGCATCGCCGGCCACGGCCGGCGTGATCACGAGTTGGCGGCACGAATATGCCTTCCGGCCCGGGAAGTTCGTCCAGACCGACTACTCCTTCGAGGAACCGACGACGAGCCTGTTGGCCACGGGCAATGGCAAGTCGACGTACTCGGGTGCTACCAAGGCGGAGCTTTTCGATTACCCAGGCCTCTACGAGAAGAAGCCCGACGGCGATGCCTCTGCCAAGGTGCGGATCGAGGAGGAGGAAGCGACGGCCAGCGTTGCCTCGGGCACGAGCACCTGCCGCAGTTTCTCACCGGGATACACGTTCAAGATCAAGTCGCACCCGAACTCGGCCGAGCGCGGCAAGAAATATCTGCTCACCAAGGTGATCCATCGGGCGAGTATCCGCGGGGCCTATGAGGCGTCGGCCGAGGCGGGGTCGGGCTTCGAATACGATAATTCGTTCGAGTCGGTGCCGAGTGACGCGGTGTGGCGGCCGGCCCGGAATACGCCGTGGCCGGCGGGCACCGTGCAAACGGCCCTGGTCGTGGGGCCCTCCGGTGAGGAGATCTACACCGACCAATACGGCCGCATAAAGGTGCAGTTCCACTGGGACCGTTACGGCAAGAAGAACGAGCAAAGCTCCTGCTGGATCCGGGTGTCGCAGTCGCTCGCCGGGCCCCAGTTCGGCATGCAGTTCATCCCCCGCGTCGGCATGGAGGTGGTGGTCTCGCACCTCGACGACGATCCCAACCGCCCCCTCGTGACGGGCGTGGTCTACAACGGCACGAACAAGCCCCCCTTCGACCTGCCATCGAAGGCCGCCCAGAGCGGCCTGCAGACGCGGAGCACTAAAGACGGCTCCACGTCGACGGCCAACCAGCTCATTTTCGACGACACGAAGGAAGCGGAACTGGTCACGCTGCACGCGGAACGGAACTTCACGCGGACCGTCGAGAACGACGACACGCTCGAGGTCGGGTTCGTCACGAAGGACAAGGGCGACCGCTCGGTCAAGGTCTACAACAACCTCACCGAGGAGATCGGGACCAGTGGCTGCGCCGCGGGAAACAGGTCGCTGACCGTCTACAAGGACAACGCCACGACGGTGTCCACGGGAGACGAGGCGTACACAGTCAGCAAGGGTAACGCCACGTTCGACGTGACCCAGGGCAACCACACCGTCACGGTGGGCGGCAAGCAGTCGAGCACGGTCGGCAAGGGCCACTCGCTCACGGTCTCGTCGGGATCCCACTCCGTGGAGGTGAATAGCGGCAGCGGCACGATGAAGGCGATGTCGTGGACGATCGAGGGACAGACCGGCATCACGCTGAAGGTGGGCAGCAACTCGATCGCTATCACCGCGTCGGGCGTGACCATCAACGGCCTGACGGTGAGCGTGAAGGGTACGACATCGACGACGGTCGAGGGACTGACGACGACGGTGAAGGCCAGCGCCACGCTGACAGCGCAAGGCGCCATCACGATGATCGGGTAGCGTCCAGGGCACAGACCACCCAGGGCACAGACAACGGAAGAGCAGACCATGGCAGCCACCACGCTCGAACAGTATCCGACACAGGAAGCCGCGCGGATGCGGCTGGCCAAGCTCGAACTCGCCGAGCCGGTCGTGGCCGTGGTCGAGCAGGCCGACGGCACGCTCGCGGGTGGATCGCTTCTGGAAAGCGCCCGGGCGCTCGTGAAAGCGGGGCTGGCGGAGGATGCAGTGAGCGTGCTCGCCCAGTCGCTTTCGCGCCGCGGGGCCGCGTGGTGGGCCTGTCGGGTCGCGCGTCTGGAGGCGGGCGGAAGCCCCGCTCCCAAGGAACTGCGGACGCTCGAAACGGCCGAGGCCTGGGTGCGGCAGCCGGAGCAGCTCAAAGCCTATGCGGCGCAGGACGCGGCCAGCGTGGCGGGGCTCGCGTCACCAGCGGGCTGTGCGGCGCTTTCCGCGTTTCTGGCCGGTGAGTCGATCGCGCCGCCACATCTCGATCCGTTGCCGCCGCTGCCGCATCTGGCGGGCATGGCGGCGGCCGGGGCCGTCAAGCTCGCGGCGGCCAGGCGTGCGCCTGCCGATCCGAAGCGGGAACTGTTGCGCTTACTCGACGCCGGGTTTGCGATCGCCTCGGGCAGTGACACCTGGGAAGGGAGTTGAGCCATGGGACAGCCAGCCGCGAGAGTCGGGGACATGCAGACGTGCCCGATGCTTACGGGACCGGTGCCGCACGTCGGGGGCGTGCTGGCCACGCCCGCGGCTATGACGGTGTTGATCGGCGGTGTGCCGGCGGCCCAGATGGGCACCATGGGGATCTGCGTCGGTCCGCCCTGTAACGTGATCACGGGGAGCGCCACGGTGATGGTGGGCGGCCTGCCGGCGGCGCGAATGGGCGACAGCACGAGCCATGGCGGCGTGATCACGCTCGGCTACCCGACGGTGCTGATCGGCGGGTGAGTCGTGTTCGCTGCCGGGAGTGCGGCAGGGCTCTTCGATGAATCTGTCGCGAGAACTGGAGTGCGGGAGAACTGCAATCATGCCAAACCTCGATATCCTCTGCTGGACCCATGACACAAGCCACGGCAAACGGGGCGGCCATGCAGCCATCATTATGGATGGCTCGGTCGAGTCTGCAGACTCGGCCCAAAATGCATCGCAAAAGACCTACATCAGTTGGTGGCCGGCGGGCGCCGGCAAGAAGGGCAAAACCCACGGGCTCACAATGCGGCTCGGTGAGGAGCGGACACTGCTCAGCGACGTGCGGAATGAGATGACCGACAGAACGCGGCTGGCGCTAGACAGTGCACAATTCCAGCCGCGTGACGGGCAGGTGAACGTGAGGACGACCGATCTTAACCTGAGTTCTGGCCCACTGAGTGTTCTCAGTTACGCCAGCCTACAAGAGCACGACGCTTTCACGAAAGACTACATGGGCTTCGAGGATGACGGGGGCGGTACGCACCATCGATTCGTCCAGTTCCCGACCGACATCATCAGCCTGCATGTTGAGGGCAACGGGGAACTCGGTCTGAATGCCCGCGCGATGCTGGCATGGTGGAAAGCGTTTCGCTCCGCGCACAAGCATGAACTAGTTGGGCGGAAGAGCGGCTATAAGTTCGTGAGCACACTGCACAATTGTTCCAGCATCGTCATGCGGGCCCTGATCGCCGGCGAGGCGGCGTTCTTTAAGAAGCCTCCAATCCGATGGTTCGTTATGTCCCCGCGGGACGTGGCCGACTATGCAGAAGCACTGAAGACAAAAATCATCAGGGCGAATGTCGATTACGACCGTTACTTCAACTCCAAGCTCGAGTGGCAGGGTCGGAATCGCAGGGAGATGCACATGCATCCGCCGACCGCCACGACGGAACTCCCGACCGTGGAGCAGTGGAAGCGAATGAGCGATGCCAACGTGACGTTCGTAGCGATGTCCCGTCGTCGTGGGCAAAACGCTGAAATCGATCGGTTGCTCGGTCAGTACCATGCGCAGCTGCCGTGGGATGGAGGAGACGCAGATAATCGGCTGGGCTTGATGGCGGAAATTTTCAGGTGGATTGGCAGTTACATCGCCGTCAAACCGAAGGGAGACCGGCTGAATGCCATGCTGGCCCTCGGACAGATCGTGCTCGCCGTCCGTGAGGCGAAGGCCGCCGCCATCGACGTCGGATTTTTCGATTGATCAGGCTTGCCCTGGGACGGGGAAAAAGGTGTCAGGACTCTTTGTTCGGCTGCCGAAGGCGGCATGACGGTGCTGATCGGTGGGTGAGTGCCCGAACTGACAGCGAAATCATGCGAGGGAGTAGAAAGAACTGCGTCCCTTTTTTCAGACCGATGACATACCAAGAGAATTTTCAAAAAGAGACCTTCGATGAGCATCGACAACTGCCAGCAGTTCAGCAGTTTGCCAGCGATTCCGCTCGTGATGATGCAGCCCTCGGATTTATTAATCAAGAAGATTTTTCCCGAGACCGCAAAACACGTCGTTGAGAAAGTGATCACCGGCGCTCAGCGCCTCACAAAATATGACGACGTCGTGAAGGTTGATAGTGGGTTATTGTCTCGCAAGGAGCAATTCATTTTCAAGAACCTCGGAAGTGCGACCTCGGAGCACGCGGCGCTCGTCATCGATAACGGCAATATGGCCGAAGCCGTTGGAGAGGGCGTCATCACGGCGACTCTGCAGAGCCGCGCACACGAACGGTACATCGTGTACCGCTGCCGCAATCCTCAGTTGAGTAGCGCCGTCGTTGCGGTGGCAACGGCTCTGGCAACGAATCGACCCGGCACAAAGGGTGGGGGTTATAGCCTCTTCGGCGCCGCCAAGTCGTCGTTTCGGGACCCCCAGTTTCAGAGCAATACGTTGCGGAACAGAGTGACGTCTACGCCGACCGAAAAATTCTTAAACGATATTCTTGATTACTGCCACGGCGTCTCCCACGTGCGTCCCAACATGTTTTGTTCGGAGTTTGCCGTCGCCTGCTACGAAGCCGCTTCGGTAGCTGTATTCGGCAAGACGGCCTTCGGCTCCAGCCCCCGGGCGATGTCCCCGATGGAAATGGAAAACCTTATCAATCACCGGTCAGATGTGATGCAGTTGGTAGGCCGATTCGAATCGCCAATCGACATCGTCTTCGAGGCCGTTAAGGAGGGCGTGGAAGAATATGCAGAAACCCTGCAAGGGGCGTTGAGCTTTTTCCGCAGGCCCAGCACGGATTCTTTGCAAGCTTTGAGCGTGCTGAAATCGCTCTTAGCGATGGGCCCGACCGATTATCTCTTTTCCGCCGCTGAGCATTACGCCTGCATGGTCTCGAAGGTGCCGTACGATCCCTCCTGCCGGATGGATCTGATCACGCATCCGCTCAAAAGGGATTCAACATTCTTTAGGATTCTTCAAACCAAGCTGAAACAAACGAGCTTCTTTCATTCATGAAATTGAAAGAGCTGCGTCCCCTTTTCCAGACGCCACACAAAAAACAATTTTCATTTCGCCGATCCGAATGATCCTCGTCTCCTCAATGCCTAGGGTAGGCGCTTGCTTTTTACTGCCGATCAGAAGCATCCCACGAGCTTCGGGTATGGATATCTGTGGAGCAGAATGCACGGCCTGCTCATGGACACAAACTTACTATGTTGTGCTTTGAGTGATCCACCCAGCCTGTCGTTGTTGTATATAAAAAATAACAAGAATGCAGGATCTTGGCCCGGTGTGTCGCGGGCCAACAGCCACGCTTTTGCCATTCCCCACTGTCCAACGGCTGGCGGCACACTCTCGTGTTTTTTCCATCTAGCAATTCAAGGTGATCGGAATCATGTCACACTTTCTTGACATTCTCTGTTGGACGCACGTCGGTGATCGCGGCCGTACGAATGGCCACGCCGCAATCCTGATGGACGGATCGGTCGAGTCTGCCGACCCTGCCACCAACGCCGCTGCGAAAACCTACATCAGCTGGTGGCCGGCGGGGGCTGCTCTAAAGGGGCCGACCACGCGGTTCAGCAGGCGTCCCGGTGGGGAGCGGACGTTGCTCAGCGACATGCGGAACGAGATCGGCAACAGTACGCAGCTGGGCCTGCACGTCGGCCGGGACGGCCAGCGGTTTGCGCCCCGGCCGGGGCAGGTGATGGTTTCGGCCGAGCCGCTCGACGTGAGTTCCGGCCCGTTGAATGTTCTCGATCACGCCAGTGCTGCCGAGCATCAGCAGTTTATGGATCTCCTCGCCGCCGATGAGGCTGAGGGGGGCGGTCTCCATAAGCAATGGGTTCAGTTCCCGACCGAAATTATCGGCCTGCATGTGGAGGGGGCGGGAGAGCTCGGTCTGAACGCCCACGCGATGCTGACATGGTGGCGTGGGTTTCGGACCGCGCATCATCAGGCCCTTCACGGAGAGAGCGGCTATCAGTTCGTGAGCACACTGCACAATTGTGCCAGCATCGTCATGCGGGCACTGATAGCTGGGGAGTCGGCGTTTTTTCTGAAGCCTCCAGCCGCGTGGGTCACCTTTACTCCTCGGGGCGTGGCGGACTACGCCGCCGCACTGAAGACGGAAATCATCCGGGCCAATGCCGATTACGACCGCTACTTCAACTCCAAGCTCGAGTGGCAGGCGCGGAATCGCAGGGAGATGCACATGCATCCGCCGACGGCCACGACGGAACTGCCCACCGTCGATCAGTGGAAGCGGATGAGCGATACGAACGTAAGGTTCGCGGCGATTTCACGTCGTCGGGAACAGAACGCCGAAATCGATCGTCTGCTCGGCCAATATCATGCGCAGCTGCCGTGGGATGGGGGAGGCGCAGATAATCGGCTGGTATACATGTCGGAGATTTTTAAGCAGATCGGCAGCTATATCGCCGCCAAGCCGAAAGGTGATCGCCTCGATGCTATGCTCGCCCTGGGGCAGATCGTGCTCGCCGTCCGCGAGGCAAAGGCCACCGCCATCGACGTCGGGTTCTTCGATTGACTAGGGTTGCCCTGACAATGGACTGGCCGTGATCTGACGGCCGTAATTGAAACAGTACGTCCCAAAGAAATCCTACCAGAGTCTCCACACCCAGAATTAGACAACGCGTTTCGGACGCCTGGTAGCAGCCCACGCTATATCGACCCGTCGGATCGCGATCTTGCGCATCGGTTGGATGCCCAGGGCAATCCATTCCAGGCGAAGGCCCGCGATGATGGCCCGACTCGGCTTAATCCGGCTTGGACAGATATCACACAGACCAAAGCTGACGACCCCGGGTATCGGTTTGAGCCGGTTCAGGGCGTCCGCTACGACTGGCTTCTGACGCACCCCGCCAACCACATCGTCGTCGGGCTGGAAAAGCCCTGGGAGCACCCGGAGGCGTTCGAGTGCCGGGGCAACGAGCCCTGGTGGCTGCGTTATGCCCGCGAGATGAAGGAGGCGGGCCGCACGGGCCATCCCAGCCTCAGTGCCACGTTCTCACACCCTAACGACGGAGGCGGGGTCAGCGGCGGTGGCCAGGCGATCATCGGTGGTGAACTGGTCTACCAGAACGCCGGCCGCTGGCTGATCAACAATAATTCGGGGCGTTTCGGCGTCGTCAGGCAGAAGCTTGGCGAGACGCACGAGCAGCACGTGGAGAGAGTCCATGCCCTGCTTGAATACGCCAAGTCAATCTTCTACGACGACGGCGACCTGTTCGTGATGACCCAGCGTATGTCGACCTCGACGGGGTTCTGGGGGGATGCGAAGCGTTGGTTCCAGGGCAAGATGGCACAGAGCGGCAGTGTCGATCGCGACTCCGAATGGCTGCGGGGCAGGGGCGAATTCGAGATGTGATGATCCAGTGGCGTGTCCCCATCAGCCGCCGCAAATTCCAGACCCATTCATGGCGATTTCCAGAAGAGCCGTTCCGCAAATCTCCACCAAGGCAGTGTGAGGCATTCATTGCCCTGTCTCAGATCGAGATCTGTTCGCCGATCTCCATCACCTGTTCGGCCGGCATGCCGTAACGATGCTCCTCGCGGACGGCGTTTCGCTTCAAGTAGGCGAAGATCGCCTCGGGGATCAGTTCGAGGCGGCCACCCTCTTGCGGTGTGATCTCGGAGTGGCCGATGAAGAACGTGGACGTATCAGGATCGAGCGGGATCGTTTCGGCGGCCGCTACCTCGCGCAGAAAGGGCACGAGGAGCGGCTGCTCCATGTAGCCGAAGCGGACAGCGACAAAATAGAAGCCGTCGCCGAGGCGTTCCACCGTGTATCGCTGGACGGCGATGATCTCGGGCTGTGGGTCGTCGATCACCTGCAGGAGCACGACCGTCTCGTGCAGCGATCGCGACCGCTCCACGTAGTGCACGAGCACCGGCGGCGTGTGGGTGCGGCTATCGGCCAGGAAGACCGCCGAACCAGGCACCCGCGACACGATCGATTGTTTGAGCTGCGGCCACTCCGTCTCGAAGGGGCCATACTGGGCGGAATACTGTTTCATCACCGCCGTGCGGCCGTGGCTCCAGATCAGCATCGCCGCGATCAACGCCGCGCCGATCAGCATCGGCACGTAGCCGCCGTCGAAGAACTTGAACATGTTGGCCAGCAGGAAGGGGATGTCGACGCTCAGGAAGAGCGCGAGCGTTCCCAGCGACGCCCAGCGGCTCCAGCCCCAGGTGTGACGGATCACGAGGTAGTAGAGGATCGAGGTCACGACCATCGTGCCGGTGACGGCCAGCCCGTAGGCCGCGGCGAGCTTCACTGACTCACGGAAGGTGAGCACGAGCGCCAGGCAGCCGACTCCGAGGAGCACGTTGACCTCGGGGATGTAGATCTGCCCCTCGTTGTCGTAGGCGGTGTGGCGGATCGTCACACGGGGCAGGAATCCCAGCAGCATCGCCTGCCGCGTCAGTGAGAAGGCCCCGGAGATGAGTGCCTGGGAGGCGATCACGGTGGCGAGGCTGGCCAAGATCACCAGCGCGTAGGTTGCAGGGCCAGCGGGCACCATCGCATAGAACGGGTTGGCCGCGGCCGCCGGATCCCGGAGCAGGAGCGCCCCCTGGCCGAAGTAGGAGAGCACGAGCGACGGCAGCACGAGCCACAGCCATGCCCTGCGGATGGGCGTGAGGCCGAAGTGCCCCATGTCGGCGTAGAGGGCCTCTCCGCCGGTCACGACGAGCACCACCGAGCCGAGGATCAGCAGGCCGTGCAGACCGTGCCGGAGGAAGAACTCGACGGCATACCAGGGGTTGACCGCGGCAAGCACCGCTGGCTCGCGGACGAGTTGGTTCACGCCGAGGGCGGCCAGCGTGAAGAACCAGACGAGCATAATCGGTCCGAATAGGCGGCCGACATGCCCCGTGCCCGCCCGCTGGATGGAGAAGAGCGCCAGGAGGATCAGGCAGGTGATCGGCACCACGCCCTCCTTGAGAGCCGGACTGGCCACCGCCAAGCCCTCCACGGCGCTGAGCACGGAGATGGCCGGGGTGATCACGCCGTCGCCGTAGAGCAGCGCGGCGCCCATCACGGCCAGGAGCGTCATGCCCGACACGCCGCCGATGCCGCGGGGCCCGGTGCGATACCGTTCGGGCACGAGTGCCAGGAGCGCCAGGATGCCCCCTTCGCCGTTGTGATCGGCCCGCATCACGAACATCACGTACTTCACGGTGACCACGATGATCAGCGCCCAGAACATGAGCGACAGGATGCCGAACAGGTCGAGCCGGTCGAAGGCCTCCCCGCGGGTGGAGGCGACGTGGAGGCACTCCTTGAGCGTGTAGAGCGGGCTCGTGCCGATGTCGCCGAAGACGATGCCGAGGGAGCAGACCGCGAGTTGCCAGAGGCCCGCGGGCCGACCGTGCCCCGCGTGGGAGGTGTGTGCGGCGTTGGCGTGGCCGGTCTCTGGCACGCTCATCGTAACTTCCTGCGATCGATGCCGAAGTGGAAGGGACGGACTTGGGGTGGGCGGGGCACGCGGGCCGGCAGAGGATACCATACGCCTGCGTGATCACCGCTCTGTCACCACTCGGGAGCCCCGGCCATATGAACAGAAACGGCCTGAACACGATTCTTCGTATGTCCGTCGCCCCCGGTATGGCCCTCGTCATGCAGTCGGCAGGATCTGCGCCCGGTTCGCGCAAGGCAAATACCGGGTGACGTTCAGGGATGCAGGACATCTGATCGCGGCCATCGACGGAAGACCTGCCTCGGGTATCTTAAGCGGGCGTGCTCGTGCTCATATCAATTTCACCACATCACGAAAGGTCGGAAACATCGATGGCCCCCGTCACCGCCCAGGCCCGCTTTGAAGCCCTCAACCTCACGCTTCCCCCGGCGCCCAAGCCGGTCGGGGTCTACAAGCCCTGCCTCGTCGTTGGGCCGCATCTCTATGTCTCGGGCCACGGGCCGCTCCTGCCAGATGCCACGCTCATGCGGGGACGCGTCGGCCGGGATCATGATGCCGATGGCGGCAAACTGGCGGCCAGGCAGGTGGGGCTCACGATCCTCGCCACGCTCCTCGCCAATCTGGGCAGCCTCGACAAGGTCAAACGGGTGGTCAAGGTGCTCGGCATGGTCAACTGCACGGCCGATTTCGAGAAGCATCCCTTCGTGATCAACGGCTGCAGCGAACTCTTCGCCGAGATCTGGGGACCCGACAACGGCATCGGCGCCCGCAGTGCCGTCGGCATGGGATCGCTCCCCGACGATATTCCCGTCGAGATCGAGGCGATCTTCGAACTGGCCTGACCGCCGGTCGGGGAAGAACGCATGATGAACCGACTGTGGCTGCTCGCTGCGGTGCCGCTGGCCATTGGTCTCGAATGGTGCGACGCCCATCCGACGATCGTGTTCTGCGCGTCGCTCATGGCGATTCTTCCGCTCGTTGGCATCATGGGCACCGCCACGGAGCACCTGGCGTCCAGACTCGGACCCACGATCGGTGGACTGCTCAACTCGACGCTGAACAATCTGCCCGAGCTGATCATAGGCGGAGTCGCACTCGCCCATGGGCTCTCCGGCGTCGTGAAGGCCTCGCTCACCGGAGCGATCCTCGCCAACCTGTTGGTCAGCCTCGGCCTGGCGCTCGTTGCCGGCGGCCTGCGACATGGCGAGCAGCAGTTCGACTCGCGGCGGCTGCGGGTCAGCGCGTCGATGCTCATGATCTGCGCGTTCGGCTTCATCGTGCCGGCCGTGTTCAGCTTGGGCACACCCGACGGCACCCGCGACCTCTCGCTCGAGATGTCGTTCGTGCTCGTCGCCATCTATGGCATCAACGTGGCGGTAACGCTGTGGTCGACCGGCGGCAGCACCGGCCTCATGGTCGACGAGGCGTTCGACGACGAGCACCCGGGTTCCCCCGCGTGGGTGAGCCTGACGACGCTCGTCGTGGCCGCAGGGTTCCTCGGGCTCATGAGTGAACTGCTCTCGAATGCGCTCGAGCCCACCGCCCGGCACCTGGGGCTGTCCGACACCTTCAGCGGCCTCGTGCTGCTCGGCGGCATCGGCAGCATCGGGGAGATTCTCGCCAGTTGCCACTTTGCCCGGCAGGGGAGGCCGTCGCTTGTACTGAGTGCGACGGTCGGCTCGTCGATCCAGTTGATGCTGCTGGTGGCTCCGCTGCTCGTCTTCGCCGGCCGGTTCCTCGGACAGCCGATGGATCTGGCGTTCACATCGTTCGAGGTCGTCGCGATCGTGCTCGCCACACTGATCACCCGCGAGTTGATCCAGGATGCCAAGGCGAACTGGTTCGAGGGGGTTTTGCTCCTGGCCGTCTACCTGATCCTGGCGATCGGATTCTTCCACCTGCCGGAGTGACGGCTCGCGTTGCGGGCGGGTGATGGCTCAGCGCAGAACCGTCAGCACCGCGTCAAAGAGTTCGTGCACCGCCCTGGCGAGACGGGAATCGGTGCCGAGTTCCTGTCCCAGGCGGACGAGCACCAAGGTCTGGATCAGTCCATTCCAGTTGAGGCCTGTAGTCAGGTGTGTGTTGAGGTTTCTCATGTCGCCCTCCATAACGACGCGTGGACGACGCGTGGACCACGCATTGCCCTGAAAAATGCCGCAGCATGCTAGGGGGCCGGCAGGCTGCCGGGCAAAACGACGCTTCGACCGACGAGAATCGCCGCGGCCTCGCGGTGGACAGTTGGTCGTAGATGCGCCACCAGGCGTCAGTCGAGCCGGCTCAGGATGAGCGACGCGTTGTGGCCGCCAAACCCGAAGTTGTTCGACATGGCGACCCGAATCCGCGCCTCGCGGGCGACCTTGGGCGTGTAGTCGAGATCGCAGTCGGGGTCGGGCGTCTCGAGGTTGATGGTGGGGGCGATCACGCCACGATCGATCGAGAGCGCACACACCACCAATTCGATGCCACCGCTGGCTCCGAGCGTGTGCCCCAGCTGGCTCTTCGTGCTGGAGAGGGCCAGCCGCTTGGCATGCACGCCGAAGACACGCTTCACGGCCGCCGTCTCGGCCTTGTCGCCGAGCGGGGTGCTCGTGCCGTGGGCGTTGATGTAGTCGACGGCGTCGGTGTCGAGGCCTGCATCCCGCAGGGCCATCGCCATCGCGCGGGACGCTCCAAGCCCCTCCTCGTCAGGCTGCGTGATGTGTCCGGCGTCGCCGCTGGCACCGTAGCCCTTGAGTTCTCCGTAGATGCGGGCCCCGCGTCGCCGGGCGTGCTCCAGTTCCTCGAGCACGACCACGCCGGACCCTTCGGCGAGCACGAAGCCGTCGCGGTCGACATCGAACGGTCGGCTCGCCTGCTGCGGGGCTTCGCTGCGAAAGGAGAGCGCCCGCATGTTCTGAAAGCCAGCCAATCCCATCGGGGTCAACGCGGCCTCGCTGCCGCCCGTCAGCATCACGTCGGCATCGCCGTATTGAATGGCCCGCAGCGCGCTGCCGATCGAGTTGGCGGCGCTGGCGCAGGCAGTGGCCGTGGCGATGTTCACGCCCTTGGCCCCGAACATCGTCGAGACATGCCCGCTGGCGGTGTTCAGCAGCAGTTTCGGGATGAAGAAGGGGGAGACCTTGTCGATGCCCTTGGTGTGGAGCCGCTCGTGCTGGGCCTCGAACTCGTTGAGCCCGCCGATGCCCGAGCCGATCGCCACGCCGCAGCGGTAGGGATCCTCCGTCGAGAAATCGAGACCCGAGTCGGCCACCGCGTCGATCGCGGAGGCGATGGCGAACTGCGCGAACCTGTCGATCCGCCGGAGGTCCTTGGCGTTGGAGATGTTCTCTTGCTCCGGCTCCCAGGGCACCTGTCCGCCGAACTGGACACGAAACCCGGAGGTGTCGAACAGCGTGATCGGTCCCACGCCACTGTCCCCGCGCACGAGCCGATCCCAGAACCCGCCGACCGCCCTGCCCAGCGAGGTGACGACACCCAGTCCGGTCACCACAGCCCGCCGTTTCATGCCCCGATCTGTCATGCTTGTCCGCCCGAGATGTCAAAAGCCCGGACAGCCGCTTCTCGGGGGCATGCCGGGCAGAGAATGGGTTTTTCATGGCACCGCCACAGGGCAGGGGCGCGTTGCCGCGAGCCCTCTGCTGCCTGCGACGGTGGATGACTACTTGCCCGCGGGCTTTGCCTTTTCCTGCTTGGGCTTCTTGTTCTTCTTGTCATTTTTCTGGGAGTGGTTGCCTTTGCCCATGGCGGATTTCCTCGCGATGTATGTGACTCATTGGACTCGAAACCGGCGCGGAGTCTAGCCACGACCGGCCGATTTCGGCAACCGGGTTTTCCACCCGCCAATCGCCTGCCCGCGAAGCGTCGCGAAGATTTCCGGAATCGGCTATTCTCCGCCTTCGGAAAGCCGCCACCCTATCCCCAGAAAGCGAGTCCCCATGTCTGAATTTCTCTCGGAGACCGAAGGCTGCGACCTTTTGGCCCGCCTGTTCAGGGCGCGGGGCTATGCGATCGAACGGAACCTCCTGTTTCGCGAATACGGCGTCGAGTTTCACGTCGACGGATGGGACGCGAAGGCACGTGTGGGGTTCGAATTTCTCTCCAGCGAGGACGATGATCACGACGACCTGACGGTCTCCGAATACCAGACGCTGGCGGCGGCGCAGCAGCGGGGTGAACTGGCGCTGTTCATCATCGACGAGGTGGAGCCGCTGTCGGCCGCCGACCTCGCCCTGTCGGCCAACGAGTTTCTCGACGAGGTGTCCGAAGCGGAACGGTCGCAGCGTTTGGTGGGCGTTGGGCGGAAGAAGGCCGCTGGTGGAAAGAAGCCGGCAGCCCGAAAAGTATCGTCCGCCGCAGGGAAGATGGTGACGAAGAAGGCGGCCGGCAAGACCGTGGCCGGCAAGAAGACCGTGGCCGCCAAGAAGAAGGCCGCCGTCGTCACGAAGGCCCGGACGGGCAAAAAGACCGCCAAGAAGGTTGCCGCGAAGGTCGCCGGGAGTAAGGTCGCTGAAAAACTCGGCAAGAAGGTTGCCGGGAAAAAGGGCCCCGGCAAGAAGGCCACCGGCAAGAAGGCCCGCACATCGAGGTGAACGAGGCGGATCGCTCAGGTGATCCGCTTCATGACGACTGCGGCATTGTGTCCGCCGAATGCGAACGACTGCGTGACGGCCGTCTCGATCCGACAGGGACCGGCCTCGCGGGCAAAACGGAGGTCGCGGATCGGGTGCTCGAGGTTGTGGCACGCATGGGTCTCCTGGCGGGAGATCGACAACGCGGTCACCGCCGCCTCGATGCCACCGCTGGCTCCGATGCAATGGCCCGTGAGCGACTTGGTGGCCGTGACGAGCGGAGTCGTGCCAAAGAGCCGCTCGATGACCGACGATTCGATCTCGTCGTTGACGGCCGTGCCGGTGCCGTGCGCGTTGACGTAGTCGACGTCGCCCGGCACGCATCCTGCGTCCTGCACGGCAGCGGCGACCATCTCGGTGATCCGCGTCCCCGAGGGGTCGATCGACATGATGCTGTAGCCGTCGAAGTTTTCAGCGTAGCCGACGATCTCGGCGTAGGCCCGCGCCCCGCGGCGGCGGGCCGCTTCGGCCTCCTCGCAGACCAGCACCGCCGCCCCGCCTTCGGCGAACAAAAAGCCGGAGCGGTCGCGATCGAAGGGGCGGTTGGCCCGCTGTGCGTCGGCGTTCTCCGCGACCAGGGTGCGGGCGATGTCGAACCCCCGGAAGATGCCGCCGTAGGGGTCACCGAGATATTCGGCTCCTCCGCAGAGCGCCATGTCGACCGAGCCGTCGGCGACCGCCCGAAAGGCGTGCCCCACCGCCACGGTCCCTGCGGCGCAGGCCTGGGAGAAGGTGAGGTTCGGCCCGCACAACGACCAGCGGATGCCCAGCAGGGCCGACACCGCGTTGGGCATCATCGACGGGACGGCGTAGGGATTGAAGCGGGGCGGCATGGGGGGCAGGATCGCCGGGTCGGGAATGGCGTTCGCTAGCGGGCTCATGACGTGGTTGGCGAGGTTGCCCACGAAGGAGGTGATGCCGCCCACGCCCGTGCCCATGAAGACACCGCAGCGGCCAGGGTCAGGGCCTTCGAGGCGAAATGTGTTTTTCTTGGCGTCGGCGGACGCCGTGCCGATGCCGGCATCGCGGATCGCCTCGGCAGAGGCCGCGATCGTGAGCATCCCACTCGTATCGAGTTGCATCTGCTCGATCCTGCCGATCCCCAGCGTCGGCCAATCGATGGGAGGGAGCGGGGCCCAGATTGTCGACGCCGTCTCGGCGTAGCGGCGCCACGCCGACGGAACGGGAGCGACTGCAGTCCGACCTGCCAGCAGGGCCGACCAGCATTCCGGGGCCGAGGTGCCCAGCGGCGAGATCATGCCGATACCGGTGACGACCACCCGCCGGCGGTTCATGCCAGGGCTTTTTCCTCGACACGGCGGCTGATGTACGAAATCACATCGCCGACGGTCTCCAAGGACTTTGCGTCGTTGTCATTGATCGAGCCGCCAAACTCGTCCTCGAGCGCCATGACGAGCGTCACGGAATCGAGTGAGTCGGCGCCGAGATCCTCTCGAATTCGCTGGTCACCGCCAAGCTCCGCGGCATCGATCTTCAAGACGTCGACGATCGTGTTCTCGACGCGTTCGCGAATTCCTTCGTCCGACATAATTCTTTCCTTGGTCTTCGCTCGGGAAATCGAGCAGTGTTTGACCTGAATCCATCGTGTTCCGGCGACGGTGGTGCCGTCAAGGGGCCACTGCGGGGGGGCGATTTCGTCCCTGATCCGGGCGGAGCGCTCCATCCTGGTCCTGCTTCGTGTAGGTTAGAGGGGTGTGGCTTCAGCCGACCGGTTTCATTCGTTTCGAAAGTGAGAGATGCGTGCGTCAGCCTTCCAGTGATAAGCCAGCGGTTCGGATCGCGGCTGTGGGGATTGCCAATCCGCCGGTCCGCGTCGCGCAGGCACGGGGCATGGAACTCGTGCGGGCCCACTATGGCGATGTGCTTTCCGAACGCAGCATGGACGTGCTGGAGAAAGTCTTTTCCCATCCGAGCATTCTCACGCGGTATCTGTCGTTCGATACGGAGCTCGACGTCCTTTCCTTGAAAAACGAGGATGCGGACCGGCGGATGGAACGGTTCACCCGCTGGTCGACCGCGTTGTCGCAGCGGGCGGCGGTGGCGGCCCTCGGTCAGGCCGGGGCGTCGGCGGCCGACATTCGTGAAATCGTCGTCAATACCTGCACCGGGTATATCTGCCCGGGCGTTTCGACATACCTGCTCGAGGCGATGAAGCTCAGCGGAGGCGTGCGTGTGTTCGATGCCGTGGGAAGCGGTTGTGGCGGGGCGTTGCCCAACATCGACCTGGCCACGTACAGCCTGCATGCGAATCCCGAGGGGATCGTCCTGTCGGTGGCCGTGGAGGTGTGCAGCGCCACCTACCAGATGGACAACGACATGAGCCTGCTGATCTCCAACGCGATCTTTGGCGACGGGGCGGCGGCCGCGGTGCTGTGGACCCGGCCCGAGGGTTTGCGGATCGTCGATTCGGCCGGATGCATCGACACCTCCTTCCGCGAGGACGTTCGGTATGTCTACAAGCAGGGGAAACTCCACAACAAGCTGTCGGTGCAGCTCCCCAAGGTCGTGCGGGCCGTTGTGCCGCCGTTGATCGACGAGCTGCTGGAGCGAAATGGGCTGTCACGTGGCGATATCCAGCACTGGGCGATCCATCCCGGTGGCGACCGGATGGTGGCTGCTCTCGAGGAGTCGCTCGGCCTGACTGAAGAACAGATGGCCCCGACGCGGCAGGTTCTTGCCGACTATGGCAACATGTCGTCTCCCACCGTGCTTTTCATCCTCAAGAACCTCATGGATCGCGGCATCAAGCCGGGCGAGAAGGTGCTGATGACGGCCTACGGTGCCGGCATGTCGGCATACGCCTGCCTTTTGGAGGCCTGATGGTCACCAGCCGGTGAGTAGTCGCCCGCGGCCGATTATCGTAATGTGAAGCGGTTTCTGGGCGATGCCAGACGCTTAGCCGCGAGAATGACGGATGCGGCCGTGAGGTTTGATTCATCAGGGAGGTTGTCATGCCGGGACACAGGGAGTGGTGCAGCGTTGGGCGTGGATGGGGTGTGGCAGGCCGCGTCGTCTGCGGGCTGGTCGCCGCCGCCATGGGCATGCTCGTGCCCTGTCGCGGCGAAGGGGCTTCCTTCCCGCCGAGCGAGACGCTGTTGCCGGCATCGACCCGCGTCTGGGTGAGCGTGGCAGACCCCCAGTCGCTGCGGAAACGCTTCGAGCGGTCAGCCCTTGGGGGCCTCGTTTACGATCCGCTCATGAGTACGTTCCTCGATGGCCTTCGGCAGCAGGGCAGGATGTCTGCCGACCCGCTGCGCGGCACACTCGAGATCACCCTCGAGGAAGTCGAGAAGATCGCCGCGGGCGAGATCGCCCTGGCCGTGATCGAACGGCCGGATGGCAAACTGGCGACGGTCGCACTGATAGACACCTCGGGCCGTTCGGCCGAGGTCGAGCCGGTGGTGGAGGCCATGCTGGGACGGGTGGCCGCCAAGGGGGGCAAGCCCATCGCTGCGCCGCCTCCGATCAAGGCCTTCGCGGTGCCGGTTCCCGCCTCCGGGGCCGCGACGGCCGGTGGTGCGGCTGCGGCCGCGAGCGGCCCATCGCGGCAACTGGTTATCGCCGTGGCACCCGGGCATCTCATCGTCGGCGATGGATACGACGCCGTCGGCGAGGTTTCTGCAACCATCGACAAAACGAACGACAAAACGATCGAAAAGGCGAGGGCAAACCCAGCGGGTGGCCGCGCCGATGCGCTCGCCGGGGTTCCGGCATTCGCGAAGGTCATGGAACGCTGCGGGAAGGGGGTGCCCCCGGCGGCGACGCCGGTGCGCTGGTTCGTCGATCCGCTGGCCTATCTTGCCGCCGACCGGCGGACGTATCCCCCGAACAAGAACAAGAAGGGGACGGATTACGTCGCCATCCTGAGGCGGCAGGGATTCGACGCCATCAACGGCGTCGGTGGATACCTGTTCTTCGGCGAAGGCAACGTCGATCTGAGGCATAACACGCTGATCCACGCCCCGCCTCAGAACGGCCGGCTGGCAGACGGCCCCGATCGTTTCGAGAAGGCGGCCCGCATGCTCTGTTTTCCCAACGTGGCCGGTCTCGCTCCGGCGGCGTGGGTGCCAGGGGGCGCGGCGTCGTGGTTGTCGCTCGAGTGGGATATCGCCAACGCATTCGATTCGATGCAGCCCCTGGTGGACGACGTCGTCGGCGAGGCGGGCGTGTTCGAGGACGTCATCGCCAGCCTTCAGGAGGATCCGGATGGTCCGCAGATCGACGTGCGAGGCGAACTGATCAGGCATCTTGGCAAACGGTGCGCGGTGGCGAGCGATCACGAGTCTCCCATCGATCCGGACTGCGAGCGGATGCTGATCGCGATCGAGACCAGCAATCCGGAAGCCGTGGCGGCGGTGATCGCCAAGGGGATGACGACCGAGTCGGACATGCGGAAGGTCGAGGTCGGCGGGCACGTGATCTGGGAGACAGTCAAACCCGCGGCCGCGCAGGAGAAAAACGCTGGGACGCCGGACGGCGACGATGCCGCTAGTCGGCGACGGAGCAGACAACGCGAGCGGCAGCAGGATGAAACGGTCTGGCCGAACCTGTCGGTGGCTGTGGCACACGGTCATATTCTTCTGGCATCGCACCGCGATTTCCTCGAGTGCGTGCTGGCTCAGCCGCACTCGTCTTCGATCGTCGAGGATGGCGGGTATCAGGAAGTGGCCGCCGAACTGAAGCGTCTGCTCGGTGGCGAATGCGCACTGAGTTCGTTCAGCCGCACGGAAAAGGCGATCAGGCCGGCCTATGAACTGCTTCGTGCCGGCCGGCTGCCCGAAAGCAAGAGCCTCGCCGGAACGTTGCTCAGGAGGGTTCTGGAAGGCGACCAGCCCCAGGATGGTCAACGGCGTGGCACGTCGCAGGAGTCTGCGCAGCAGAAGCAGAGGGTGGATGGCAGTTCGCTCCCCGAATTCGAGCAGATCAAGCGATACTTCGGGCTCAACGGCATCAGCATGCAGTCGACGCCGGAGGGCTGGTATCTCGTGGGCGTGGGCCTGTGGGATGGCGGCACGCAGAGGACGGCGGCGGCGGGCCAGAAGTGAGCGGCCGGATCAGCGGCCGGATCAACACCGAGGCGACGTTGTTCCGCGAGACATTGTTCCGCCATCCGGGCGACCGAAATCCGGCAGCATGGCCGCCCATGACGCGGTCAGAGTCTGGACTTCGCATGGCGCCGTCCGTGTCCTATCCTTTGCGCTCGTCCTTGTTCCGTGCCTCGCCCCGTGCACCCGTGATTTCCCTCCATGAGCACCCTCGTCTTCGGGCATCGTAATCCAGACACCGATGCCATTTGTTCGGCCATCGCCTACGCCGATCTTCTCCAGCAGACCACGCGGCCCGACGCCGTGGCCGCATGCTGCGGGCCGCCAAACAAGCGGACTGAATATGTGCTCACGCGGGCCGGACTGGCGGCGCCACGGATCGTGATGGACGTGCGGCCGTCCGCCGAGGATCTGTGCCGCCGCGAGATCGTGACGGCTTCGTTCGGCGATTCGTTCCACGACGCCTACCAGCGGATGCAGGCGGCCGACCTGCGGGCCATCCCGGTCGTGGACGGCCGCCGCAAGGTGGTGGGCGTGCTCTCCGTGCTTCACCTCATGGACCTTTTCTTCCGTGACGAAGGCGACCCGCTCAAACTGCGGACGGTGACGACCTGCCTGCAGAAGATCCACGACGTGCTCGGCGGCAGCTTCCAGCACGTGCTCGAACCGCAGCAGCGCGACCAATTGCTCGTGATGGTCGGCGCGATGAGCGCCGAGGGCTTCACCGACCGGATGCACAAGTTTCCGGCGGAGCGGCTGATCGTGGTCTGCGGCGACCGTCCCACGATTCAACTCCCGGCGATCGAGCACGGCGTGCGGGCCCTGGTGATCACCGGTGGCTTCTCGCTTTCCGCGGGGCTCGTGGAGTTGGCCAAGATCCGCAACGTGTCGGTGATTCTCAGCCCCTTCGACACGCTCAACACCACGCTGCGCATCAAGTCGTCGCAATTCATCGACCCGGTGGTGGACACCGAGGTCATCACGGTCCCTGGGAAGGCGAGCGTCGCCGAGGCCCGGACGATCGTGGAGCGTTCACCGCAGCCGGTGTTTCCCGTAGTGTCCGACGACGGCGCACTGGTGGGCTTGTCGTTCAAATCCGATCTCATCAATCCACCGAAGCCCCGGCTCGTGCTCGTCGACCACAATGAACTGGGGCAGGCCGTGAGCGGGGCTGACGAGGCTGAGATCGTCGAGGTGCTCGATCATCATCGGCTGGGTGGGGGCCTCAAGTCGACGCAGCCGATCCGGTTCATCAATGAGCCGGTGGGCTCGACCTGCACCCTGGTGGCCCGGCAATTCCGGGCCGCTGGGATCGTGCCGCGGCCGGGCATCGCCCTCTGCATGGCGTCGGGGATCATTTCCGACACGCTGTTCCTGCGTTCGCCGACGACCACCGACATCGACCGCGAAATTCTCGCCTGGCTGCGGACCATGTGCGGTGTCGATCTCGATGCATACGCCCGCGAGTTCTTCGAGATTGGCTCCGCGCTTCGTTCAAGCAAGCCGTCCGACGTGATCGGCGAAGACTGCAAGGAGTTTACGGAGCACGGAGTGCGGTTCTCGATCTCCCAGATCGAGGAGACCGGCTTCGACCTCTTCTGGGAACGGAAAGACGAACTGCGGGCGGCGCTCGAAGAGTTTGCCGTTCGCCACAGGCTCGACTTCTCGGCGCTGTTGGTGACCGACGTGGTGAGCAACGGCTCGTTGCTGCTGCTCTCCCGCGAATCGGAGGCCTGGGAGGAGATCAACTATCCGCGTCTTGACCGCAGCCTCTATTCGCTTAAGAACGTGGTCAGCCGCAAGAAACAGCTGCTGCCGCTGTTGTCGCAACTGGTCGCGACGGCACACTCCTAGTCCGCGGCGGCGATCGGCGCCGGTGTTTCGGCGGCGTACTGCTTCCACGCCTCGTCGACCGCGGCGTTCCGTTCGTCGCCGGCGTGCAGCAGAATGCGGTGGTGCAGCCGAAGCGTCTCGCCCGGCGCGATCGTGGTGGTGCTGTCGGGCAGGGCGGCGTCGTAGCCGCGGCTGGCAAAGGGGTTGGCCGCGAACAGTCCGTAGCTGCGGACGTGCCACCGCGTGGGATGCCGGTGGCTGGTCGGGTGGTTCAGGATCGCGATGCCGAGATGCTCACCGGCGACGGGGCCGTGGTAGTCGCACCACCGCGCGGGCTTGCTCCAGGCATCCGCGTCGGCTTGGCCTTCGCTGTTGACGATCCTGCCTCCCTGCCGCGAGTCAACCGCCATGCTCGTGGGCACCCGCACGAAGAGCCCCGCATCCTTGTTGTCGCCGAACCGCACGGAGCCTGCGTCCTGCGGCACCAGAAACTCCTGGTCGATGTCGATCGATCGCGTCTTCGACGCCGCGCGGAACGTGAGCCGGCGGTGCTCCACCGCGACAGGCCTGCCGGCCGCGTCGAGATGGTCGCAGATCTCCTCAATCACGGCCTTGTCCGCGTCGAGGGCGAGCAGGGAAAACTCGCGGTGGGCGATGCGGCCCAGGAGCGCCAGGTGCTGCTGGCGGCGTTCGGCAACGGCTGCGTCCGCGGGAGCGGCTGCCTGTTCGAAGGTGGAGCGGTCGTGCCAACTGTCACAGCCCGCGATGCTCTCGTGGCCGAAGGTGATGCCGCGGTGATGCGGGTGATCCCGCTGCGCCGCCGGCTCGTCCGCGACGTCCTGCATGGGGTAGGCCCGCGTCATCGGCTGGCCGGTCGGGCCGACGACGGGCCAGAGATATGGCTTGTTGGACTCGTCGATGACGTAGGAGGCGAACGGTCCGCCATCCACCTCGACGGTCACGCCATGCCGGTCCTGCTTGATTGCCATGCCAGGCGAATCGGCGGCCGCAACCGGCGGAATCGCACACGCGACACCACAGCACACAAGCGCGAGCAGACCAACTGCTCCAGCAGCCCTTGGGAGTACACGCACTGTGAACACCATTCCGAAAGAACTCCGGTGAAGCAGACCATCACGGCGACTCGGCCGACGCCCACCATCATGACGGAAAAAAGCCGGCCGGGAAGCCCGCGTGGATCGCCGCAGGGGGCGGCGGGGGGTATGCTGTCGCACCCACGGCAGGCGGGATCGCGTTCGCGACCATCGGCATGGCCTCGGGCTTTTGCAGCAAAGGAAGAACATGCGGGCGGCCATCATCGGGATCGGGGCGATCGCGCGGATGCACGCGCGGGCCCTCGGCGATATCGGCGGCGTTGAACTCGTGGCGGCCACCTGCCGCACCGAGGAGAAGGGCCGGGCGTTTGCCCAGGAATTCGGCTGCACCTGGTATGGCGATGCCGACGCCATGCTCGACGCCGAGCGGCCCGATTTCGTCACGGTGGCCACGCCATCGGGCGCGCATCTCGACGCGGTGCTCGCCGCCGCGCGGCACGGCGTGCACGTGATCTGCGAGAAGCCGCTCGAGATCTCGCTCGATCGGATCGATCAGATGCTGGCCGCGACGAGGCAGGCCGGCATCACGCTCGGGGCGATCTTTCCGCAGCGGTTCAACCCCGTGGTGCAGACGGTGCGGGAGGCCGCAGCCGCCGGCCGCTTCGGGCCGCTGGCAATCGCGGCCAGCTACGTGCCCTGGTGGCGGGACGACGCGTATTACGGCCCGGGCCGCTGGCAGGGCACCAAGGCGCTCGACGGTGGGGGTGCGGTCATGAATCAGTCGATCCACGGCGTCGACGCGGTCCAGTGGATCGCCGGGGCCTCGATGCCCGACCTCACTCCGGGCGAGAATCCGGTCGAGAGCGTCGTGGCCTTTTCCGCCGTGCGGTCGCACGACGTGAAGCGGCTGGAGGTCGAGGACACCTGCGTGGCGATCCTGCGGTTCAAGAACGGTGGACTCGGCCAGTTGCTAGCAGCCACGAGTCTCTATCCGGGCCAGCTCCGTCGGTTTCTCTTCGGAGGCCGCGACGGCACGGCGGAGATCCTCGAAGAGCAGCTTACGACCTGGCGGTTTCGCGAGGAGACCGCTGCCGATGCGGCCACGCGGGAAAGATTCGGCGGGTCGAGCAGCACGTCGGGAGGCGCCGCCGATCCGATGGCGATCAACTATTCCTGCCACACCCGCAACTTCGTCGACTTCGTCGCAGCGCTGAAAGCCGGGCGGTCTCCCACGCTCGACGGCCTCGAGGGCCGCAAGGCCGTCGCCATCGTGGAAGCCTGCTATGAATCGGCCCGCACCGGCCAGGCCGTCGCGGTCCGTGAATCACCCCGATGACCAGGCCTTTTCCCTCGGGACCGGTGAAGCTCGATGACTGCACGCTGCATGGCGGCCGGCCGGCCGCCGCGACGGGGCCCGTCCCGGAACTGTTCGTGGTGGAGGGGGAGTCGGCGGCCATGGCCGTGACCCGTGTCCGCGATGCCACGACCCAGGCGGTGCTTCCCATGCAGGGCAAGCCGCTCAATGCGATCAGGGCGACGGAGAAGAAGCTGGCGTCGCACCCGCTCTTCATGACGCTGGCCGACAGCCTCGGCACCGGCTGGGGCGCCGCGTTCGACCTGGCCAGGCTGCGGTATGCGCGGGTGCTGTTACTGATGGATCCCGATGCCGACGGCATTCACTGCGGCGTGCTGATGCTGATGTTCTTCCATCGCTGGATGCGGCCGCTGCTCGATGCAGGCCATGTCGAGATCGTGCGACCACCCTGGGGCGAGGTGGTGCCTGCAGACGGCACACCGCCGCGGCACGCCTGTTCCGAGGCGGAGCTGCTGGCCCTTTCCGACGCCATCCGAGCACGGGTGCCGGCAACGGCCCGGCGGTTTCGCGGTCTGGCGGCCATCGAGCCGCAGTTGCTGCTGGCGAGCTGCGTCGCCCCGGCCACTCGGCGCACCGACCGGATCACCACCGTTGAGGCTGCGGCGATGATCGAGGTGTTCGGTTCGCTCGACGGCTATTGAGCCGTCGAGCGGCTTCATACCCTACGGACTGTTGGTCAGCGGGCGTCCGACGAGGCCTGCGTCGGTGGCCTGCACGAGCAGGTAGGTGTTGCGGCCGTCGGCCACCGTGACGGTCTGCGGAACCGGCTGGCCCAGCGGCTGCCCCTGGCGATCGAGCGGCCGCAGCAGGAGCGTGTGTGTGCCGACAGGCAACTCCAGACGCATGGTCTGGATGCGGTCGGGCAGGAGGCTCCAGCACCGCGTGTCGGCGTTTTCCGACGCCTCCCAGGCGATCCCCGCCACGTCGAGGGCCAGCGACGGCAGCCCCTCCCGCATGCCGAGCCCCTGCTTGACACCGAACACCATGCCTTTTTTGACGGTCCGGCGGGCCACTGCCCGCGCCAGGCAATACGGCAGCAACGCCTCCTGCTGGCGAATCGCCATCTGGGAGACGTCGGTGATCGTTTCCGTCTGTCCCGCCGCCCAATCGCCGACCGCCACCTGCACGCTGCCGGCGGCGCCCGGTGCGGCGACGATCCGCGGCACCTTGATCGGCGCGACCGTTGGAGGCAGCGTGGTTCCCAACTGGGTGCTCAGCACCTGATCGGCGATCAGCAGCGACGTGCTCGTCGGCATCTCTTCCACCTCCGTCTTGAACGGCCCGTGGCCGACGAGCGCGAAGACGTGCACCACGCCGTGTCCGCGGCGGGAGTGGCTCCCTTCCGCGGCACGCGCACGATTGGCCTTGCCCGGTCCGAAGTCGGGCTGCCAGTCGACCACCAGCTGAAAATGCCGGACGGCATCGTCGTAGTCGCGGTGCGTTTCCTCGCGGATGATGCCGCGGAGGTAGGGGGCGAGGGCGACCTGCTGGTAGGCGGCCTTGGGATTCGTCCCGTCGGGTCTGGCGGCCGCCGCCACGATGCGCTGCTGTTTGTCGACCACCTGCAGGCTGTAGGCCTCGGCATCGTCGCCATCCTGCACGAGGTTGGAGAGGGCGAGCATCGCCCGCATGAGCACCTTTTCGTAGTCTTCACCGTGGTAGGCCTTGGCGTCGTCGTCGCTGAGCATGCTCCAGGTCGTTTCGGCGGGGCTCTCCTCCTCGAGATGGTCGAAGTTGTCGCGAACCTGGCGCAGCATACGTTCGGCATCGGCAGGCCGGCCATCCGCGAGCGCGACCATGGCCCGGTCGAGTAGCAGCAGGTCTTCCTCGCCCGCCCGCTGTTCGAGCTCCTGTCCGATCAGCCTGTCAGCCTCGGCGACGTCGCCCCGCTGGAATGCCGCCCGCACGGGCTGCAGGCGGATCATGTGCGTCGCGCAGCCCGTCAGGGTGATCAGAGAGAGGAGCAGCAGCAGACTGACATGCAGCCGGTGGGTATGCAGCCGCCGGGACGGCAGAAGTCTCGTCGCCGGGGCGAGGATACGCCCAAGGCTCCTCGAGCTTCCGCCGATCCCGGCTCCCCGTCTGACCGACGGTGAACGATCTGGTGTGCGGATGCTTGAACTACTTGCGAGCCGCCGGATCATGGCGACAGCGGATTGGTGGCCCGCCATCGGCTCAGGCGGCTGTGGTGGTAGCCCTTACTGAGTTCGGCCGACTGCTTGTCGTAGGTGCCCGTGCCCACCTCGACCAATTCTAGCGTCAGCACATAGTCGCGTTGGTAGTCGCGATTCTCGCGGGTGGTGCCGGATGTGATCGTGGCGTAGAGCAGGTAGTCGATCGGCTGGCCCTGTTGTTCCATGTGCCCGGCGAACGTCCGCATGTGTTCGGGCACGAGCAACTGGTCGGGCCGCAGGCGGGTGTCGCGGAGGCCGGCATCGACGAATCGCCGGTTGACCGACTGGAAGACGCTCGATTCGAGGATGCGGCTGTCGATCGACTGGTAGATCTGCTCCTTGAAATCGCCGATGTCCTCGGCGCTCTTGTTCTCGACGCCGACGAAGCAGATCCGGCGGGTCGGCGGCGGGAGCGGCTCGGCTCCCTCCGCATACGAAACCTGTTGCACGGCCGCGTCGACGTGCCTGGCGAGGAGTTTCGCCACCGCGTCATTCACCAACGGGGTGAAGGTTTCTTGCCCGGCCTGGTGGCTGCCGATCATGGCGTCTTCGCCCGGCATCATCACGCGGGCGAACTGCATGCTGCGGCAGCCGGCGGCGGCCAGTGCGGGGATCGCCAGCGGCGCGAGGCCGCAGCGGAGGAAGCTGCGTCGGCCCAGTCGGGCTGGAGCTTGTGGTCGGTCGGCGGGGCTCATGTTCCTGCTCCCTCTCACGCGATGGCGGGGAGGAGGATACCGTCGGCCGGCGCGGCAGACGAGAGCAATTGGGCCGCTAAAACCCTGGCTCAGACGCCCGTGCCGGTGTGGCTACGGCTGCGTGGCCGGGGCGAGTTCACGGATGCGGATGGTGCGGAAGTGCACCTCGTCTCCGTGGCCGAGGAAGCCGATGCGGCCCTGGGTGCGGGCGAGGCCGGGGTGGGGCCTGCCGTCCGGCGTGGGTTTGCCGTCGCGGTAGGGGGCGATGTCAGCGTCCAGGATCGTCTTGCCGTTGACCGTGACCTTCACCTTCGAACCCTGAACGGTCACCTCCTCGGTGTTCCACTCGCCGGTGGGCTTGAGGCAGCCACGGGCTGCCGGCACGACGCCGTAAATGGAGCCATGCACCTGCCAGGGCTGGAGATCGGCATACTTCGGATGGCCGTCGTCGAGCACTTGCAGCTCCATCCCGTCGAAGGCGGCATTGCCCGTCGCCGGGGCCCGGATCGCGAGGCCGTTGTTGGCGCCGGGCGTCAGCCGGAATTCGAACGTCAGCACGTAATCGGCAAACTCCCGGGTCGTGAGCAGGCTGCCGCCCGCTCCCTTCTTGCAGCGGATTTCGCCATCCACGACCTCGTAGCCAGCCAGATCTCCTTGCCAGCCCTCGAGATCACCGCCGTTGAAGAGCGATGTGAACGCCGGCGGTTCGTCTGCACGACTGGCTGTCGGTGCGACAGCAAGAGCCGTGAAACCGCAGGCGACGACGAGGCCGCAACGCATCGCGAAAGAAAACGAAAACATGTTCATATGACTCCGGAGAGTGCGTCAGAAACGTGTCGAAGGCGGACGTGTCGAAGGGGACGACTAGGCACGGTGCAGGACGAAGCCCTCGATCGCTTCGTATTCCGGCAGGCCGAGGCGGTCGTAGAGCCGGGCCGTCTCGCGGTTGCGATCCTCGGCCCGCTGCCAGAACTCCCGCGGATCGGTGGGGCCGGGGAAGAGCGCGCGGTCCTTCTGGCTCTCGTGCTTGAAGATCGCCATCCGCTTGCGATTCACCTCGTCGGGTGAGAGCGGGACGGCCATGTCGATCTCGTGGGGCTCCCACTCCTGCCAGGCGCCGCGGTAGAGCCAGAGTTCGCAGTCCCTGGCCCACTCTCGGTCGGCGAGGCTCTCCATCGACCTGAAGATCGCGTTGAGGCAGACGCGGTGCGTGCCGTGCGGATCGGAGAGATCGCCGGCCGCGTAGATCTGGTGCGGCTTCACCTGGTCGAGGAGTTTTGAGGTGATCGCAATGTCCTCGGGGCCGATCGGCTTCTTGCGGACCCGCCCTGTCTCGTAGAACGGGAGGTCAAGGAAGTGGATGTGTTCCGGCTTCACGCCGGAGTAGCGGGCGCCGGCTCTGGCTTCCGTCCGGCGAATCAGCCCCTTCACGGCCTGCAGTTCCGGCAGGTCGACCTCTCCGGCGGACTTGGTGCGGAGGAACGTGCGGATCCTGTCGGCGATCTCACTCGGCTTCGTGCCAACACCGAACGCCCTGCAGAATTCCTCGACGAAGTCGACGTGCCTGTCGGCCGACTCGTCCCAGACGGCGATGTTGCCGCTGGTCTGGTAAGCCACGTGCACCTCGTGCCCCTGCTCGCAGAGGCGGATGAAGGTGCCGCCCATGCTGATCACGTCGTCGTCGGGGTGCGGGCTGAAGATCACCACCCGCTTCGGAAAATCGTCCGGCTGGGCTCCGCGGCCCGTGGCCGCTGCCTGTGCTGCACCGCGTGCCTTTCGCGGCCGTCCCGGCTTGCCGCCGGGCCAGCCGGTGATCGTGTCCTGCAGCGAACGGAAAACGTCGATGTTGATGTCGTAGGCGCGGCCGCGGTTGCTCACGAGATCCTGCAGGCCGTGCTCGCCGTAGTCTTCGTCGGTGAGCTTGAGGATCGGCTTCTCGAGCTGGAACGCCAGCCAGATGACGGCTTTCCGCGTGAGGGCATCGGTCCACTTGAGTCCCATCGAATCGAGCGGGCCCACGAGCCAGGGCGAATCAAACCGCGTGAGGCGGGCCGCCGCGGCCCGGTCGAGCACGAACCGGGCGTCGGCGTGCTGTTGCAGCGCGCTTGCCGACACATGGCTGCACGGCGGCTCCTCGACCGCCTTGCGGACGATCGGAGCCTTGTGTTCGCCAAACGCCAGGAGCACGACCCGTCGGGCGTCGAGGATCGACCCCACGCCCATCGTGATCGCCTGCCGGGGCACGTTCCATTCCCCAAAGAAGTCGCTGGCGGCATCCGATCGCGTCACGCTGTCGAGCGTGATGAGCCGCGTGCGGCTCTCGATCGCGCTGCCCGGCTCGTTGAAGCCGATGTGGCCGGTCCTGCCGATGCCGAGCAACTGCAGGTCGATGCCGCCCGCGTCACGGATCATCTCCTCGTACCGGGCGCAGGCCTCGGCCACCTTCTCCCGCGGCAGGAGGCCATCGGGGATGTGGATCGCCTCGGATGGGATGTCGATGTGGTCGAAGAGGTGTTCCCGCATGAAGCGGTGATAGCTCTGCAACGCGTCGGGCTGCATCGGCCAGTATTCGTCGAGGTTGAACGTGACGACCGTCTTGAACGACACGCCCTCCTCGCGGTGCAACCGGATCAGTTCGTCGTAGACGGCGACCGGCGTGCTGCCGGTTGCGAGACCGAGCACCGTCTTCTGGCCGGCCGCAGCGCGGGACTGCACCAGATCGGCGATCTCGCGGGCCACGGCCCGGCTGGCTTCGCCCGGCTGGTCGTAGACGGTGACGGGGATCCGCTCAACACAGTGCACGTGGGGCAGGGGGCCACGGTAGATCGGCGACGACGGCACGGCGGCGGGACTGACGGGCATGGCATCTCCTCGGTTCAAGATCGGTTGCTCATCCTGCAGGAAATTGGCTTCCAAGCAATCATACATTCAAACAAATAATCGCGGCGACCGGGAGGTGGAACGCCCCGCCTCTGCTATTTGGGTTCCCGTCGTCATGACTGGGGGCATCGGCTGCAGGCGTCATTCCGCCGGGGCGGGCAATTCGCGGATGAAGACGTTGCGGACGTGCATCGGGGCGCCGTGCGTCTGGATCTGGATCGGTCCGCGGGCGGGGAGCGGCTGCCCCTTGGCGAAATAGTTTGCCAGCGGCTGGTCGTCGACCACGAGCTGGTCGTTGAGAACCACTGTCACGCGGTCGCCCTGCATGCGAATCCGGGCGGCGTTCCACTCCCCGGTCGGCCGGTCGGCCTTCACGAGCGGGAATTTTCCGGGGGAGTCCGCGGGGTTGTTCCAGAGCCCACCGGAGCCCCTCTGGCTGCCGTGCTTGAAGTCGCGTTCGCAGTCGGGATCCCAGATCTGGATTTGCGGGTTGCCCCGCAGGTAGATCCCGCTGTCGGCGCACGTGGCGGGGAGCATCCATTCGATGAGCAGTTCGACATCGCCATAGTCCTTGGTCGTGGTGAGGAAGACGCCATGCCCGTCGCTCACGATCACGCCGTTGCGAACGGTCCAGTGGGCAGCCATGTCGGCGTTCCACTCCTCCTGTCGCTTGTCCCGTTCGTCGGGAGTTCCCTCGGCGTCCTTGCGGGGGTCGAGATGCGGACGGCCCCGCCAGCCGGCAAGATCGGTGCCGTTGAAGAGCGAGAGAAAGCCGTCGGGCGGCTGGCCGGCGAGGGCTCCGGCCTGAAGCGCCGTCATCACCATGACCAACAGCATGATCCAGCCGGGTCGCCAGCACGCTCCGCGGGCTTGAATCGTAGGCATCGTGGGGGCTCCTGGTTTCGGTGTGTTTCAGTCGGCGACGGCCAGCCGTTATACCCGCAGCCGATTGCATCGGTCTGCTCGATCGGGGGATCGGGGGGATTTCACGCGGGCAATCCCTGCCAGCCTGCTGCGGATCGCCGTGCGGCATCCGTCTGTCCTGAGGGAAAACCTCCGCCCGGTGGCCTGAGGCGAGCTCGTTCCCGTCCGCTATCCGAGTGTGGGATTCTCGCCGGACTGAAAGGTCCCGAAGTTGCAGGACTGATCGCAGGGCCGCGGTTCCATGCCAATGGGAGCCGAGATGAGCCCGATGCGCTCTTGTTCGTCGGCATGCCCGCGGGCTCGCGCTTGCTGCGCCAGCATCCATCGCGTCGGATTGCCAGCATACTGTCAGTACAGTATCCTCCGAGCGGCCTGTGGGCGGAATTCGTCCGCCGCCGTTTCAGCTTGCGGAGAACACTGTCGATGACGCAGTCTGTCCAGGCCCCTGGCCGCATCGGATCCTCCCCCACGATCACGCGGGTCGAGACCGTACTCGTCGACGTGCCGCTCGGCCAGCGGACGATCACCGATTCGCAGTCGAGCGTCGATTCGGTCGAGTTCGTGCAGGTGCGGATCGATACTGACGCGGGCGTGACCGGCTACGGGTTCAACTGGAACTATTCCAAGGGGCTTAAGGCCGCCAAGGTGATGATCGACGAGTGTTACGCACCGGCCGTCGTCGGGAAGCCGGCGCTCGAGCGGCATGCCCTCATGAAGGCGATGCACTCCACGACCCACTTCATCGGCAGGGTGGGCGTGGCCCGCGTCGGCCTGGCCGCGATGAACCTCGCGCTCTGGGACATCCAGCTCAAGCTGGAAGAGCAGCCGCTCTGGCGGCACCTCGGCCCCTGCAAGACGAAGGTGAAGGCCTACAACACCGACGGCGGCTGGCTCACCTGGAGCACCGATGAACTCATTACGGACATGCACCGGATCATCGACCGGGGCTTCGACGCGGTGAAGATGAAGCTCGGCCGGCCCGACCCGCGAGAGGATTTCGAACGGGTGAAGGCGGTGCGAAAGGCGATCGGTGACAAGGTCAAGCTGATGGTCGACGTGAACACCGTCTGGGACTTGAAGACGGCGATCGTCTGGGGCCGGCGGCTCGAGCAGTTCGACATTGCCTGGCTCGAGGAGCCGATGCATCCATTCGACGTGCGGGCCCACGCCGAACTGGCCAAGGCGCTCGACGTTCCGATCGCTGTCGGCGAGACGATCTACACGCTGCACGATTTCCGTGACTATATCGACCAGAAGGCGGTCGACATCGTGCAGGCCGACGTCACGAAGCTCTCCGGCATCGAGGAGTGGCTCGACGTGGCGGCGCTCGGCCGAGCCTACGGCCTCTCCGTGATCCCGCACACGAACGTGCAGCACAACGTGCACGCCCAGCTGGCGGCGGCGACCGAGAACACGCCGATGGTGGAGTGTTGCTACGAGTCGCTTTTCGACATCTGGGAGAATCCGATTCGCGTGGTGGACGGCCACTACACGCTCCCCGAGGTGCCGGGCGTGGGCGGCAAGCTCACCGACGCCGTGCTGGAAAAGCATCGCGTGGCGTGACTCGGGCCCATGGGGGCAGCCCGTGATTCAGGCGTTGGGCTCGACCCAGCGGTAGGCTGTCCGCGAGGCTTCCGTGAAGAACCACCGCTCCGCGTCCGGGCCCTTGCGCTCGACATACGGCTGCACGATGCCGAGCACCTCGGCGTATGACGAAGCCTTGTTCGATACCGGCCAGTTGCTGCCATACATCAGCCGCCGCTCGCCGAAGGCGGCCCAGGCGGCGTCGAGCCACGGCTCGTAGAACGCCGGATCGACGGGCGCCTTTGGGATCCGCATCGTGTGGGCGGCGTTCTCCGCCAGTGCCGAGACCTTCATGAAGACGTTGGCGTGCCGGGCCGCCAGGGCGATCGAGTCCCGCCACTCGGGCAGCGGGCCCTTGTCGGAGACGGGGGTGTTGCCCATGTGGTTGATGATGATCCGTAGCTGCGGGAACTTCGCCGCGGCCGCCGCTGCGGCGGCGAACACCTTGCCGCCGTTGATGTCGATCGAGAGGTCGTGGTCGGCAAGGCGGGCGATGTCGGCGGCGTAGGCCTTGTCGTCGAGTCCCGCGAGCAGTTTGTCGCCGTTGACGCGGATGCCGCGGTAGAGGCGGTGCTTCGCAAATCGTTCGATCCAGCCGCCGCAGGCTGGATCGCCCAGCGGCAGGCTGCCCACGACGCCGACGATACCGAGCATCCCGGGCAGCCGCTCGCTCGAATGGCGATCGGCCAGGTCGAGCACCCACTGGTTGTCTTCGACCAAGGGACTCGCTTCCACGACCACCGTGCCGGTCACGCCGAGAGGCTGCACGAGTTTCTCCCAGCCGCCTGGCAGCATGGGGTGGAAGAGCAGCGTGTCGCCCTTTCCCGGCCAGGGCACGCCCCCAGGTCGCGTCGGATCGTAGAAGTGGGTATGGGTGTCGATCACCGGGGAACGGGCAGCCGGTGCATCAGCCCGCAGTTGCCGAGCGTGGACGACCGGGACGGCACTGGCGGCCATCGAGGCAGCCGTCGCATCTGACAGAAACCGTCTGCGGCTGATCATGCTCATAGGCGTCTCCCCGCTGCTGGACTGTCCGAACAGAAGCAGGCTATCCAGAGCCATTGGGCGGCGTCAACGGTCGTCGCTATGGTCGTCGCCCCCCGGGCCGTCTGGCTGGGGGCCGAGGCGGTGAGCGATGGCATCATCCCTCGGCCGCGGTAGAGTAAGGGAAAGTATTGCCCGCCAGACGGTTTCGGAGACCTGCCGTGGTTCCTGCCCGCGTGATCGAGAACAAGTCGACCGCCTACAGAGAAGTTCGCAAGCTGCTGCTGGGGGGCGAGGTGCACCCTGGCCAGCGGCTCTCGCACCGGTCGCTTGCCAAGGATCTGGGGCTCTCCCGCAGTCCGGTCCGCGAAGCACTCCTGCAACTCGAGGCGGAGGGGATCATCGAGCACCGGCCGCAGTCGGGCGTCTATCTCTGCGAAGTGAGCCCGCAGGAACTGGAGGAGCTCTACGACATGCGGGAGGTGATCGAGCCCTACGCGGCCGAACGCGCCGCCCGCCTGGCCAGCCCGGCCCAGCTCGAGCAGCTTCGCGATGTCTGCGACGAATTCACGGCGATCGCCAAGCAGCCCAAGCTCGTGGAGTGGCTCGAATCGGCGAAAAACCGCCGCCGGCTCTCGACGCTCGACATCGATTTTCACTCGACGATCCTGGCCGCGGCGCACAACCGTGTGGCCCGCCGCTTCTTCGAGAACGCCCAGATCATCTCGCTCGTCGTCTCTTGGAATCACTTCAAGACGGATTCTGTCGTTCTTGCCAAGCGGGTGGCCCCGACGGTCAAGCAGCACCGGGAGATCTACGACGCGATCAAAAAACACGACCCCGTTGCGGCGCGGAAGCTCATGCGTGCGCATGTCAGCGGCATGGCGAAGCGGGTGCTCACGGACATCGGTAGACGTTGAGAGCCGGCCGGTCGTCCGGTCTTGAACCATCATGGATCTGGCCCGCATCATCCGCTCGCTGGCTGCCCGCTTCTGGCGGCTCGTCACCACGCCCTACGAGCCCGCCCCGGCCTGCGACAGCTTCATGGCGCGGGCGCAGACACAGGAGCAGCCGAGGGCCGTCGTCACCGTCGCCGTGCTGACCGGCCGTGAGGGCAGACAGTTCTTTGGCGTGGATGTCGCGAGGCGGGGCATCCAGCCGGTGTTTCTCCGGATCGTCAATCGGTCGCCCGAGAGCCTGCGGCTGCAGATGGTGAGCATCGACCCCAACTACTTCACGCCGCTGGAGGCGGCGGGGGTCAATCATTTTTCCATCTTCCGCCGGCTGTCGGCCTTCGGGGCGATCGGCTGGGTGTTCCTGCCGCTCTTGGCGCTCGTGCCGCTCAAGCTGGTTACGGCCTGGCTGAACAACGGCCGCATGGATGACTTCTTCCGCGAACACGGCTTTCGTCTGGGGGCGATCGCGCCGGGAGAGACGGCCGAGGGTTTCGTCTTTACCACGCTCGACCTTGGCACGAAGGCCGTGCACGTCCGGCTCACCACCCTGGGCACGATCCGGCAGACCATCGCCGCTATTGCCAACGTCGCCGCTCCCGGAGCCGCGGAGCCGGGAACGGCCGCCACCGACTTCTTCTTCACCGTGCCGGTGCCGGGCATCACCGCCGATTACCTCGGCAGGGATTTCGCCAGCATCCGGCCGGCCGCGTCGGTGGAGCCATGCACCGCCGACACGCTCGTGTCGAAGCTGGAGGCGATGCCGTCGGCCACGATGAACGCCTCGCAGTCGCGGCGTGGCGACCCCGTGAACCTCGTCCTCGTCGGCGACTTCGAGACGCTCCTGAGCGGTTTTGCCGCGCGGTGGGACGAGAGTGAGACGATCACGCTGGCCACCTGTTGGAAGACGGTGCGGGCGTTTCTCTGGGGATCGAACTACCGCTATTCACCGGTCAGCCCGCTGCACCTCTTCGGCCGCGATCAGGACATCGCCCTGCAGCGGACGCGGCACTCGATCAACGAACGGCTGCACCTGCGGCTCTGGCTCACACCGCTCGCTTTCGAAGGGAAGCCGGTGTGGGTGGGGCAGGTGAGCCGCGATATCGGCGTGCGGTTCACCACGAAGGCTTGGAACCTGACGACGCACCGCATCGATCCCAATGTCGACGAGTCGCGGGACTACGTGATCGAAGACCTCATGCTGACGGGGCGGGTGGAGGCGGCGGGCTACGTGGGCGGCGTGGCTGCCTGCCCCCGCGACGCACCCCACCGCAACCTCACCGGCGATCCTTATTACACCGACGGCAAGCGGGCCGTCATCCTGCTCTCGCCGAAGCGGATGCAGCCGCCGCTGCCGCGTGTCGGCGACGGCTGACCGCGTGTCGCGGTCGTTTGCCGCGGGCTGAAAGTCTGGCGGCTCACACGCCGGCTGATTTGCGGTGGTGCGATCCATCTTTTATCCTTAACTCGTGTCGAACCTGCGGCCGCTCTCCCGGTGGCCGCCCGCGTGGATCTGCCGGGCGGAGCGACGCGTTCCGATCGATCTCCGAAATACGATGCAATCCACACTCCTCTCGCACCGCGTCTACGAGCAGCTCTACGAGGCGATGCTCACCAACCGGCTCACGCCCGGCGACCGGCTCAACCGCCGGCAGGTGGCGGCCGATCTGGGCGTGAGCGTGATGCCCGTGCTCGAGGCGATGACGCAACTGGAGTGGGAGGGTTTTCTCGAGACGAGCCCCCGCCGTGGCACGGTCGTCAAGCCGATCACGGCATCGCAGGCGCTCGGGCGATTCCACGTTCGGCAGGCGCTCGAGGTGGAGGCGGCCCGCCTCTATGCCGGCGAGCCGATCCGCCAGGCCAAGGAAAAACTCCTCAAGGTGGCCCGCAAGCTCGACGCGACGGAGGTGCGGTCGCTGGCCAACTGGCGGGCCGAGGTGGAACTGCACGACCTGCTCGTGGAGCAGGCCCGCTGCCCCGTGCTCTACGAGTCGTTCACGCACGTCATGCGGCACAGTCTCTACCACGCCGCCAACAGACTGCTGCCAGAGGTTCCGGGCCGGTCCGCGAACGTTCACTCCCGCCTGATCGAGTCGCTGGCGAAGGCGTCGCCGGCGCAGGCCGACGCGTTGATCCGCGAGCATCTCGCCCCGTGGATCGTGGCGCTCACGGAGGCCGCCGGCAACGAGACCGGCGAGCCGGAGCCGGTGAGCTATGCCCGCGCGAAGTCCAAGAGCCTCAAGCCGAAGCGAGCCAAGGCTTCCGGCAAGGCCGCCCGTCCCGCTGGCCGCTGACAACTCCTTGGCGGCTGTGCGGCTTCTACTTCTTGCCGGCCCATTCGCCGTTGACGCCGGCGCGGCCTTCCCGCAACGCGGCAAACTGCCGAGTGGCTGCTTCGCCGAAGGCATCGGCCGCCTGTTCCAGCCGCTTCATCAGCTCCGGCATCGACAGGCCGGTCGCCGACCGCGCCGCGGCAATCAGCGTGTTGCATTCGTTGGCGTCCATGAAGGCCGTCGCCTCGAGCAGCTTCTCTTCGTCTTCGGACGGAACCGCCAAGAAGCCGTGCTTGTCGGCGTGAATCAACTGGCCCGGTTCGATCTTCTGGCCGAACACCTCGACGGGACAGCCCCAGCGGATCGGGCAGCCATGGGCATGGCCGACCGTCAGCTGCCGGGCGAGCGCCTTGAAGCCCGCCCCCTTCATCTCGTCGAGGTCGCGGACGGCGCCGTCCACGATCGCCCCCACGCAGCCGATCGCCCGCATGATCGTGCCGTTCACCTCGCCCAGGGTCGCCCCTGCGGCATGCGGCCGGTCGAGGTCCTGCACGACGAGTATCTTCGGACCCGGCTGCTCGCTGACGTAGCGCCAGTATTTGGGCCAGGCGCCCGGATGCTGCTTGGGATGGGCGGGATTGCTCGGCTCGACCACCACCGTCACGGCGTAGCCGATCATCGGCCCCATCTCGGGCATGAAGTCGGTGAGCGGCTCGCGGCTGATTCCCTCCCGCGACGCATCGTGGGTCGTGATCTGTTCCCAGCCGTTGTAGACCGCAGGCGTGTTGAAGCGGCGGAGTTTCAGCAGGGTGGCCTGATCGAGCTGCGGGTGGCGGGAGGCGGCAACGGTCATCGGTGTCTCCGGAGAGGTGAGTGGTTCGCACATATGATATGTCACCTTTCCAAAACCTGCCAACCCCGGGATGCCGCGGGCGTTCGCGGCCTGTCTGTGCCGTCGGTCAGCCACTCGAGGTTGAGCCAAGCGAGCCTGATCTCCTGTCCCGAAAATCCGGGTCAGCGGACCCGCGCCAGCTTCATGATCCGGCCGGCCACGTTCCAGTCCTGCACGTAGAGGTTGCCTTCCGCGTCCCATGCCGACCCGTGCGTGCCGCTGAACACGCCCTCGATCCACTTGGCCTGCGGGACGTTGTAGTTCCGACCCTGGGCCGGATCGGGGTTGTGCCCCAGCACCGCCATGATCGTGTTGCTCTTGTCAAGGATCACGAGGCGACCGTGCAGGTCTGGCACCGACACGAAGTCGCCCTGCACCGACGCCGACGTCGGCATCCCCAGGCCCGTGACCACCTCCTCGATGAACTCGCCTTCGAGGTCGTAGTGCAACAGCCGCCCCTTCGGCTCGTGGTTGCGGTCGCAGATCAGGAGCCGGGGCGGATCGTAGCGGGTGTCGAGCGTCATGCCGTGCGCCGTGTTGAACTGCCGCAGCTCGTTCCCCTTCGTGCCGAAGTGCTTCAGGTATCTGCCCGTCTTGTCGAACTTGAAGATGTGGTTGCTGGCATAGCCGTCGGACAGGAAGATGTCGCCGTTGGGAGCGACGGTGATCGCCGTGGGAGCGAATTTCTTGAGCAGCAGGCCCGACGCCTCGGGAAACGGCAGCCGCAACACCACGGCGCCGGTTTCGGCGTGGAGCTTGATCCCCTCGGCGTTGGCGTTGCGGGCGCCGTAGAGGTAGTCGCCGTCGGCCTCCGTACGGATCTCGATGTCGTGGAGCCGCGTGTAGTCGCCGCCGAGGAAGCGGCGGATCAAACGGCCGTCGGGGCTGAACACGAACAGGCCCGCGTCGGCACTCGTGTAGATGTTGCCGCGGCTGTCGACGGCGACGCCGCCGTGCGTCGGCCCGATCTGCGACAGTCCCTCCGCGTCGAGCCCCCAGCTGGGCACGGTGTCGAACGTCATGATGCCGCAGCCCATCCGCACCGGAGCGGCCCTCGCACTGGTAGTCGGCGCCGCCGTGGCAGCCGGAGGGGCGACGGTCGTAGGCGGCGCGGCGTGCGCCGCGGCCGCGACCAGGCCGACGAACAAAACAGTGAAAAGGGTTGCTTTTGTGGACATCTTCCAACTCCCCTGGGTGATGTCGCCACTATAGCCGATGGCTCTGACGATTCGGACGGCGACTCCCGAGCGACCGGGCGGCTACTCTCCCGCCCGGCCCCGGGAAGAAAGCGGCGTTTTCGGCATGATTGCTTCGTGATGATGAGCAGAACGACCGACAGTGGAGGTTGTAGCCGCTCCAGACGGTGTCTATCCTTACGAGTCAAGGCGTTGCATTTCGCTCGGTCCGTTCTCGCCCCGTATGTCACCCGACCGATGCCTTCCCTGCTCTTCCGCACCGTCGCTCTGGGACTGTCCTGGCTTGCCGCCGGCGGCTGCTTCGCAGCCGATGCCGCCGGGCCGCTGGAGATCGTCCAGGCCAACTGCCTCGACTGCCACTCAGGTGACCAGCCGCAGGCGGCCGTGGCCCTCGACCGTCTCGTCGCCGCACCCGACCTGCACCGCGACTTCCGCTCGTGGCAGGCCGTTCGCGAGCAGATCGAATCGGGCCGGATGCCGCCGCGGGAGGCCGGCGAACTCGCGACCGCCGATCGCGAGACGGTCCTCGCCTGGCTGGTGCCAGGCCTGCGGGCTGCGATCGAGGCGAATGCCGGTGATCCCGGGAACGTGACGTTGCGGCGGCTCACCAACGCCGAGTACGACGTAACCGTCCGCGACCTCACCGGCATCGACTACAGCCTGGCGAAAGAGTTCGAGCCCGACGGCGGGGGCGGCGAGGGCTTCGCCAACACCGGCGACGTGCTGTTCGTAAACCCCGCCCAGTTCGACCGCTACCTGGGCGCTGCCCGCCGCATCGCCGATCACGCCTCGATCCTGCCCGGCACGGGGATCTTATTTCAGCGGGAGCGGCTGGGCGGACGCGGTCCGGAGTTGTTGCGGGATCAGGCGGGGCAGGCGCTCTACGTCTGGTACCAGAAGGCGGCCGCACCGCACGTGCCGACGGACGGATCCGATCTTCGCGAGGCCGACTACATGCTGGCCTGCTGGAAGCACGCGCACCGCGGCCTCACGGGTGCCGATTCGCTCGACACGCTGGCCGACAAGGCTGGCTTGGCACGGCACTACCTCGCCAACTGGTGGGCGCTTCTTCAGGCCGATGAGCCGGTCTCCCGCTACCTCGATCTCACCCGACTTGCCTGGCGACGTCTGCCCCCGCCCGATTCGACGGCGCCCCATCAGGTGCCCGAGACCGTGACGAAAGGTCTCCAGGCGATCCAGGCAGAGCGGCGGTCGTGGTATGGCCATAACCCCGATCTCTATCGAGGTGCCGGGACGGCACAGCGGAGGCAACAGGATGCGGACAGCCTCACCGGCGAGCCGTTGGCCACGGCCACGGCCGGCGCCGATCGTGTGCACGTGGTCGTGGGCGATGCCGCCGACGGCAGCGCTGGTGACATCGTCCGGTTCGGCGACCTGCAGATTCAAATCAGCGGCGGTTGGAAGCCATATCGTGACTGGCTCGAGGAACGCGGGCGGGCGATCGAGGTCCGGCTCGCGGAGCTCGAGCAGGCCGAAGCGGGCGAAGATGCGGGAGACGAATTGCGGCGGGAGGCTGCCGAGCTTCGTCATGAGCGCGACGCGGTCGTCGCTGCGGCCGGCCGGTTTGGCAAGCATCCGGCGGGCCGGGTGGCCGGAGCCGCGGAGATCGTCGTCGCAGCTCCGGCCGTCGTCACGCTTCCGGTGCCGCGGGAGGCGACGACGTTCAAGGGCAAAGGCCGGCTCGACGTCGACGACCCGGCGGCCGACCGATCCAGCGCCCAGTGGCTGGCGACCGTTGGCGAGCCGCCCGATCCTGCCGGTGTTCTCGCCGGCGTGGTCACGGTGTGGAAGCGGGGCACCGACACGCACAAGAACCTGATGCGTGAGTTCGAATCCATGAAGAAGGCGTTCCCTGAAAACTTCAGCCTGCGGCTTTCCGGGATCGCGGAAAACTTCCGCACCCCACCGACGTCGCCACGCGTCTACTGGCTTTCCGAAGGGCAGTTGCTCGGACTCTCGAGCGACCGCGATCGGGCGATGCACGCGGCGCTCAGCAGCGACTGGCTGTTGGCCGGCGGCCTGACGCTCTCGACCGATCAGGCGGCCGCATGGGATGCGCGGGTTCTCGCCCACCTCGACGCGTTCGCCGAGCGGGCTTGGCGAGGCCCGCTCTCGGCCGAGGAGCGGGAGCGGCTCCACGGCATCTACCGGGCCACGGTGGCCGCCGGCGAAGCGACCGCCGCTGGGGGGCTCCGCGAGCAGGCCGCCCGCGAGGCGGTCGTCGCGGTGCTCGCCGCGCCGCGGTTTCTGTTTCGCATCGAGGAGCAGCGCGAGGCGGAGCAGCCGGTGAGCACCTGGGAACTCGCCGCGCGGCTGAGCTATTTTCTCTGGTCGTCACTGCCCGACGAGCCACTGCGGAGGGCGGCGGCCGACGGCAGCCTCGCCAAACCCGAACGGCTCGCCGCCGAGGTGCGGCGGATGCTCGCTGATCCGAAGTCGGAGGCGCTCGCGAGAGAGTTCGCCGCCCGGTGGCTGCGGTTCCGCGGCTTCGCGGAGCGGGCGCCGGTGGACCGGCAGGCTTTTCCCGAATTCACGCCCCAGCTCCAGGCCGACATGGAGGCCGAGGCGACGGCCTTTCTCGCCGACATGATCCGGCAGGACCGACCGCTGCGTGATCTCTTCGGCGCGGGCCACACCTTCCTGAACGAGCGACTTGCCACCCTCTATGCCGTACCGGGGGTGACCGGGCCCGAACTGCGCCGGGTCGAAGTGGCTGAACATGGCCGCGGCGGCCTCCTGGGCATGGCCGCGATCCTCGCGAGCACATCGTATCCCCGCCGCACGAGTCCCGTGCTCCGGGGCAACTGGGTGCTCACCGCGGTGCTCGGCACGCCGACGCCCCCGCCGCCTGCCGACGTGCCGCCGCTCGAGGAATCAGCCGCTGCAGGGACTGGCATCCGCGACCGGCTCAAGGCCCACCGGGCGGCGGCGGCCTGCGCCGCCTGCCACGACCGGATCGACCCGCTCGGTTTCGCGCTTGATGGCTTCGACGTGCTGGGCCGCCGCCGCGACCGCGACGACGCCTCCGCCCCGCTCGATCTCTCGGCGGAGTTCGTCGATGGTACGAAGTTCACCGGCCTGGAGGGGCTGCGTGACTTTCTTGCCGACCGCCGCGACCTGGTGATGCTGCAATGCTGCCGCAAACTGCTCGGCTACGCGCTGGGCCGTGCCGTCCTGCCGACGGACCTGCCGCTCGTGGAGAGCCTCCGCGACCGGATCGTGCAAGAAGACGCCGGAATCTCAGTGGCGGTGCTGGGCATCGTACAGAGCAGGCAGTTCCTCAATCGCCGGGGTGCGTCGGCCGATGAAGAATCGAAGGCGACGCTCCCACCCCACCAGGAGGCTGGCCGATGAATGTTTCCGCCCACGAGTTGCCGAATTTCTCCCGCCGCCGGTTTCTCCGCGGGGCCGGCGTGGCCCTTGGACTTCCCTGGCTGGAGTCGCTGGCCCCGGCTGCCGAGGCCGCCGGCCCGCCGGTGCGGTTCGCCGCGCTCTTCATGGGCAACGGCGTCAACTCGCGTCATTGGGGGGCGACGATGGGCTCCGCCGGGATCGAGTTTGCCAAATCGCTCGCGCCGCTGGCCCCGCACGCCGCGAAGGTGAACGTCTTCCAAGGCCTCTGGAATCCGAACGCGACCAACGACAACGGCCACTACCCGAAGATGAACGTGCTCTCGGGATTGAAGGTGAAGCGAACCACGACGGACGTCGAGGTGGGCACGTCGGTGGATCAGCTCATGGCCCAGGCCATGGGCCGGGCGACGCCGCTGCCGAGCGTCGTGCTGGGGACCGAGCCGCCGGGCTACAGCACCGATGCGGGTTACACGCAGATCTATTCGGCCTACGTCTCCTGGAGCAGCCCGACCACTCCGGCACCCAAGGAGATCGTGCCCCGACAGGCCTTCGACCAGCTTTTCGACGACGGCAGCCGCCGGCGGGCCGACGCGAGCGTGCTCGACCTCGTCGCGGCCGAGGCAGCGTCGCTCCGCGGCCGGATCGGCGGCCGCGACCGCGCGAAGCTCGACGAGTATTTCACGAGCGTCCGCGAGCTCGAGCGACGGATCGAGCGGTCGGCGGAGGAGAGCCGGCGGGAGACCGGCGGCCACGGCTGGCGGCCGACCGTCACGAAGCCCACGCTCGAACGTCCCGGCCCGGGCATCCCGACGGAGCCCCGCGAGCACCTCGAGCTGATGTGCGACATCCTGCTTTTAGCCTTCCAGATGGATCGCACGCGGGTGGCCACGCTGATGCTCAACAACGATCTTTCCAACATGAACTTTGGCTTCCTCGGCGGCATTCATGGCGGCCAGCACGAACTCAGCCACCATGCCAACAACGCGGATCGGCTCGATCAGTATCAGCGGGTGAACGAGTATCACATGGCGCTCCTGGCCCGGCTGCTCGCAAAGATGGATGCGACGAGCGAGGGCGAGCGGACGCTGCTCGACAACTCGATGGTGCTCTTCTGCTCGAGCCTGATGGACGGCAATTCCCACGATTCGAAGGAACTGCCGATCGTGCTGGCCGGCGGCGGCGGGGGCACGATCCAGGGTGGACGGGTGCACGACCTCCGCGGCCGTGAGGACCGCCGGCTCTGCCGGCTCCACCTGGCTCTCATGCAGCGGATGGGCGTGGAGGTGGGTCGCTTCGGCGACGCCGACGTGCCGCTCGATCTGGCTTAGGCGAAGCCGGTTGCCGTGGGGTAGACGTGAGCGGATCATTGAATACCGCGTGGGCATCCACGGCCGGGTCACGGCGCGGCAAAATCCCGCGGCCTGATGCAGAGCACGATGGCGATCGAGAGGGCCGCCACGGCGGCGAAGGCGCCGAAGATGCCGTTGAGCGGCACGTGCTGGTCGCGGAGCATGCCGAAGCCCCAGTCGGCGAAGCCGCCGCAACTGGTGCTCGCCAGGTTCATCACGCCGTAGGCGGTGGCCCGCAGTTCGGGCCGCACCACCTGGCAGAGGATCGGCATGTTGTTGCAGTCGAAGAAGCCCCAGCCGATGCCGAAGAGCACGAGGAAGCCGACCGCGACGGCAAGCGTCGGGGCGTTGCCGACGCCAAAGAGCGCCGGCAGAAAACAGGCCATGCCGAGGGCGCTGGTGAAGATCCGGCCGCGGCTGGTGCGTTGCATCCACCG
>CAZOMJ010000150.1:0-13398 GCA_964581055.1 uncultured Candidatus Kuenenia sp.
GTCGAACGTGTCGGGCAGCCTCCGGATGGACCGCGGACACTGGACGATCCGCGACATCACCGGCTCGAACGACACCGGCGTCGTGCGGTGCAACGGCATGCTGGTGCCCCGCGGCGACAACGACGGCGAACTCACGCTTCAACTGGCCGGCACGGGCGTCGTGCTCGAACGCGAGTTGCGCGACGCCCTTCCCGCCGGCGTGCGGCAGATCTGGGACGACGTCGATCCCCGGGGGAACGCGGAGTTTTCAGCGACCGTGAGACACCACGTGAAGGCACGGCGAACCGAGGTCGAGATCGAGGCCACGCCGCAGGGCGACACGGTGTCGATCGAGCCGGCCTGGTTTCCCTACCGACTGGAGCGACTCCGCGGGCAGTTGCACTGGAAGGACGGGCTGCTCACGTTCGAACGCGTGCGCGGCACGCATGACAGGACGACCGTCACCGCCGGGGGCGTCTGTCGGTTCGTGCCCGGCGGCGGCTGGCACGTGTCGTTCGAGCAGCTCTCCGCCGACCGGTTCCGCGCCGATCACGACGTGTTGCATGCGCTGCCCGTGGGACTGCAGCAGGCCATCTCAGCGGTCAATCTCCGTGGCCTGCTCTCGCTTGCCGGGTCGCTCGACATCCATTCCACCGCCGGTTCGCCCGCGGCGTCGTGGGACATGCAGCTCGACGTTGAGCAGGGATCGCTCGACGTCGGCACGCCTCTCGAGCACGTGCACGGCGGCATCCGTCTGCGGGGACAGTCCGACAAGAACGCCTGGCAGACGTTCGGCGACATGGCCATCGACAGCGCCATGTGGCGGGGCATTCAGCTGACGGCGGTGCAGGGGCCGCTCGCCATGGATGCCAGTGGCGTGCGCATCGGTGCGACGGCTGCCCGGGCCGGCGAGCAGGGGACGCCGCGGCGGGTGTCGGCCCGCGTGGCAGGCGGCACGCTGCTCCTCGACGGCAGTGTCGCGGCGGGTGATCCCGGCGGTTTTGCCTTGGCGGCGTCGCTTGGCGATGCCGACCTCGAACGGTTGGCGGGCGACACCCTTTCCGCCGCTCACCCCTACCGGGGCCGCGTCTTCAGCACGGTGGAAGTGAGCGGCTCCCGAGCCGGCGCCCACTCGCTCGTGGGCCGGGGGCAGGTGCGGCTGCGGGATGCCGATATCTACGAACTGCCGATGGTCGTGGCGATGCTCAAGATGCTCCGCGTCAAGGCGCCCGACCTCAATGCGTTCGGGTCGAGCATCGTCGATTTTCGGATCGAGGGGCCGCATGCCTATCTCGACAACATCGAACTCTCCGGCGACGCCATCAGCCTCGTCGGCAACGGTGAGATCGACTTCGACTCCAACGTGCACATGACGTTCCGCTCCATCATGGGCGATTCGGCCACGCAGTTGCCGGCCATGAAGCGGGTGCTGGGCGGCGCCAGCGGCCAGTTCATGCTGATCCACGTGGACGGCACGCTCCCGCATCCAGAGATGACGAGCGAGGCGTTTCCCACCCTCGCCGCCGCCATCCAGAAACTGCAGTCGCAGCGGCGCGGCCAGGACGGCCTGCGCAACGCGGGGTTGCGGCGGGAGAATCAACGGTGATCGCGGACGCGGAACAGAGGATTGGGCCCGCTGGCGGGCAGATGGTCATACTGGGTGCCCGCCGACGAGCGAACTCGCGGACGGGCTGACCATCGACTCCAACGAGCGACAGGCGTGAAAGAGGACGGCGGATGACGACACGACCGATACATTTCGTGAAAATGCAGGGTGCGGGCAACGACTACGTCTACATCGACTGCTTCGCGGAGCCGACGCCGGCCGATCCTGCTTCACTCGCGCCGCGGATCGCCGACCGACATTTTGGCGTTGGGGGAGACGGCCTCGTGCTCGTGATGCCCTCGGCCGTGGCGGCGGCGCGGATGCGGATGTTCAACGCCGACGGCAGCGAGTCGGAGATGTGCGGCAACGGCGTGCGGTGCGTGTCGCACCTCGTGGTTGCACGTGGTCGCGCGCCGGCGGGCCCTGTGTCGATCGAGACCGGCCGCGGCGTGCTGATGCTCGAGGTCACGCCCGACGGGCCCCGCCGCTCGCGGGTGCGTGTCGACATGGGAGAACCGCTCCTCTCGGCAGCCGAGATTCCGGTGGTGGTCGCCGAGCACGCACCGGCGGCATCGGCCGGGGGCCGCGTCGTCGATGCGGCGTGCCCCGCGCTCGGCCCGCCGGAGGCTTGGTGGGAAGAGGCCGGGCTCGACCCGCGGATGACCTGTGTCTCGATGGGGAATCCCCACGTGACGTTCTACTGCCGTGATGTCGCCCGCGTGCCGCTGGAGTCGATCGGTCCAAGGATCGAGACGCATGCGATCTTCCCCCGCCGGGTCAACGTGCACTTCGTCGAGGTGCGGTCGCCCGATCGGGTGCGGATGCGGACGTGGGAGCGTGGCAGCGGCATCACCATGGCCTGCGGTACCGGCGCCTCCGCGGTCTGCGTGTCGGGGGTCCTCACCGGGCGGACGGCGCGGCGCATTGTGGCCGAGGTGCCTGGTGGATGGCTGGAACTCGAGTGGGCTGCCTCGGGGCATGTTTTCATGACGGGTCCGGCCGAGGAAGTCTTCGAGGGAACCTGGTGGCCGGCATGAGTGCAAGAAAGGAATCGGATTCGTGAAGCTCGAGTCTCCGCTGGCCATCGGTGCCATGTCGCTTGTCTCCACGGTGTGCATCCGGCAATGGATGGGCACGCTCGACTACCGCGTCGACTTCGGCGACCCGACGGTCGATCCGGTGCATCCAGCCTGCCGTGGCACGAAGATCTACGTCTTTTGGCATGAAAACATCCTGCTGCCGCTGTATCTGCGGGGGCACTCCAATATCGCCATGCTGCTCTCGCGGCATCACGACGCCGACATCCTCGCCCGCGTGGCGGTGATGATGGGCTTCGGCACCGTGCGAGGCAGCACGTTCAAGGGTGGCTCGGTGGCACTTCGGGAACTGGCGGGGCGGGCCGAGCGGGAAAACCTCACGATCACCCCCGACGGTCCGCGGGGACCGCGGCGGCGGCTGGCACCGGGGTGCATCTTCCTGGCCAGCACGATGCAAATTCCGATCGTGGCGATGGGGATCGGCTATGAACGGCCCTGGCGGCTGGGCACGTGGGATCGGTTTGCCATTCCCCGGCCATGGTCTCGGGCGCGGGGTGTTGTTAGCCGGGCAATCCACGTGCCTGCCGATCTGGAGCGGGATGCCCTGGAGCGGCAAAGGGCCGGCGTGGAGCGGTTGCTTGTCCATCTCTCCGACGACGCCGAGTCGTGGGCGGGATCGCGTGAGCATCGCCCGTGCGAGACGATCGTTCGCAAGGAGCCGTCTCGGCATGCACGACAGTCGTCGCTGTTGCCCGGTCCGGCCGGCGTCTCGCTGGACGACGAATTGTCGCGGTTCGGCCTCGCGTTTCCCGAACGCCAGTCGGATCGGCCGGCTGCCTGAAGCACATGCAGCGGCTCGTTCGGCGGTTGGGCTCAGCGGCTGGGCTCGAGGCCTTCGAGGCGGCGCTCGATCTGCTCAAGCCTGTTGCTCATGCGGCGGAGCAACTCCTCCATTCGGGCCAGCGTTTCGGGCTCGGTCGCTCGGTATGCGGCGGCGGGTTGCACGCGTCGCGTCGTCACGGGCGTTGGCTGGAGCGCGGGAGGATTCGCCGTCTGACCGGCCTCGTCGCTGCCGATCAATGCCCGTTCAAGCGGTTGTTCGAGCGATTGCAGCACCACGTCGGCCTGCTTTGATTCTCCGCCAGGAAGCACGTATTGCAGCGGCACGGGCGTGCCCACGGGGCCGCGGGCCACCAGGTGCGTCAGATCCTGCGGCGAGCGAACCGGTTGGTGGTTGATGGCGACGATCACGCTTCCCGGAGGCACGCCGGCCCTGGACGCCGGGAGATCCTGCACCACGCCGATCACGAATGCGCCCTGGGCCTCCGAGAGGCGGAACCGTGATTGCACGTTCGGATCCACCGGCACCGTTCGCACCCCGAGCGCCGTTCGGCCACCCGCTGTCGGACGTGTCTCCATGGGGCTGGGCGGTTGCAGGGCATCGGCTGCGGCGCGGGCTGGCAGCGTGGCCGCGGGCAGCATGTCTGGCGTCGTCGGCGCCGGCAGCACGGCCGCCGGAGCGGGAAGCAGGCCTATGGACGTCGCCTCGGGTGCCAGTCTCTCCGGGGCTGCGCGTTCTGGACGCGCCGCGGGCGAAATCGCCCGGGAGGCATTCGGCGCGGTGCTCTGGCTGATCGCGGCCGATTGCCAGTCACGCGAGAACGCTGCGGCTGGCCGTGGCGAGGCCTGCGCCACGACGTCCTCGACCCGATTGTCGCGACCCACCGCCATCTTGACCTGCTGGCCGGGCACGATGGCAGCGAGTGCCGCCGCCAGTTCATCGCCGTTTTGCAGGTGTTTGCCATTGATGGCCAGCAGCATGTCCTGTGGCCTGACGCCGGCCCGGGCTGCCGGCCCATCCGGGGCCACCTCGACGACCACCAATCTTCCGGTCACCACGGTGTCATCGACGGAGATTCCCAGCCAGCCAGTTCCTGCAGCAGCCGAATCAGAAGAGGCACTGCCGGCAGAAGCACTTGCGTCGGCCGGCACTTGGGCCGCTGGTTGGAGCGGTGCGTGCGGCGGTTGGACGGTGGCCGCGGGACCGGCGGGCGCAATGACGGAGGGCAATTGTGCGGCAGACGTCGGATAAGGCGATCTGAAATCGGTGGTGGCCGGTGGGATCGGGGGACGCCCCGGGGCCGGCGAGGCGAGCGGTGTCGCAAAGGGTAGGGAGATCGGTTCGCCGATCGAAATGTCTTCCGGCGTGAAAGCAGGGGCTGCCGTCTCCACCGGTGCGGCTGCGGGGGCCGGCAGGGCGGTGTCGGCTTCCGCGGCGGTATCTGCGGCGCCCGCAAAGGTGCCGGCACAGACGGCCACTGCCATCACCGTCGACACCGCGAGCCGACCAGTGGGAATCCGAAGGAGGGGCATCGTGCGCATCCTGATGCGTGCCGTGAACGAGACCATGAATGCGAGTAAGGAGCAGACCGTAGCCGGTCAAATTCGCACGACCCGTACAACGCGCACGACGTGTCTGCCATTCTCGCGAACCGGCAGTATAAGAAAATTTCGACGGGAAATATTTGCGACACGCGCGGCACGCGGGAAGAAGCGGTGTTTTCGCGATTTCGCACAGGTTTTGCACCGTGTTCTGGGGCCTGCGACGTCGCTCGAAGAAGGCCGCCATCCTCTGTTACAGGCATCGAAACGACGCGGCCGTCGCTCTTTTGGCGGCGCTGCTGTCATGGCTTTGACAGCAGTGCTGGCACTCCTATACTCGCCGCGCGAAGAGCGTTGGGACGAACGATTCACGGATGAACCCAAGGATGTTCCCCGGGCGGCGGTCAGCAGGCCGTTGCCGGGAGCGTTCGGTGCACGGAGCAGCTATGGCGAAAGCGGCGGTCATTGCGACGAATGGTGGCAATGGGCCGAACTGCACACCGGTCTGTCCATCTGGCAGTGGTCAGGCGGGCGGCGGTCAGGAGGGCGACTGCAGCCTTGTCGCGAGGCGGGTCGAAGGAGCTCTGCGGGACCGAATCGGGGCGGAGCGTTATGCGGTCTGGTTTGGCGATGCCGTGGCCATCGAGGTGGAGACCGTAGGCACCGAGGTGGCGGTGGCCGGTGGCTGCATCGTCGTCAGTGTCGGCAACTCGTTTTCGCAGGAATGGCTGAAACGTTCGTTTCACGCCGATGTCGAAGCCGCTGTGCTGGCGGTCTGCGGCGGGGCCTGGTCGGTCGTCTGGCGGACTTCCGCGACGACGGCAGTCGCGCCCGTACCGGCGCCGCCGTCTTCCAAGGGCATGCTGCGGCCGGTCGCTGCAGGCCGTTCGCCTGACGCCATCCAATTGCGGCGCACGGAGCCGACCAGCCGGACCGCCAGCCGCGGTAGGCCGGCTGGCACGCCTGTCGGCTCACCCGTCGGGGAGCATCGCAGCGGTGTCGCGGCGCGGCGGCCAGCTGCCAGCCTCGACGCATTCGTGGTCGGGCCGAGCAATCGCATGGCCTTTGCCGCCATCGAAATCGCGGCCGCGCGGCCCGGCGAGATGTCGCCACTGGTCGTTCACGGACCGAGCGGTGTCGGGAAATCGCATCTGCTCGAGGGCATCTGCAGGCAGTTTCGCGACCTGCATCCCGGCGCGACCACGCTTCTGCTCTCGGCCGAGCAGTTCACGACGAGTTTTCTGCAGGCGCTTCATGGCAGCGGGCTGCCAGGGTTTCGCCGTGGTTGCCGCAATGCCGATCTTCTCGCGATCGACGACCTGCAGTTCTTCGCCGGCAAGCGGGCGACCCTCATGGAGGTGCAGCAGACCGTCGATGCCCTGCACCGGCAGGGCCGGCAGATGGTGTTTGCCTCCGATCGCGACCTGACAGCACTCGATGGCCTCGGCCCGGATCTCCTCACGCGGTTGCGCGGCGGCATGACCGCCCGGATCGAGTCGCCCGACTACGACGTGCGCCGCGGCATCGTCGCTGCCGTCGCCGCCACGCGGGGAGTGTCGCTGCCCGACGAGGTGATCCACTACGTTGCCACCCATATGACCCGCCACGCGCGGGAATTGATCGGCGCCCTGAACCGCCTCGAGGCCACCAGCCACATGCTGGGCCTCCCGGTCACCCTTGGCATGGCGGAGGAGGCCCTGGCCGACCTCGTGCGTTCCAGCGCCCGCAGCGTGCGGCTGGCCGACATCGAACGGGCTGTCTGCTCCGCCTTTGGCATCGAGTCGGGCAGCCTGCAATCGTCGCGGCGAGCCCGCACCGTCAACCACCCACGGATGCTGGCGATGTTTCTGGCCCGGCGGCACACCACGTCGGCGTTGACTGAGATCGGCAGCTATTTCGGCCGCCGCAGCCACTCGACGGTGATCTCGGCCCAGAAGACGGTGGGGGAATGGGTGGCGCAGCGGTCGCGGATCGTGCTGGCCGACACGACGTGGGACGTGGAAGAGGCGATCCGCCGCGTCGAAGACGTCCTCCGCGCGGGCTGACCTGGCTCTCAACGCTTCTCGACGAGCCGCTCTTCGAGGCTCGACTTGTAGCGGACGCTCGACTCCGGTCCCTCGAAGCCGACGACGCGGCGGTCGATTCCGGTGGCCCGGCGGAGCACTCGACCGCGGTCGATATCGAACTCGATCGTGCCGTTCCAGATCCTTTCGAGCAGTCGGGATTCCAGGCGGGGGTCGTCGATCGGAGTGAGCACCGTCGTGTCGACGCGGATCGTCGCGATGCCGTCCCTGATCGCCACGAGTTCGTAGCGCAGCCGCGTGCGCACCGCCTTCCGCACGCCGCCGGGAACCTCCACGACCACCTCCTGTGGCACGGTCCACTCGGCCCCCTCGGCCACCGATCCCTCCGGCAGTGGCACGACCACGAGGTCGCCCGTGCTGGATGGAGGGCAGGGGCGGAGATCCCTGCGATCGAGCACGCGGCCGCTGCGGTCCACCACCAACCGCGACAGGGGCACGCCAAGGCTCGCCTTCACCTGCTCGTAGCCCGGCGGTGCGGGGTCGTCGCCGCTGCTGCTCCAGCGGACCTGGCCGCGGTCGCTGGTGCGGGAGGTCATCGTCACGTCGTCCACCGAATGCTCCAGGGTGGCGTGTCCGGCATCGTCGACTGTCACCACGGTCCAGGTCTTTCGCGAATCGGTGGCTGTCTCCGTCGATTGCGACGTGGCTCCGACCGTGGTCTCGGTCAGGGCGCGGTGCGACACATCCATGTCGAGCTTTTCACCCGGCTGGAAGCGGTACTCGAGTGTCACCCGCGGTGGTTCCGGAGCGGCGCTCTCAGTGGCCCGACCAACCGGTGTACTGGCGGTTAGCAACCAGACAAGCAGCAACGCACACGACCTTCGCCGCGACGGGTACGTCATGAACCGCCTCCGCTGGAGGCGTCGCTTGCGCCGGATACCTCGCCTGCACCGGATACCTCGCCTGCACGTGGTGCCCGCAAACCCGGGCCATGGATGCCGCCGCCCCACCGCAGTTTGTCGCGGAGCGTGCGGTAATAGCCGTGCGCCCGCGTTTCCACGAGCGTGAACCGGGGCGTCGCCCGGCGGATCCGCACCCGATCGGCGGCCACGACGCCGGTGATCAGGCGTCCGTCGACCACGCAGGCGGAGCCCTCGTTGGGCCGCGGGACGAGCAGTTCGAAGCTGCGGAGCGCCGAATCGACGACGGTGCGGTTGGTCAGCGTGTGGGGATTCAGCGGCGTGAACACGAAGGCGTCGAGATCCTTGCGAACGATCGGGCCACCGGCCGAAAGGTTGTAGGCGGTCGAACCGACCGGCGTGCTCACGATCAGGCCGTCGGAGCGGTACGTGGTGGCAATCTCGCCATCCACGAACAGGCAGATCTCGATCATCGAGAACGGGGGGCCGGCGAGGATCGACGTCTCGTTGAGGCCCAGTTCGCGGTGGATCGTCACGCTGTCGCGGATCACCTCGGTCTCGAACATGAGATGCTCGACGAGACGGAACCGGCCGCCGGCAATGTCGTCGAGGACCGATTCCAGTTCGAGCATTGAAAAATCGGCGAGGAATCCGAGCGTGCCGAGATTGACGCCGAGCACGGGAACCTGCTCGTACCCCATCCAGCGGGCCGTTCGCAGGATCGTGCCGTCGCCGCCGAGCACCACCACCAGGTCGGCCGTCGCGCCGTCATCCGGATGGAACCGGCCGACGCCCCAGTCGCTTCGCTGGGCAAGCCGGGGGGTGACGCGATGGCCCGCCTTTTCCAACACCGCCTGCAGGCGGCTGGCCTCCGTCACGACCGCCGGCACCTCGCTCGAGCCCGCGATCACCAGGCTGAGCGACCGTGGCGCGGGGTGCTCGGGACGCAGCCGGGAAAGAGCGGTCATGGTTGTGGCACGCCGTGGGGAAGGGGAGGTGTCCGGAAGACTCGTCGGCCTGCTGAATCGGTCGCTTGGGAGCGGCACTACCGGTGCAACGTGGTGGCGTCGGCCGCCGCGCGAACCGCAGGTTCCGCATGGGGGCCGCGACCGGCCAAGTGGCGGCAGGCTGCCGCGATGCCAGCGGCGTCGAGCCCCAGATCGGCCAGCAGTTCGCCCCGCTCGCCATGTTCCACGAAACGGTCGGGGATCCCCAGCCGCTTGATCGGGCCCGCCGGGACGCCCGCATCGTTGACGGCCTCGAGCACGGCGCTGCCAAACCCGGTCTGCAGCGCATTCTCCTCGACAGTCACGACCCAGGGTGCCGCTTCGATCCATTCCGGTATCCGGGCATCGAGCGGCTTGACGAACCGGGCATTGACCACGGCCACCTCGAGCCCCTCCTCGCGAAGTTTCGTGGCAGCCTCGAGGGCGGCGCCCAGCAGCGTGCCGCAGGCGACGATGAGGCCGTCGTGACCCTCGACGAGCAGTTCTGCCCGGCCGGTTTCGATCCGCGACCGTTCGCCCGCGTGGCGTTCCACCACCGCCTTGGGATACCGGATCGCCACCGGGCCATTCTGCGTGAGGGCCCAGTCGAGCATGGCCGTGAGGTCGTGCTCGTCGCCGGGAGCCAGCACGGACAGATTGGGAAACAGCCTGAGGTAGCCGAGGTCGAAGGAGCCATGGTGCGTGGGGCCGTCGGGGCCGGTCAGGCCCGCCCGATCGAGCATGAACACCACCGGCAGATTCTGCAGGCAGACCTCCTGGAAGATCTGATCGAACGACCGCTGCAGGAAGGTGCTGTAGATGTCGACGATCGGCCGGCAGCCCACCTTGGCCTGCCCGGCCGCAAAGGCAACAGCGTGCGATTCGCAGATGCCGACGTCGAAGAACCGGGCGGGAAACTCCTCGCGTACCTTTTCGAGCTTGTTGCCCTGGCACATGGCCGCGGTGAGCACCGTCACCCGCTCGTCCCGCCGCATGCAGTCGCCGATGGCGGTGCTGGCCGTGTCGGTGTAGGCGCGAGCCGAGGACTTTTTGATCGAGACGATGCAGTCATCGTCGTCGCACTCGAACGGCGCCGGCGTGTGAAAAAAGACGGGATCGTCCTCGGCCGGCTTGAAACCGTGCCCCTTTTCGGTCAACACGTGCAGCAGGATCGGCCCATTTTCGTCCTTGACGAGTTCCAGGTAGCGGATCAGGTTCGGCAGTGAATGGCCTTCGACCGGGCCAAAATACCGCACCCCCATCGACTCGAAGAGCATGCCGCCATGGAGCGTCGCCTTCAGCGAGTCTTTCATATTGGCGATGATCCGTTCCATCGACTCGCCCACCATGGGCACGCCCTTGATCAAGTCCCTCCCCTGGTTGCGGATGCCGCGATACCAGGGGTTGGTGCGGATCACGTCGAGGTATTCGGCCAGAGCACCGACCCGCGGGCAGATCGACATCCGGTTGTCGTTGAGGATCACGATCAGACGCTTCTTGAGGAACCCGGCGTTGTTGAGGGCCTCGAACACAATCCCCGAGGGCAGCGCGCCGTCGCCGATCACGGCCACGGCACGGCGATCGCCGCGGCCGCACAGGTCGTCTCCGCTGGCCAGCCCGAGAGCGGTTGACACGCTCGAACCGGCATGGCCCGTCATGAACAGGTCGTAGGGGCTCTCGTCGGGGTTCGGGTAGCCCATCAGGCCGCCCTTCGTGCGGATCGTGCCGAAGCGGCCGAAGCGGCCGGTGATCAGTTTGTGCGGATAGATCTGGTGGCCCGTGTCCCAGATGAGGCGGTCACGGCTGAAGTCAAAGACTTTGTGAAGCGCCAGGCAGAGTTCGACGACGCCCAGATTGGATGCAAAATGAGCCGTTCGGCTGGCCGCCACCTCGCAGAGCGCCTTGCGCATCTCGGCGGCGACCTGTTCCAGTTGCTCCGGCGACAGCCCCTGCAGATCGCGGGGAGACATGATGGAGGGAAGGATCGCGGCCATGGTTCACGGGAACATCCTGTTCCCATCCTCGAGGGGTCGGGCTGCCTGTCGACCTTGTTATACCCGCCGGAGCCGTTTTGACAGCCTGAACAGGGGGGGGCGGTCAGTGATTTCGGCGGATGATCCAATGGGCAAGCCGGGAAAGATCTTCGGCTGCCGGGCCGATGCTGGCCACGGCCTCGACCGCCTCGCTGGCGAGGGCGTTGCCCCGCTCCCGGCTGGCTTCGAGCCCGATGACTGAGGGGAACGTGAGCTTGCCACGCTCCACGTCCTTGCCGACACGTTTGCCGACCGCCGCCTCCGTGCCCTCGGCGTCGAGGATGTCGTCGGCGATCTGGAAGGCCAGCCCGAAGGCCCGGCCAAATGCCGCCAGCATGGCCCGCTGTTCGTCGCTGGCCGCCACCGACAGGCCCCCCAGTTCGAGCGCGCCGCTGAACAGCGCCCCTGTCTTCCGCCGGTGGATGCGCTCCAGCCACGCCACCTGCTCGGAGGCTGGGGCCTTCGTCATGTCGCTGACCCAGCCGCGTTCCGCCGCCAGGTCGTCGGCCTGCCCGCCCACGAGCGCCTCGCCGCCCGCTGCACGAGCCAGCACGAGACAGCCCTGTGCTGCGGTCGGAGCCGGCATGCCCTCCGCGAGCGTCTCGAAGGCGAGCGCCTGCAGGGCATCGCCGCAGAGGATGGCGGTCGCCTCGTCGAACTGGCGGTGGCAGGTGGGGCGGCCCCGGCGGAGATCGTCATCGTCCATCGCCGGCAGGTCGTCGTGCACGAGCGAGTAGGCGTGGATCATTTCCACGGCCAAAGCCGCGGGAGTGGCCGCCTCCCAGGCCTCTTCGCGCGACCTGCCCGCGCCGTCACCCCTGCACGCCGAAGCGGCCCATAGCACCAGCGCTGGCCGCAGCCGCTTGCCTGGCGCCAGCAGCGCATATCGCATCGCGTCGACCAGGCGGGGAGACGCTTCGGGAGACATCCCGATCGCCGCATCGAGGCGGGCATCGATGAACGTGCGGACCCGCTCAAGGGACCGCATCACCGCCGCGTCGAGGTCCGAAGCGTCGCTCAGTCCAATCATGGCGTCCCGATTAATGCCGTCACGGTGATTGGCGGCGAATGCACCGGTGGTCTCTGCCGTCGGGCAGGCTGCAGGCTCCCGCTCCGCCACGGTGCTGCTGAACATTTTCAGCCCCGACGTCGAGAAACAGGTTAGCTGTCCTCTCCGGCATCGTCCATCCCCGGCAGCTGTTTCGGCCGGCCTGTCCGGGAGGCGGGACGGGCCGCGCGTCGAGCGCTCGTGTCACCGTCCGTGGCCTGGCCTCCGCCTGACGGCCGACCTGTCTTCTCCTGCGGACTCGCCCCCGATCCTATCGGCTCCAGGATCGGCCGGCCCTGGTCATCGATCCTCACCAGCAGACGCACGCGTTCCTCGACATCCGCCAGCTGCTCGTGAAGGCGTCGCAGGATTGCCACGCCCCGCTCGTAGGCGCCGATCGAGTCGGAGAGGCCGAGAGCGCCCGATTCCAGTCGATTCACGACGTCGTTGAGTTCGGCCAGCGACGTCTCGAAGGGCACAGCTGCCGGCTGGGCGGGATGGGCTGAGTCTCCGGCCTGGGCGGCCGGAATCGGTTCAGGTTTGGCGGGCATCGGTTGAAGTCCTTTCCACTCGGCTCCAGATTTTCCCATCGGCCAGCTGGGTAACGATCGCAGCGCCGGGCTCCACACCCGCCACCGACTTGAGGCCCCCCGACGTTTTTGTTCCGGCCGTTTTTGTTCCGGACAAAACGCCGTCGGTATCGATCCACGTCACCGACCATCCGCGGGCCAGCAATTTGAGCGGGCTGCCCGCCTCGAGCCGGGCAGCCGCTGCCGCGAGCCGTTCGCGGCCACGATCGACCGCTGCGGCAGCGAGCCGATGGAGCCTCGCTGCCTGCTGATCGAGCGTGGCAACGCGGTCGCGGACGAGTCGCTCGGGGTCGGCGAAGATCCGCGAGCGGGCGAGTTGGCCGATGCGGTCGCGGGCCATCTCGATACGCCGCAGAAGCCCCGTTTGCAGCCGCGTCCCCAGCATGTCGAGCGTGGCGGCCACCTGGGGGCCGTCGGGGGAGACACGGACGGCGGCGTCGGTCGGCGTCAGCGCGCGGAGATCGGCGACGAGGTCGGAGAGTGTGACGTCGATCTCATGTCCCACTCCCGACACGACCGGCACCGGCGACGCGAAGATCGCCCGCACGAGCACCTCCTCGTTGAAGCTCCAGAGATCCTCGAGACTGCCGCCACCGCGGACGAGTGCGATCACGTCAACAGCCGGCACGAGCCGGGCGGCGTTGGCCAGTGCAGCGGCCAGTTCCTCCGCAGCGCCCGCACCCTGCACCCTCGACGGCACGACGATCACCTCGGCGCACCGCCACCGCGAGAACAGCGTCGTCAGAAAATCCGCGATGGCCGCCCCCGTGGGGCTCGTGACCAGGGCGATCCG
>CAZOMJ010000151.1:0-36511 GCA_964581055.1 uncultured Candidatus Kuenenia sp.
TTTCCGGTGAACATATCTGAAAGGTCACACCCGTTCCCATCCCGAACACGGTAGTTAAGCTTTCAGAGCCGATGGTAGTGCCAAAAGCGCGAGAGTAGGTATCGCCGGATTTTCTTCGACCGACCCGTGGGGCTGAGCAAAACTCGCCTCGCGGGTCGGTTTTTTTATTGGCTCACGGGTCGGTGTTCGTGGGCGGTTTCTTCTGCGTGCGCGGTTTCTTCTGAGCGTGCGCGGCTGAGCGTGCGTGGCCCTTGCCTAGGGCGGTGTTGGGGTGAGCGGTCATTCCGCGTGTCTATCGAGGGCATCGAGCATCGCCCGGACCCGCTCCAGTGGGAGTCCCACCACGTTGGATTCGCTGCCGGCCACTAACTGCAGCGGCAGGCGTTCGTCTTGAAAGCCGCATGCGCCGGCTTTTCCTCGCCACATACCGCTATCGAGATACCACTCCAGGAGCGGCCCCTCGAGTGGGCCCATTTCGAGCAGGCTCTCCTCCACGGCCTCCACGGCCCGCATTGGCCCGTTGGGGTCGTCTGACTTCGCCCGCAGCCAGACTCCGGTCAGAACGCGGTGTACGCGGCCTGACAGCAGCTCGAGCATCCGCCTGGCGTCGTCGCGATCGGCCGGCTTTCCCAGGGGAAGGCCGTCAACCTCGCTAAGCGTATCGCAGGCGATGATGGTGCCTTCGACGCCCAAATCGGCCACAGCCAAGCCCTTTGCCCGCGCCAGCCGGAGCACGTAGGCCTCCAGTGACTCGTCGATGGCCTGTGGAGCGGCCGTGGCCTCGATTGCCTCGGACGGCGGCACGACCCGCACTTCCCAGCCCTCGGCCATGGCCAGATCCCGCCGCCGCGGGGAGCTGCTTGCAAGCACGATCTCTCGACGCGACGCTGGTGCCATGGACGCAAGCCCCTGTTATCCGGAGTCGATCGTTGAGGATGACCACCTGATCGCGGTGGTCAAGCCGGCCGGCCTGGCCACGGCCAATGCCGCCCGGGGCACGCCCAGCATATTCACGATCCTGCAGCATACGCTTCCCGCCGGATCATTTCTGGGCGTGGTGAGCAGGCTCGATGCTCCGGTATCGGGCGTGCTGGTAATGGCCAAGACACGGTCGGCCGCTGCCGACCTTTCCCGGCAGTTTCGCGAGCGATTGGTGGAAAAAACCTACGAGGCGGTGGTCGAGGGGCGGTTTCCAGCGCCGCTGGGGCAGTGGGTCGACTGGCACGATCGGATCGAACGCCGCGGGGAAGAACGCCGGTCGCAACTTCGGCCCGGGCGTCCAGCCAACGGCGGTCCTCAGGCGAGTGACGCCGATGACGCCGATGACGATGTCTCAGGGGGCGATTGTCACGTCCGGGCCCGGGTGGTGAAACGTCTGGGGGAGGTGTCGCTGGTTGAACTGATGCCATCCACGGGCCGGCGACACCAGCTGCGGGCCCAACTGTCGGGAAAGGGCTGCCCGATCGTGGGCGACCGAGTCTACGGTGCCCGCCTCCCCTTTCCATCAGCGCCGGGATACGGAGCGGCCATCGCGCTGCACGCCCGCCGCCTCGCGTTCGTCCATCCAGGTACGCGGCAGGCCGTCGTGCTCGAGGCGGCATGGCCTCAGGCCTGGCACGCCAGATTCCGAGGGCTCGGTTCGCGGCGGTGAGGCAGCAGCCCCCCGTCGTGATGGCTCGCGGCACCCCCGGTGTAGACTGACGTCGGAGCGTGTTGTTCCCGTTGTTGGCCGCCTGTTGCTAACGGGCAACGATCGCCTCATTCCGCTGCTTCGATTCGATGTCGCCGCCTCCCAATCACCCTTCGCCCATCCCCGCCGGCGGGCCGTCGCGACCGGCGCCGCGGTTTCGTGAAACGGCCCTCGCCAGCGGGCTGGTGGACACCGCTCAGATCGCTGCCTGCGAGGAGCAGGTGGGGCAGGCCCTGGGGGCCGCGGCCCGTGCCGACGCCGCCCGCTGGGATGCCGCGGTGGCCGAGTGCCTCGTGGCCCGGGAGTCACTCACCCGATTTCAGGCCGACCAGTTGTTGGCGGGGCGTCGGAAACTGACGCTGGGACAGTATCGCATCCTCGACGAACTCGGCCGCGGCGGCATGGGGCAGGTATTTCGAGCCCAGCATCTGATGATGGGAAGAACGGTCGCGATCAAGGTGTTGCCCCGGGCAAAATCGACGAGCGAATCGGAGGCGGCCTTCCAGCGGGAAATCCGCATGCTCGCGAGGCTCGACCACGACAACCTCGTGCGGGCCCTCGATGCCGGCCACGACGGCAAGGTCTACTACCTGGTGACGGAACTGGTGCCTGGCCTCGACCTTCGCCGGCAAGTGCTCAAGCACGGCAAGCTCGACGAGTTCAGGTCGGCGTCGGTGATTTCGCAGGCGGCGGTGGGACTGGCGTACGCGCATTCCCAAGGGCTCGTTCACCGCGACGTGAAGCCTGCCAATCTGCTGGTGACCCCGGAAGGGCACGTCAAGCTGCTCGACCTCGGTCTCGCGGGCTCGGAGATCGAGGGAGAGTCGGCGCGGCTGGGCCGCGTGGTGGGCACGATGGACTACATGGCGCCAGAACAGATCCGTACGCCCGACACCGTCGGGCCTTCAGCCGACATCTATGCGCTGGGCTGCACGCTCTATTTCGTTCTCACGGGAGAAGTGCCGTTCCCAGGTGGCACGCGTCAGGAGAAGGCGCAGCGGCAGTTGAAGGAGCAACCCCGGCCCATCCGACAGCTGGAGCCAGGAGTCAGCGAAGGGTTTTGCAGGGTGGTCGAGTCGATGATGCGAAAGGATGCAGGGGAGCGACCAGCCTCCGCGGCGGAAGTGGTCGAGCGACTGCGGGCATGGACACCGGCAACGCCACTGGCGATGCCGCGCGGCAAACCGTCCCGAACGCCGAGAGCGGGCGGAGCGGCCGCGTCAGAGGATGTTTCGTCCCGGCGTGCACCACCGCCGTTGCCCTCTGGATCGAGCCAGTGGCAGGACTTTTCGCACGCCGACAGTCAGTCGACGCGGGCGCTGTGGTCGGCAGCGGAAGAGACCGATCGGACCGACAGATCGCGACTGGCTTCGCCCCGTTGGCCCGCGGTGCTCGCGCCGCGGTCGGCAGCTTGGACGTGGACAAAGTTTTTGGTGCGGAGCATCGCGGTGGCCGCCGTCACGGCGGTGGTGTTCACCGGGCTGATGCGAATTGTTTCCGGCATTGATCCGAAGGCGGCGGGCGGTCTGATCGGGGGGGGCGTCCTCGATGTCTTGGGATGGGCGGTATTCGGACTCATGATTGTCGTGCAGGTCCTTGCGGCCCTGGGGCGAGCGGGACGTTGACCGGGATGCCCGCGGAAAAGCCCGTGGTCGCGTTCCGCCCGCACGGCAGTCCCACGCGTTGACAGACCCGGTTTTACGGCCTAACAAATGGGGACTGAAACCCGGACGGGTAGCTCAGTTGGTAGAGCAACGGACTGAAAATCCGTGTGTCGCCGGTTCGATTCCGGCCCCGTCCATTCGTATCGATCGGGATCCGCTTTCCCACCAGCCCGGTGCTTTTCATAGCAGCCTTACCGGCGAGGCTTCGTGCTCGGGGCTGCCGAGGTGAGCGGGGTGCCAGAGGTGAGCGAGGCGAACGCGGCCGCAAGCCGGGCCGGACCGTCGTCGTTGCGAATCGTGCCGGTGGCGCGACTCGCCGAGTTCGAGAGCGTCGCATTCAGCGGCGGCGCCAAGCCGACGCGAAAGGTTTCGTCAGCCTCCCTGAGGCGGTCACCGATGACGATGACCGTGATCGTGCGACGGGTCTGCCCCGGCGAAAATGTCACGCTGCCGCCGGTCGCGAGGTAGTCACGGCCAGCCGTCGCCGTCCCGTTGGCCACACCCCAGCGGACGGTGACCGGCAGCGTCGAAGGGGCGGAGAGGGCGACCGTGAAGACCAAGGGCCGTCGTCCCGTATTGCCCTCCGCAATCGCCGCCGCGGAGATGCTCATCACCGGGGCGCTGATCACGGGCGGCGGCGGCGTTGGCGTGGCGTTCCAGAGCGAGCCATTGGCCGCGGATACGACCGCGTTGTAGCGATGGGCAGTCGCCAGCGGTTCGTCCATGCGATGCAGTTTGGCGAAGTCGCCCCACGACGTGGCGCCGGGGCCGCCCGTGAACTGGAAGTCGACGTAGAGATCCATGCCGGCGGCATCGAGGCCCCGGAGGTAGTCGCGATAGATGTCGCCCATCCGAGGATCGTTGGTCGCTGCGTAGAAGGCGTCTTGGTACGGGCCGCCGCGGCCGTCGAGATGGTGCCCGCCCTCGTAGGCGACCAACTGGATTGGCCGGCCCAGACGGGCCTGCCATTCCCGGCCCAACCGCTCATGGTTGCCAACCCACTCGAGCGAGGTCGCGACGTTGCCTCGCGTGTCGGCTATGACGCGATCGACGGTCGTGGCCGATGTGTAGCCTGCCCGCTGTTCGTCGGTGGACGTGATGTAGGGCGCAATGGCGATCGCATCGAAGGATCCCCCCATGCTTTCGACGACCCGGTTGGTCACCCAGTCGACGGCGGCCCAGCCGGCGGCGACGCGGATGAGCCGGTTGGTCTGGCCCGCAAACACGTCGGACCAGATGTCGAGATCACGCTTCGCCTCCTTGCCGGCGACCTGCCAGTTGTCGAGCCCGGCGTTGGCCGGCAGCTTGGTTTGTTCCGACACCCAGTGCGAGGCCTCGAAGCCCCAGCCGAAGTTCCAGATCTCGTTCGACCACTCCACGTAGGCCGTGAGCCCCGGCTTCAGGTGGTCGCGGACGTAGGTCGCGAAGTTTCTCACGAAGTCGTCGTCGGCCATGTGCGGCATGTTGAACCACGCGTTGGCGCCGAGTTCATTGGCGAGTTGCACCATGTATTCGACCGACATGCCGTTGACGATGGGCTCGCTCGGCGTGCTGCCGGAACCCGAGCCCTGACGGATGTCGAGGGCGTCTCTGCGGTCGGCCCAGGTGCGGATGCCGGAGGAGTTCGTTTCCTGCATCCCCATGAAGCGGATCGTGTGGAAGGGCGCTAGCCGCTGGAGGAAGAGCGGGTGGAAGGGCGAGACTGCATCGCCCGGTTGCCACCGCTGGCCCGCGAAGCGTTGCCCCTGCCAGTCGGGCATCCAGACGTTGAAGTTCCTCGCCGGATCGGCGGGGCTGGTGGCGTCGATCCGCAGGTAGATTCCGCTGTCGCTGGGGATGACCTGCAGGTCGGCATAGTTGCGTCCGGCGGCGGTCTTGCCGGTGGCGATCGCCCGGGCATCGAGCCCGAAGGTCACCGTGCCGGTGCCGTCCCATTCTGCCCGGTACACCCCGCCGGCATAGCCGCCACCGAGTCCACGAAACATAAGGGTGCCGGCCAACTGCTGCATGGTCTGCCCGGCGTCGTTTTTCCACGTGGCAAGAGCGGTGGGGTTCCCGTGCGAGTCGAGAGCCAGCGGAGGGGCGTCGGCGGCATCCCACGAGGTATTCCAGGTCTCGGTGTTGAAAGCCTGGGCAATCCACGGCCGCGATGCCTGAAATGCGTCGGTAAACGTCCAGGCGGGGGACCAGTCGACCACGTTTTCGAGGTTCATGCCGACCGACATGTGACCGGCAGAGGCCATCATCGCGCGGGGTTCGCAGGCCTCGAACGACAGCCGGTTGCAGCAGCGCAACTTGTTTTGACGTCGGTGCGGCGGCATGGAAATCCCTGCTGTGGGTGCTTGTTGGAACGGGCTGCTTGCCCGCACCACACGACAGAGCAAGCGGCATGCCAAAGACGCATCCTGTCCCCGGGCGTTATTCACGCTGCGAGTTCGAGCAAATCTGCAAGGAGCGAGGCGTTTTGCCTCACGTTGACACTCGCCGGTGGCATTGGATTGGGGGGACGGCAACGGGTTCGCCCTTGCCGCCGGCAAAAGTCATACAGGTTGCGAGACCGGCATATTTTCTCAGTTTGGGTGCCGTGGGCCGCCGATAACTACCCGCGGTGGGTCGGGGGGGGGGGGAGCAGCCCCACGGGGAGTCGATCTGAGGAACCTCTGCGAGAGTGGTGCGACGATGCTTTACAGCCAGTCCATGAACATTGGGTTCGCCCACTATCCGAAAACAGCCGGGCACTCCCTCACGAAATGGTTTCGGGATGTCTTCCCGGACGCGAGGCTGGTCGAACCGCACCCCCTGCATGACGTGAACCACCTGCCTGTTCGGGAGTCCCTCCTGCGGCTGGGGTTGGTGCAACGCCGCGGTGACGATTCCCGCCGGCGGCCTATGAGGACACTCGTCCGCCGGGTTGCCCGTTGGATGGGCGGCAGTCAGGCGTTGGAGACGCCCGTCGGACGATCCTGCGGCGCTCGCGTTATCGGGGTGATCCGCGAGCCGTTCGAGATGCTGGTGTCGCTGTTTGAATATTGGCACCGCTATGACTTCAAAGAACAGCCGACGGCGCCGCTGATTCAGGCCGCCAGGAGCGGCGGTTTCCGCAGGTTTCTAGCGATGGCCGTCGGCGAAGGCGGCCTCCCGAACTACGAGTCTTTTTTCGACATTCATGGACCGGCTTCAGCCAACCTGCGACTGCTCGACTTCAATGCCTTGGAGCCCGCGTTGTTGCAGGTCTGCCGAGAATTCGGCGTGAACGTGCCGGCAACCAAGCTCGGATACCTGAACGCTGGGCCGAGTCGTCACCGCGACCTGCAGGGCTATCGCACGGAGGCAGGGACGCTTCTCGCGCATGTTCGCTCCCATTTTCGCTGGTATTACGACGAGGGGGTTCACCGCATGGTGAAGGCAGAATGATCCCCGTGCTCGAGGGCCGAGGCGGCTGACCTGCGTTCTTCGCCAAAAGACCGCGTGCGAAGGACCGCGTGCGAAGGACCGTTCGGCAGCGAACACTCGCCAACGAACACCCTTCAGCCGATTATCAAACAAGACGGGCGGTGCCGATGAAGGCACCGCCCGTCAGTTTGTTGTTCGGCAGGCTGTTGACGAGCCGCCAAAGCAGGCTTGGGTCAGCTGAAGTGGGCTCAGCTCACCATGGCCTTCAGGTTCTTGAGCGCCCGCACGCGAACCTTCACGCTGGCCGGCTTCGCAGGCCGATCCTGCAGCTCACCGGTGAAGGGATTCTTGACACCCTTCTGCGCCGGGCGAGCGGGCACCTTGCGCCGCTCGATCTTCACCAGACCGGGGATCGAAAACACCCCGATGCCCTGACCCTTGAGGGCCTTTTGAATTTCGTCCGTGAGCGCCTCCATCACCGCGACCACGTCCTTCTTCTGCAGACCGGTCGTCTCGGAGATGCTCCGCATGATTTCGGTCTTCGTCATCGGCTTGCTACCCGACTTCTTCGCCATCGCCATTACCTCCAAAAAGCCAAAAAATTGTGTGCGGTAGTTCCCCACCGCGAACCGGAGCCCGGCACAGGTGCCGAAAGCGAGGCCGATTAGAGACTCTCGAAATGAAAATGCAACCCAAAAATATCGTTTCAGCCCCGAAAAATCGTCGTTTTGCCGATCTGGCTGCCAAAAAACGGGCGTTTTTGCCCTGTTTTTCGCCGTCGCGAACGATGGTCCAGCTGAATTCGTAGCCTGTGATACGATGTCCAAGGAGGCGGCTTCCGGCCCGTCTCCCGGGCCGGAGCGGCTGCCTCCGCCGCCCCAGGCGATGGGCCGGCCGATGGATGGGGATGGCTGAAGGCCCGTCCGTCGACGGAGCCGTGCTGGTTGTGTGGCGGTGGTTTGGAGTGGTGAGACTCTTCTTTTTGGGGCCCGCCTCATGTGCCCGATACAGTCGAGCTGGGTTAGGTCAGCACGTGTCTGCCCGTGGACTGCTGCCGTGTTGGTAGGCAGTTTGCTTGCGGCTGGATTCGGTGTTGGTGGTGGCCGCCATGGGAGGGCCGACGACGCTAAGGATGTTGACGACGCCGGGGCCGAAGCCGCTGCTGGCGAGACCACCGAGGCTGAAGACGGAGAGGGTGAAGGGGGCATCGGATTTCCCGGCGACCGGCTCCGGGAACGGCAACTGGATCGGGGGCGGCGACTCGTTGCCGACCAGCGTTGGAGCGACGCCGCCACGTTGTTCGACGAGATTCTGGCCGCGGATCGCGACTGCTTCTTTCGTGAGGACCGCCAACAGCGGACGTGGCAGAGCATCAAGTCCGAGACCAATCGGCTGATCGGTGCACTCGAGAAGCCCGGCCGTGAGGCCTATGAACTCCAGTTTCGGGCCCGGGCCGACCGGATGCTCGAACAGGCCATCGCCGCCAATGACGCCGCGGGAATCGTGGCTGTCGCCAGGCGATGGTTTCACACGCCGGCTGGATACCGCGCCACTCTGCTGGCCGCAATCGATGCGCTGGAGGCGAGCCAGCCATTGGCGGCGGCAGCCTGGCTTGATCGGCTGGCGTCGGTCGACGGCGGTGTTTCCTTCGAGCCGACGCTCTCGATCATGAGGGCCATCGCGTGGCTGCGAGCGGGGGATCGTGCCGCGGCTGCCGCGATTCTGGAGCAGACCCGAGCCAGCGGCAGGAACGTGGTTCGTATGGGTGGCAAGGATGTCACGGTCTCATTTCCCGCCGGCGGCGGTCTCGCCTGGCTGACGTCGCTCGTCGGCGAACCGCGAAGCAGGCCCGGCAGCCACGCGGGAGACTGGGCGATGCACCGTGGCGACCCCACCCGCAACGGTGTCGCGGTAGCGTCATGTCCGCTGCTGGCACCCCGGTACCGCGTGCCGCTGTCCCGTCACCCCGAGGAATCGCGACTGCTCGAGGCCCAGCGGCGACTCCATGCCGAGCAGGAGATCGCCGTGCTGCCGGCCGGCACGCCTTTGGCGGTGAATGGCATGATCTTGGTGCGGACCACCATGGGGCTGCTGGCGGTCGATTTCGAGACCGGGAAACGAGTCTGGTTGCAGAATGGGCCCGGCGTGACGCCGCTGCAGGCCGCCGCGGTCGGTGGTGACGGCGGCGGCGACGCCGCCGAGGGCGATGCGGGAGGTTCGTTCACGAGCGTCTTCGATGATGCGACCAGCGGAACCATGGCGAGCGACGGCCGGCTGGTGTTCGTCATAGAGAGCCATCCCGATGCCGTTTCTCCGCCGCAGGCCGCGGGCATGAACTTCCGGCCAGCGATGCAGGGCATGGGCATGCGTGCGGCCGGTGGCTGGAGGGAGGGAAATACGATCTCCGCCTACGATGTCGCCGATCGCGGAGCCCTACGGTGGCGGCTTCCGGCTCGGAGCGTTACCGGCAAGGATGCAGGACTTCAGACCGCGGCCTGGTATCTCGGTGCTCCGCTGCCCGTGGGGGAACAGCTGCTCGTGCTCGTCGAGGAGAGGGGAGAGATTCGGCTGGATGTGCTCGATGCCCGAACCGGTCGACTGGAGTGGTCGCAGCCTTTCGCCGAGGTCGATGAGGAGCGGACGATCGATAATCGTGACAGCCATGCCCGGCGGCTCGCCGGACTCTCGCCGGCGTTGGCCGAAGGAGTGCTGGTCTGCCCGACCGGCGCCGGGGCCGTGGTCGCCGTCGATCTCGCGACCCGCACACTCCTCTGGGCGCACGAATATCCACAGCCCCGTCAGGCAGACGTCGCCGTGCTTCCCAACGGGATTCGCGTGCAGCGGAACGGTTTTGGGGGACAAGGGTTCGGGGGTGGCGGCGTTCGCGAGCAGCGCCCGGGCCGCTGGCTCGATTCCGCGCCGATCCTGTCGGGTGGCCGCGTGTTGCTGACGCCGGGAGAGTCACAGGAACTGCATTGTCTCGACCTGCGACGTGGCGCGACGGCATGGCGGCTGCCACGCAAGGATCGGCTCTACGTCGCGGGTGTGGTCGAGGGCCGGGCCATCGTCGTCGGCCGGCGGGCCGTGGAGGCTCTCGATCTGGCGAACGGACGCCCGCTCTGGCAGCGTCCATTGAACGCCGATCATGGCAGCCCCAGCGGTCGGGGCATTCTCACGGGGAACAGATTCTTTCTGCCGCTCGACACCCCGGAGGTGCTGGAGATCGATCTGGCCGACGGTCGCATCGTCGGTCGCTCGTCGGCCCGCGGAAACGCGGTGCCCGGCAACCTTCTGGCTTATCGCGGGGAGGTGATCTCCCAGGGCGGTGACTCGCTCGACGTGTTTCATCAGTCGGCGGCCCTCGAGTCGCGGATCGAAACGGCGATCAAGACCAACCCCCAGGACGCATGGGCGCTTCTGTGGCGCGGCCAGTTGGATCTCGATCGTGGACGGATCATGAGCGGGATCGCGGCAGTGCGAGAGGCGCATGCATTGCAGCCGACCCGCGTGCCCGCGGGAGTCGTGGCCACCGCGATGCTGTTTGCGCTGCAACGTGACTTCGCGCAGGCCGCGCCCCTGTGGCGCGAAGCAGTGGCCTTGAGCGGTTCGCCGGCGACGGCGATCGTCGCTCTCCGGTCCACCGTCGACGGCTTTCTGCGGACCGGCGATCTGCCTCAGGCGTGGGAGGCCATGCAGCAGTTGCTGACGCACGCCGACTCCGTCGCGGCGGAGCCGCCACTCGGAACTGGCCAGACGGCCGGGGCGCGGACTGCCGCCGATGGCGCGATGGGCAACGGGCTGGCGGGTGATGGCCTGATGAGTGAGGGAATGGTGATCGACGCTGCCGATTCCCAGCTGACTCTTGCTCCCGCGCGGTGGATTCAGGGGCGGCTCACCGAGCTGTTCACGAAGGCGCCGCCGCCGCTGCGGGCGGAACTCGATGCCTACGCGGCCCGACAGTCGGCTGCGGCGCTGGCCACAGCCATTCCTGCTTCCGACCGGCTGCCGCGTCTCCGCCAGTTCATCGAACGGTTCGGCAGGCACGAACGCGCCCTCGAGGCCCGCCGGCAATTGGCCGAGGCGCTGACCGAGGCAATCGAGGCCGGCGCGTCGGGTGACGAAGGTCGGGGACTGGTTGTCGAGCGAGATTTCCTGCTCCTCGAACTCGCCCGCGTCGGCGAGCCCGCCGACCGCGAACATGCCGCTGCGGCGATCGCCGGCATGCGGAACAGATTCGCTGCCGCATCTTCGCCGGGTGGCGGCGGAGGGGGCGGTGGAGAGTCCGATGCGTGGCCGATCGGGAGGATCGTACAGCGGCGGGGGACTGCAGCCCGCAGCAGCAGCAGCAGCCTGGATCAGCGGCACGCGGATGAACTGCGGTTCGTGCGATCGCGGCTGATGCACATCCCGGTGGTGGGCAGTTCCGATTCCTTTCTGCCCGGCCTCGAACTCGCATTCGATCAGCATCAGCAGTCGGGCATCATCGCCACCGATGGGTATGGCAGGCCGATCGGCGAGCCATTCGGGGTCAAGTCGCGGGCCGATGGCGCGAGGCTGATGCCGATGTTTCAGACAGGTGGCCTGGATCAGGCTGCGGTCGTCGGCCGGGTCGTTTTCATTCACGCCGGCGCGAGTGTGGCTGCCTTCGAGATGGCTGGGGCCGGCGGGGCAGGGCAGGGCGGCACGCGGAACCGCTTGCTCTGGATGCTCGCCGACGCATCCGATCCGACGGGCGAGGCGAGGGCTGTCGGGTTCGTCATGAACATCGGCGGCAACAAGGCCGCACGCCACGGCAACATCGCCCTGGGGGCACACATCTCCGAGCCACGGAATGCGGACGAGAGCGGACGGCGAGGGGGTGCGCTGGACTGGGTCGCGCGGTGCACTGGAGTGGCGATCATGGTCGACCGCTCGCTGAAGGTCCACGATCCACTCACCGGGCGGCTGCTGTGGGAGCGCCAGCGGCTGCCCGTGGCCGGCGAGCTGATCGGCGACGACGACTTTTTGTGTGTCTGCCCTGCCGACGGTCGCGGTGCGATCGTGCTCTCGATGGCCGACGGCAGGCTCGTACGGACGCTCGACCTGCCTGCGAGCGAGCGGCGGCTGCTCAGCAGCGGCCGTCACATTCTCGCGGTGCAGCCGAGCGATGGGCCCGCCGGTCGAGCTGACGACGCGATTGCCGCCGATGTGTCGGGGCCACGCGGGACGGCGGCCGGATGGTCTCGCCGGGTGCGGCTCGATCGATTCGATCCCGTCGATGGTCAGCGTCAGCCGCTTGGCGACTATCCAGGCGAGTCGCGGGCATCCCCTGCGGGCGACGGCCGGTTCGCGGTGGTGGAGCCCTCCGGAGACCTGACCGTGCTCGATATCGACGCCGCGCGGGTGGTGTTCCGCACGCGGCTGTCCGACATGCCTGCGGGGCTGGAGCACCTGCAGGTGCTTTCCTGGAATGGCCGGTATCTCGTGCTCGTCGGCCGTGATGAAACCGCCGAGGAGCAGCGGCAGTTGGAGCAGATCGGTGTCATGAGCCCGCTGCCGGGCACGTCGGGGCGGGAAATGCCCCAACTCGTCACCGGCTCGCTGTGGGCGGTGGACAGCACCCGCGGTGACATGCTCTGGCCGGTGCCGGTGACGATCCTGAGGCACTCGATGCAGGGGCAGAGCGGCTCGCAATTGCCGGTGTTGCTCTTCGCCCGCTCGATCCAGGCCGTCCGCGAGCCCGACCGGCAGCGGCTCAGCGTGCTCTGCATCGACAAGCGGACAGGGCAGGCCGTCTACGTCGACGACCGCTTCAACGGCCGGTCGGCCACGCGGCCGGATATGATGGTGACCGGCTGCGGTATCAGCGGCGACCCCGCCACGCACACGATCGCCCTCGCACAGGGCAGGCGGGATGCCTCCGATCTGCAGCTGGAGTTCACCGGCGCTCCGACCGCGCCCCGCCCGCCGTTCCAGGCGTCCGCGACACGGTCGTCAGCCGCGTCCGATCCCCTGGTCGAAATCGAATATTGGATCAAGAAGGCGCTGACCATCCCGCTGCCCTTCTGATGCCGTCACTTCAACGCCGTTCCCGCATGACACAAACGTTCCGCACGCTTGCCACGATCCTCGCGACGCTCGTCGTCTTCGTGCCCGTGCCGCTGGCGGCGGCGCCGCCATCTGAGGAAAAAGTCGATCTGGTCATCTCGAAGGGGCTCGACTGGTTGGTTCGCAAGCAGTCGCGGCGTGGCAGCTGGGCGGCGAACGAGGGCCGCTACCCGACGGCCATGACGGCGTTGGCCGGCACGGCGATCCTGATGGAGGGCTCGACCACCACGCAGGGAAAGTATGCCGAGGCGATCCGCCAGGCCGTCGATTACCTCGTGAGCCGCTCCCGGCCCAACGGCCTGATCGGTGACCCCAAGGGGGACGACCGCTACACCTACGGGCATGGCTTCTCGATGCTCTTTCTCTCCCAGGTGCTCGGAGAGGAGGAGGACGAACGCCGCCGCGAGGAACTCGTGCGGGTGCTCGACAAGGCGGTGGAGTTTTCCGGCCGCGCGCAGACGTCCGACGGCGGCTGGGGCTACGTGAGTGCGAAGGACGGCAACAACTTCGACGAGGGCTCGACCACGATCACGCAGGTGCAGGGGCTGCGCGGTTGCCGCAACGCCGGCATCGCCGTGCCACGGGAGATCATCGACAAGGCGATCGCCTACATTCACAAGTGCACGATGCCGGACGGCGGCGTGCAGTACAGTTCCAAAGGGGGCGGAGGCCGTCCGGCCATCTCCGCCGCCGCCATCGCCTGCCTGTTCAACGCCGGCGAATACGACGACACCCACGTGCCGCGGATGCTCGACTACGCGGAGAAACACCTGGGCAACATCGCCAACAACGGCTTCGGTCACTGGCACTACGCCCACTTTTATTACGCCCAGGTGATGTATCGCGAGGGGGGCAGGAAGTGGGAGGCCTACAGGAAGCAGATCGAGGAACGGCTCGTGTCGGAGGCGCAGAGCGATCGCGACGGCCTCTCCTGGCCGCAGGGTTACATCGGCCCCGTTTACACGACGGCCACGAACCTCACCATTCTGCAGCTTGACCGGGGCACGCTCCCCATTTACCAACGTTGAGCCGCCAGACCGCCGCCGACCGCTTTTCATTCCGCAGACACGCCCCGCAGGTTTCGCCCGGAGATCATCATGACGCAGACGCCCCTCGACCCTTCCGCCATCGACCGCCTGCATGAGGCACACGATCGCATCCTTGCCCAACTCTCGCGGGTGATCGTCGGTCAGAGCCAGGTGATCGAGGAATTGCTGATCTGCCTCTTCAGTCGCGGCCACTGCCTGCTCGAGGGCGTGCCCGGCCTCGCCAAGACGCTTCTGGTCAGCACGCTGGCCAAGAGCCTCGACCTCTCCTTCAGCCGCATCCAGTTCACCCCCGACCTGATGCCGGCCGACATCATCGGCACCGACGTGCTCGAGGAGGACAAGGCGACGGGCACGCGGCAGTTGCGGTTCCTCGAAGGACCGCTGTTTGCCAACGTGGTGCTCGCCGACGAGATCAATCGCACACCGCCGAAGACGCAGGCGGCGCTCCTCGAGGCGATGCAGGAGCGGCAGGTCAGCGTCGGTCGCGTTCGGCACCGGCTGGTCGATCCATTCTTCGTGCTTGCCACGCAGAACCCGATCGAGCAGGAGGGCACCTACCCGCTGCCGGAGGCGCAGCAGGACCGTTTCATGTTCAAGGTGTTCGTCCGCTACCCGACGTTCCAGGAGGAATTCGAGATCGCCCGGCGGACGACGGGCCTGCCTCCCGAGGAGCCACAGCCCGTGTTGTCGGCGGCCGACATCATCGGCCTGCAGCAGGCCGTGCGCGGCGTGCCGGTGAGCGACCATCTCGTTCGGTATGCGTTGGCGATCGTCAGGCAGACGCGGGCGGGCGAAAAGGGCACGCCCGACTTCGTGAGCGACCAGCTCTCCTGGGGCGCGGGACCGCGGGCCGTGCAGTTTCTGATCATCGGCGCGAAGGCCCGGGCACTTCTCCAGGGCCGCAGCCACGTGGCGGTGGAAGACATCAACGCCCTCGCCAGCCCGGTGCTGCGGCACCGGATCGTCGTCGGCTTCGCGGCCGAGAGCGAGGGAGTGACGCCCGACGGCATCATTCAGCGGATCATCGAGACGACCCCGGCCAGAGAGGACGAGCTGACGCGTGACGCCCGGTTCCAGACGATATTTGCATCCTGACGCGATTGCCCGCATCGCGCGGCTGGAACTGCGCGCGCGGGCCGTCGTCGAAGGCGTGCTCGCCGGCCTCCAGAAGAGCCCTTACAAGGGGCAGTCCGTGGAGTTTCTCCAGCACCGCGAGTACGTGCGCGGCGATGACCTGCGCCGCGTCGACTGGAAGGTCTGGGGGCGGCAGGACCGCTTCTATGTGAAGGAGTTCGAGGAAGAGACCAATCTCCGTGTCACGCTCTTGGTGGACGGTTCGGCCAGCATGAACTACGCCTCGGGGCCGCTCGGCAAATACGACTACGCCGCCACGCTCGCGGCCAGCCTGGCCTGGCTGGCGCTCTCGCACGGCGACGCCGTGGGCTGCTGCGTGTTCGACGACAAGGTCAGGGCGAGCGTGCCGCCGCGGACGAAGCGATCGCACCTGGCAAGCGTGGTGGAGGTGCTCGAGACGCCGCGGGCGGGCCGCCCGACAGCCTTCCTGCCGGTGCTCAGATCGCTGGCCGAGACGCTGCCCAGGCGGGGCATGGTGATGGTGATCTCCGACCTCCTCGGCGACCGCGACGGCGTGTTCCAGGGAATGCAGTTGCTGAGGAAACGGGGGCACGATCTCGTGCTGCTGCACGTGATGGACGATGACGAACTCGACTTTCCGTTCGAGGGGCCGACCCGCTTCGAGGGGCTCGAACTGCCCGACGCGATCGCCTGCAACCCGCGGAGCCTGCGAGCGGGCTACCTGGCGGCGCTCGAGGAGTTTCTCGCCGACGTCCGCACCCGGGCTGCGGCCGTGCGGTGCGATTACTCCCTCATCCGCACCGGCGAGCCGGTCGACGCGGCGCTCGTGAAGTTCCTCGCCCGTCGCGCCAGCATGGCTGTCTAGAGGGGAGGAAGCCTGCCATGCCGACCTTCGATTTTCTGCCGCTCCTCTGGTGGGGCCTGCCGTTCGTCGCGGCTCCGGTCGTGATCCACCTCATCAACCTGCTGCGGCATCGCAAGGTGCCCTGGGCGGCGATGGAATTCCTGCTGGCGAGCCAGCGGAAGTACCGCACGCGGGTGCTGCTCAAGCAGATCCTGCTGCTGCTGTTGCGCGTGGCCGCCGTGCTTGGGATCGTGCTGGCCTTGGCGCAGCCGCGCTGGAAGACGGCGCTTGGTCGGATGCTCGGCGGCACGCGGGCGGCGCACGTCGTGCTGCTCGACGACAGCTATTCGATGGGCGACCTGTCGGCCGAAGGACGGATCGGGGACTCGAGCAGCTTCGACCGCGGTCGCTTGGTCGTGGAACGGATCTGCGCCGAACTGGCCGCCGCCCCGGGGCAGCAGGAGGTGGCGATCGGCCGCTTCTCCGCGTTTGACGAGGGCGGCGCGAGCGACGGCAATCAGCCGGCAGACACGGCGGGTTTGGCGAAGAGTCGGCAGCAGGAGGGTGGGCCGCAGGCGGCCCAGGCGGGGTTCGACATCCGCCTGCAGGCGGTGACGCCGCGGCTGGTGCAGGAAGTGCGCGACGAACTGGCCGGCCGGTCTCCCTCCGCGGCGGCTTCCGGCCCACAGGCGGCGGTGGCTGCGGCGGCTGGCGTGATCGGCGGCGGCACAGGGGCGGCCAACGTCATCTGGCTGGTCAGCGATTTCCGCTTCAAGGACTGGAAGGCCGCCGACGAAACGGCGAGCCTGCTACGGCAACTCTCCGACTCCGGCTGCGAATTGCGGCTGGTGGACTGCGCCGCCGAAGGCGGCGACGGACGGCAGCCTGGCAACCTGACGGTGGAACGGCTGGAGATGGCCGGAGGCGTGCCCGCCACGGGCGTGCTCGTGCCGCTGGAGGTGGCGGTGCGCAACAACTCCGACCGGCCGGTTCGCGACGTGGCTGTCGAACTGCGTGAGGATGCTCTGGGCCGGCCGGGCGTGCGGATCGCCGAAATCCCTGCCGGCGGCGTGGGCACGCAGCGGTTCGACGCTCGATTCACGAAAGCGGGGCCGCACCTGGTCGAGGCGACGATCGCCGCCGACGTGGTGGCCGCCGACAATAAAAGGGTGATGGCGGTCGACGTGGTCGACCGGGTCGATGTGCTGCTCATCGACGGCGACCCCACGGGTGGCGGTCGCGCCGGCGACGCCTTTTACGTCGCCACGGCACTGGCCCCCGGGGCGGGCGCGCCCACGGGCCTGCGGCCGCGGATCGAGCCGCCGCGGAGCCTGGCCACGCTCGACCTGACGTCGTTTGCCTGCATCTGGCTGCTCGACGTGGAGCGGCTCGACATGCCGGAGATCGCGGCGCTCGAGACATTTGCCCGTGCCGGCGGAGGCGTGGTGTTTTTCACCGGACCGCGCACGCAGGCAGAGGTCGTCAACCGCTCGCTCCATCGCGGCGGCGAGGGGCTCTTTCCCGTGCCGCTGGCGGGCCCTGTCGACCTGCTTCCCGACGCTTCCGCAGGGGCCGCTGCGGCGCCGGATGTCGTCGTCGAAGAGCACCCTGTCGTGGCCGTGCTCTCCGGCCAGCGGAATCCGCTGCTCGATGCCGTGCGAGTCGAACGGTCGATGGCGGTGGAACGCGGGTTCGATCCGGGGGCGACCAGCGGGCTGCGCAGACTGCTTTCGCTGCGCAGCGGTGGGCCGCTCGTGGTCGAGCGGCCGTACGGCGACGGCATGGTCGTGGCGGTTCTGTCGACGGCGGCCCCCACCTGGAACAACTGGGCCCGCGGCAATCCAAGCTGGGTGGTGGTGATGCTCGAACTGGAGAGCCACCTCGCCCGCAGCCGGCGCCGGGCGGAGTCGCTGGAGGTCGGCGATCCCGTCACCGTGCGGCTCGACGCGGCCGTCGACGAGATCGAGGTCGACGTCGCGGTGCCGCCGGACGGAACACTCGTGCATCAGACGGCGGTCGCGTCGCCCGGCGGAGGGCTCGAGGTCACGCTTCCCGAGACGTCCGCGGCCGGCGGCTACACGGCCCGCTGGCGGCGGCTCGACGGCACCGAGCAGGAGCGTATCTTCGCGGTGAACGTCGCTGCCGCGGAAGGACAGCTGGAGCGGATCGGCCGCGAACGGCTGGACCGCACGCTGGCGGGGGTGGCGTTCAAGTATGACCGGGCAGAGTCGCTCCAGCCCGACACCACCACGCTGGCCGGCGTGCCGCTGGTCAAACCGCTGCTGCACCTGCTCGCGGCGGTGCTCATCATCGAACAATTGCTGGCGTTTTCGGCGAGCTACCATGCCGCGGCCCGTGGAAAATCCGTCGCCTGACGAGCCGTCGGCCAGAGAGCCCATGACACCATTCAGTCTCCCCGTGTTTCTGTCGCTGCCCTCACCGCCGTGTCTGCTCGCCTCCTCCGAGAGTGTGCAGCACCGCATCACCAGCGGGCTGATCGACGGGTTTTCGCAGTGGTGGCAGATGCCGGCTCTCGTGCTGGTGCTGGCGGCCATCGGGTTCTTCGTGCTCTGGATGTACCGCCGGGATGCCGCCGAATTGCCCCGCGGCCTCGGCGCGGTGCTCGCGGCCCTGCGGCTGGGGGCGCTGGCTGCGCTGGCGGCCGCCTATCTCGACTTCGAACGGACGACGGAGCACGAGATTGTGTTTCCGTCGCGAGTGGCCGTGCTCGTCGACTCCAGCGCCAGCATGACGCTGCGGGACGAGCCTGCTGCAGATGGTCCGGCCCGGCCTGCCGGCCGCGTGCAGACAGAGCCTGCCAGTGACGAGCCCGCGGTTGATGATCAGCCTGGTGATAATCAGGCCGACACGCGGTCGCAACGCGCGGTCGAGGTGTTGCGCAAAGGCGGGTTGCTCGCCGCCCTCGCGCCGCGGCACGAGGTGTCGGTGTGGCGGTTCGATGCCGATGCGGAACCGCTGGCAGTGCTGCCGGCGGCGACCACGGCCGCAATCCCTGCACCCGCTGACGGGGCTTCGGCTGCGGGCGAAGCTGCCGCGCCGGTGAGCGACTGGCCCGAACAGCTGACGGCGCGTGGCTACGAAACCCGCCTCGGAGAGGCGCTCGCCCGCGTGCTCGACCAGGAGCCGCCCGGTGTGTTGGCCGGCGTGATCGTGCTGACTGACGGCGCGAACAATGCCGGCATCGATCCTGCGGCGGCAGTGGCGACGCTGGGCAAGGCCGGCGTGCCGGTGCACACGCTGGGCATCGGCTCCGACCGGCTGCCGACGAACGTGCGGGTCGCCGACGTGCTCGTGCCGGCCCGCGTGTTTCCGGGCGACCGCTTCGCCGTGACCGCCTACGTGCAGGCCCAGGGATTGGCGGGCCAGACGGTCCGTGTGGAACTCTCCGACGTGGCGTCCGCCGATGCCGCGGGGGGCGATCCCCAGGCCACCGCGGCAGCGGGCCGCGTGATCGACACCGCAGAGGCCGTCCTCGGCGCCGGCGGTGAACTTGTCGCGGTGCGGTTCGACGTGCCGGGACTGGAGACGCCGGGCCGTCGCGACCTGGCCGTGCGGGTGATTCCGCCCGCCGCCGATCGCACGCCTGCCGACGATCGGCAGGTTGCCGAGGTCGAAGTGGTCGATCGGGTCACCCAGGTGCTGCTCATGGCCGGTGGTCCGAGTCGCGAATACCAGTTCATGCGGAACGTGCTCGAACGCGACAAGAGCGTCGCCGTCGACGTGCTGCTGGGCACTGCCGGTAAGGGCGGCTCGCAGGATGCCCGACGCATCCTGCCGGCTTTTCCGCCGACGGCCGAGGAACTCGCGGAATACGACGTGGTCGTGGCCTTCGACTACGACTGGCGACTCCTCGATGCCGCGGCCCAGGCCCGCCTCGAACGCTGGGTCTCGCGGGAGTCGGGGGGCCTCGTGTTCGTCGCCGGCGGTATTTTCATGGATGCGTGGATCGCCGACTCGCAGACCTCGCTGATCCGCAATCTTCATCCGGTGGAGTTGCGGCGGTCCGGCCGGCTGACGGCGGACGATTCCGCGGGGCTTGCAGAGCCGATGCCGCTCGTCTTTTCACGTGACGGCCTCGATGCCGAGTTTCTCTGGCTGGCCTCCAGCCGGATCGCCAGCCAGACCGTCTGGAGCGAGTTCAAAGGGGTGTATTCCTGTTTTGATTCGGCGGGACCGAAGCCGGGCGCCACGGTCTACACGCGGGCCGTCCGTCCCGGCGCGGCGGCAACGCCGGACTCCAACCCCATCTACTTCGCCGGCCAGTTTTACGGCTCCGGCAACGTCTTCTTCATGGCGAGTGGCGAGATGTGGCGGCTGCGGTCGCTTGACGACAGCCTGTACGAACGGTTCGCCACGCAGTTGGTCCGCCACGTGTCGCAGGGGCGGCTCCTGCGAGGATCGCGGCGAGCGAGGCTGCTCGTCGACAGGGATCGATTTGCCGTGGGATCGAACGTGGTGGTTCGTCTGGTGGTGCCCGAGGGCGAGTCGGCGCTGCCCGCCGAGTGTCGCGTGGTGGGGCCGGATGGAACGGTGGTGCGGGTGCCGCTGGTGGCCGAACGGGATCGGGCTGGCGTGCTCCAGGGCACGTTCGTGGCCGCCCGCGATGGATCGTGGCGGATCGACGTCGACCTGCCAGGCGCGAGCGGGGAGAAAGTCTCTCGCCGCATTCAGGCGAGGCTGCCGGATCGCGAATTGGAACGGCCGCGGCTCGATCGCGGCGTGCTCGAGCAACTCGCCACGCTCTCCGGGGGCAGCGCCCACTTTCTCGCCGCGCAGCCTTGGACACCCGTCGATTCGCAGTCGCTCGCCGCCGGCATCAAGGATCGCTCCCGTCGGGAATACGAGACCGGCGCGCCCGACGGAGCGTTTAAGCGACGGCTCAACGGCATCCTGCTGGCACTGGGCGTCGGCCTGTTGTGCACGGAATGGATCGTGCGGCGGGTCGTGAAGCTCGCGTGAGCATCAGGTCTATCCTCCAATCCGGCTTTCTTCGCTGTTTCGTCCCGCACTGTTCCGCAACCGCCGAGACCATCCCGTGACGTTCGTCATCGATCCACCGTCGCCCCCACCCGCATCCGAGAGCCGGCGGGCTGCCGCCGCCGACGTGGCGGCCTTGAAGGGGATGCTCGCGACACTGCGACGGCAGACCCGCGGCTGGATCTGGGTGGAATCGCTGGCGTGGTTGTGTCTTTCAGCCGCGGCATTCTTCTGGGCGTCGCTCGCGATCGACTGGTCCGTGGAGCCGCCACGGTGGGCCCGGGCGGTGCTGCTGGCCGCGGCGGCTACCGGGCTGGCCGTGCTCCTCGCTCGAAAACTGTTGGGACGGCTGGCCACCGATCTCGGCGACGCGAGCCTGGCGGTCGTCGTGGAGCGGGCCCACCCCTCGTTTCGCGACAGCCTGTCGACGACGATCGAACTGGCGGACCAGCCCGCCGCCGACATCAATCCCGAACTCCTGGCACGGACGGCCGCGGAAGCGACCGCCCACCTGGGGCAGGTTCGCCCGGCGCGGATCTTCCGGCGGCGGCAGTTGGCCATGCTCGCCTTTGCGGCGGTCGCCGCCGTGGCGAGCATCGCGGGCTTGGCGATGGCGCGACCCCTCGTCGCCGGTCTGTGGGTCCGACGGCTGCCGCTTTTGGGCGACGAGCCCTGGCCGCGGCAGGTGCAACTGGCGGTCGATGATTTTCCAGGTGGCGTGCGGAAGGTGGCACGCGGCAGCGATGTTGACGTGATCGTGCACGCGCAGGCAGCCGATCGTCTGCCGGAGGTGGTCGATCTGCGGTGGCGGGCGGTGCATGCCGACGGCCTTGGACAACAGCCGTCGCGCGGCCTGCGCGGCAACTGGCGTGTCGACCGGATGGGGTCACGAGGCGGTGTCGCGGCCGACGGCCAAGCCTTCGGGCATGTGCTCAAGGCGGTCAACGACAGCCTTGAGTTGGAGGTTCGCGGCGGCGACGCCAAGCTTCGTAATCTCAGGCTCGAGGTGCTCGATCCACCGGCGCTTGAAAAACTGCGGATCACATCGACTCCCCCCGCGTATCTCGGCAGCCAACCGCGGGAATCACCGCCGGTGCGGATCGTGCAGATTCCGCGAGGGTCGGCGGTTGAGATCGCGTGCACATGCACGAAGCCGCTCTCGGAGGCCACCATGGTGGCCTCCACAATGGCCACCACAACGGGCTCAGAGAGCGGCGGTTCGGCCACCGAGACGCTCTTGGCCACGTTTTCCGCCGCAGAGTTGGCGGCCGGAGCCGGGCCGCCGTCGGCCGCGGGCCGCACGATCGTCGGCCGAATCCCGTCGCTCGATGCCGACCGCACCATCGTGGTGCGGTTTACCGACACCGACGGTCTGGTGAATCGCGAGCCCGTGACGTTCACGCTCTCCGCCCTTCCGGACGAGCCGCCCCAGGTCGCCATGCGTCTCCGTGGCATCTCGACAGCGGTCACGCCGCGGGCTAGGGTGCCGCTGGTGGGCACCATCTCCGACGACCATGGACTGGGAGAGGCTGCCGTGCGGCTGAAGGTGGCGGACGGCGTCGAGACCTCGCTGCCGGTGGCCCGCGTGCGTGCCGGCGAGGCGGTCGTGGAATTGCCCGCGGAGTCGGCGGAAGTGGTGCAACTCGAACCGCTCGAGCTTGCGGTTGGCCGCAAACTCGAACTGGCGGTCACCGCCACCGATACCTGCACGCTCGGTGGCGAGCCGAATGCCGGCACGAGCGATGTCTGGTCGCTCGACGTGGTCGCCCCTGAAACGCTCGTGGCGATGCTCGAAGCCCGCGAGATCCTCCTCCGCCGGCGGTATGAGAGCTGCGTGGCCGATCTCACGCAGGCTCGCGACGGGTTTGCATCGCCGGTCCGGGACAACGCCGCGGATGGCGGTCAGGATGGCGGTCAGGATATTGCCGATGCCGCTGGCCGACTCGGCGATGCCACGGCCCGCGCCGCGGGGGAGACCGCGGAACTGGCGGAGTCCTTCCGTGGCATCCGCCTGGAATTCGACAACAACCAGCTGATCACTCCGGAGTTGGAGGCGCGGCTCATCGCCCAGATCGCCGATCCGCTTTCCACGCTCGCCGTGCAGGACCTTCCGGCGTTGGCCAAGGCCTGTCGGGGGGGCGCCACCCGTCAGGAGTTGGTACGCCGGGCCGACGAAGTGCTCGCCCGGATGCGGGCGGTGCTCGATAAGATGATGGAGCTGGAGTCGTTCAACGAAGTGGTGGAGCGACTGCGGGGCATGATTCGCTCGCAGGAGCAGATTCGCGCCGAAACGCTCGAGCAGCAGAAGCGGCGGGCCCGGGAGGCGTTGGAGCGGCCATGAGAACCATCCCCCGATTCAGTCGGTCTCAATGCCGGTATCCGCAGGTGCTGAAAGAACGCATTGGTTCGCCGGCTGCGGCATGCTCGTCGCCGGCGGATTCTGCTACGGGAGGCTCTTGGACGAATCTTGGATCGTTCGTGAGTCGCAGAATTCACCAGCTCCTGCGCGTGCCTCCGACCGGCTCCTCAGCATGTCGAGAGTGCACGTGCTCTGGAGTTTCTCAGGGCCGGGCGATTCGAACAGGATTCCATCAGTGGTTTTTTGCCGCGCCCCCCTTGTCGGAGCCCGCCCTCGTTGTGGGGAGGGGCCGGTTGAGGGGCACGCTGTGCCTTCTCCTGATGATGGGCGCGTGGGGCGGGGTGACAAACGCTGCCGAGGAGCCGGCCGCGAAGCCGGCCGCGAATGCTGCGCCGGCCGGGGGCGGCCTGGCCACCCGCGAGCAGGAGCTTGCGCAGCAGTTTCGCGATCTCGAAAGGACATTCCTGCGGCTTGCCGACCTGTTGGCCCCCAGCGATCCGCGGCGGGCCGCGCTCTTGCGCAGTGTGTTCGAGCAGGCGCGGGATGAGGAGGTGGGAGACCGCCTCGACACGATCGTGCAGCTGTTGGAGAAGGGCCAGTTGCTCAAGGCGGGAAACAGCCAGACCGGAGCGATCGACACACTCCGGGAGCTGCTCACGCTGCTGGAGTCGGGGGATACGGACAAGCGGCTGGCGAGCGAGAAGGAGGAAGTGCGTCAGTTTCTGGGGCGGATTACGAAGCTGATCGCGCGGCAGCGTGACGTGGAGGGCTCGACGGAGGCGGGGGCGCGGGAGACGCAGCTCGCTGAACGTCAGGCGGCGCTCGCGGAGGAGACCCGCGGGCTCGCGGGCGACATCGGTGAGTTCGCGAAACGCATGGAGCCGAAGCCAGATGACGGCAAGCCAACGCCGGCAGCGGAGGCGTCGGGCGATGAAAAGAAAGCTGGATCCGGCCAGGATGCACCGGACGCCGCCGATGGAAAGTCTGGGAAGGAGTCTGGGAAGGAGTCTGGGAAGGAGTCTGGGAAGGAGTCTGGGAAGGAGTCTGGGAAGGAGTCTGGGAAGGAGTCTGGGAAGGAGTCTGGGAAGGAGTCTGGGAAGGAGTCTGGCAGCGGCTCGGAGCAGGAGCCGGCGGAGGAAGGGGAGGCGTCGCCCCCGCAGGACCCATCTCAAGCCGGGGAAGCCGACAAGCAGGAGGGTGACGATGAGGCGTCGCGTGCCCGCCGCACCAAAAAGAGGCTCGGGGCAGCCGAACAGCGGATGCGCAAGGCGCAGGAGAAGCTCGATGAGGCCAAGCGTCGCGATGCGCGGCAGGAACAGGAAAAAGCGATCGAGGAATTGGAAACGGCCCGGGCAGAGCTCGAGGAGATTCTTCGGCAGATGCGGGAAGAGGAGGTGGAGCGGCTGCTCGTGCAGTTGGAGTCGCGATTGCGGACGATGCTGCGGGCAGAGCGGGCCGTGCTCGCCGGCGCGGAGAAACTGGTGGCAGAGCAGTCGCAGGCGGATCGCGAGCGGCAACTGGAAGCGGTACGGTTGTCCCGGGAGCAGAATCTCATCGGTCTCGATGCGTCCAAGGCCCTGACGCTGGTGCGGGACGACGGCTCGGCCGTTGCGATTCCGGAGGCTCTTGAGCAGGTCCGCGACGACTCCGCGCAGGCGGCCGGCCGCCTGGCCCGGGGCGACGTCGGCGGCACGACCCGTGGCATCCTGCAGGATCTCGTCACGAGCCTCGAGGAGATGCTCGCGGCATTGGAGAAGGCGCAGCAGGAACAAAAGGCGCGGCAGCAGGGCAACCAGGGGGGGCGTCCTGCGGAGCCCGGAGAACAGCCGCTGGTCGACAAACTGGCCGAGCTGAAGATGATCCGCACCCTACAGATGCGGGTGAACTCCCGCACGAAGCGGTTTTCCAAGCTGCTGGCCGACGGCACGGAGCAGGCGGATGAGCCGGAACTGCTCGACGCGCTCGAGCGGCTGGCTGAACGCCAACGCAAGATCGAACGGGCGGCCCACGACATCGTCACCGGCCGCACGGAGTAAGGGGGCGGCGGGCGGTTGGGCGGTTGGGACGGCTTTTCCGGCCCGTTTTTTTCCAGCGACTGCACCGTGCGGATATGATTGGGGGGTATTAGCGCCAGCGTTCGTCACGCCGGCGTGCCGACGCCCTTCGGAGGCCAGAATCGCATGGAGCCGAGCAGGATTCTGTGTGCGCTCATCGTCGCGCTGGTGTTTGCCGGTCCGATCGCGACGGCCGCGCCAACCCCCGTGCAGCCCACCACGACCGCCCCCGATCATGATCTGGAGCGGCCCCCCTCCTGGTCGATCCCCTCCTATGCAGACGTGCGGCGGCGGATGATCGGATGGCTCGACATGATGGCGGCTTCCGGCACGGCGCCGGTCGCGGACGTTGCCGCGGCCAAGGCGACATGGTCCGAACAACTGCCGGACGACGACGCGGTGGACCTGCTCGATCACGTGATGGACTCGTTGTCGCGGATCGATCCGCGGTGTGCGGCACTGCAACGGAGCGTGGCCGACGGCCGCGTTGCGGATGAGCCGGCTCCTGCCGATGTGGGCTGGCTGGCGGACGCCGCCACCGATGTGTTCGAGCGGGATGCCGTTCGCTTGTGGTTGGGGAGGGAGCGCGTGCGTCGCGATCGTTTCGACGAGGGGCTCGTCCTTCTGGCCGATCTCGACCCGGCGACTGCTATCGATCCGGCGTCGCTGCTATTCCATCGCGCCGCCTGCCAGCACTGGCTGCTCGAGGCGGACGTCGCCGTCGAATCGCTCGACCGGTTGCTGGAACGCTCCGGTGAGATCCCGGTGCGGTATGAGCGGGTGGCACGGCTGCTGCGGGCCGATATTGCGGCGCTCGAGGATGAGTCACTCGACCACATCGCGCGGCGCATGCGCGACATCACCCGTCGGCTCGATTTGGGCCGTGCCGGCCCGAAGACGCTGGCCGTGCAGGATGGCGTGATCGATTCGCTCGACAAGATGATCAAACAGATCGAGCAGCAACAGCAGCAGCAGCAACAGAGCCAGTCGTCGGGCGGATCCGGTGGCGGCGGCCGCAGCGGCAATGGCACGCCGATGGATGACAGCCGTATCGCGGGTGGTAAGGGCCCTGGCGAGGTCACCAAGCGGGATATCGGCGATTCGGACGGTTGGGGCAAGCTGCCGCCGCACAAGCGCGAGGAGGCACTGCAGCAGATCGGCCGGGAGTTTCCGGCGCACTATCGCGAGGCGATCGAACAGTATTTCAAGCGGCTGGCATCCGGAGAGGAGAAGCGGTAGTGCGGAGCTCCCTGGTGCTCACAATCTTCTGGTCTGTCTGCGTTTGGGCTGTCTGCCCTGTCATGGTCGCGGCGCGGGCTGCCGACATGCCGGTCGCCCCGCTGACCGTCGAGGTGGAGCAGGGGGACGGTACCGTGACGGAGGGCCGACTCGAACGGATCGATGCCGCGGGCGTGCAGCTCGTCGACGTCGCCGGCGGCTCTCAGTCGCTGCCCGGTGATCGGGTGCGGGCGGTCCGGCGGACCCGCGCGGGGGACGACGCGGCTGAATCGCCTCGCACGTCCGATTCGCCGGGCAGGGATGAAGGCCAGGCGAAGGTCGTGCTCACGCTGATCGACGGTTCCACACTGTCGGGGGACGATTTTGCGTGGGATGGAAAGCAGCCGGCGGTGCTTTTCCGGCCGGAGGGTCGGATCGAACTGCCAGCCGGTCGTGTGCGGTCGGTCGCATGGCGGCCGGAGGGCGTCGCCGGTGATGCACCGCCGCAATGGCAGGCCGCGATCCCCGAAGGCACGGAGAAAGATCTCGTCGTTGTCGGAACCGATGAGAATCACGAGTTCGTGGAGTGCGCCATCACGGGCGTGTCGGCCGACACGGTCACCGTGGTGCTCGAAGATGAGACGATTCCCGTCAAGCGGGCGAAGGTGATCGGCCTGCAGTGGCTGCGGGGTGAGCCGGCGGCGGCGAACGCCGCGGGACGTGCGCTCGTGGCCGTGTCCGGCGGCGGCGTGCGTGCCAGCCGGCTGGAGTGGTCGGTCGACGGCCTCGTCGTCGATGGCGAGATACGGCTCCCGGCCGCCATGTTCAGCGGGGTCGACTATGCCGCGGGCCGGCTCGTGCGGCTCGCCAGTCTGACGGCCGAGAAGGTCGAGGTGGAGCCATGGTTTGGCGGGCTGGTTCGCACCGCTGGGCGCAGCGATGGGTTGGCGGCATTTTTTGCGCCGCGGACGATCGGCCCCTCGGCCGGTGATGCGACCCCCGTGGCGGTCGGCGTGAAGCGGGCCGATGCCGGAACGGCCGCGGCGGGCATCATCATGCGTCCGCGGACCGTCGCCGTCTGGCGATTGCCCCCCGACAGCCGGCGGTTTCATGCCGTCGTCGCGGCCGTGGCAGGTCCTCAGGCTGCGGACGCCACGGTCGTGACCGTCGCGGTCGATGACCGCGAGCTGTTTCGCCAGCAACTCGGTGGCGGTGCGGCCGCTGCGGCGGACGATCGCGGCACGGCTCACGAGCAGCCCGGCCAGGGAGTGCCGATCGATGTCGATCTGGCGTCGGGAAGAAGGCTCACCGTGACCGTCGATTTCGCGCCCGGTGGCGGTATCGGCGGTGCTGTACGGTTTACTGACCCGGTGATCGAGCGCTAGACAGCGACAAGGCGGCTTTTCATGCAACGGATGGATCAACCACCGGCAGGCAGGCGGATTGCAGTTGCGATGCAGTCCCTCTGGCTGATCCGCCTCGTGCTGATCGCCCTGCTCGTGGCGTCGGCCACCGCCGTGCGGCCTGCTCAGGCGGGGGACGTCGCGCCTGCCGTGCTCGAAGCGCAGCAGCAACGGATCGATGTCATGCGACGGGCGTCGGCCGCTGCGGTGGCGATCTTCGCAGGGGAGGCCGGCGGTGGTTCCGGCGTGCTCATCAGTCCCGACGGCTACGCGCTCACCAATTTCCACGTCGTGCAGCCGGCCGGGGTGGCGATGAAGTGCGGGCTCGCCGACGGGCGGCTCTACGACGCGGTGCTCGTGGGCCTCGACCCGACCGGGGACGTGGCGCTCGTCAAACTCCTGGGGCGGGACGACTTTCCCTTCGCCGAACTGGCCGACAGTGATGACGTCGAGGTGGGCGACTTCTGTTTTGCCGCCGGCAACCCCTTCCTGTTGGCGACCGACTTCCAGCCGTCGATCAGCGCCGGCATCGTGTCGGGCACGAGACGCTACCAGTTTCCTGCGGGCACGATCCTCGAGTATGCCGACTGCCTTCAGGTTGATGCGGCGATCAATCCTGGGAATTCAGGGGGCGGGCTGTTCGATGCGCAGGGCAGGATCATCGGCGTCAACGGCAGAGCGTCGTTCGAGAAACGCGGCCGCGTCAACGTGGGCGTGGGTTACGCCATCTCGGCCAACCAGTTGCGGAACTTTCTCGGGCTGCTGAAGGGGGGGCGTCTGGTCGACCATGCCACGCTGGGGGCGACGGTGGCCACCAGTGCCGATGGCCGAGTCGTCGTGTCCGATATCCTCGAATCGTCCGATGCTTGGAAACGTGGACTGCGCTACGACGACGAGATCGTGTCGTTGGCGGGCCGTAGCGTGCGAACCGTCAATGCGTTCAAGAACGTCCTGGGCACGCTGCCTGCCGGGTGGCGGGTGCCGCTGGTGTATCGTCGCGCTGGTCGCCGCGAAGAACTCCTCGTGCGGCTGGCAGGCGTGCACACGGCCGCGGAGTTGGCGAATATCGTCGAGGGGAAATCGCAGAAGCCCGTTCGACCGCCATCGCCGCCCCGCGGGGAGGGCGGCCCTGAGAAAGACGGCGGCCGCGGGCCGCAGGATGAACCGGCGCGGGTCCCGCTGCCGGCTGCCGTGCGGCCGTTCTACGAGCCGCGGCGTGGATTCACCAACCACCACTTCAATACGGTGGAGCGTGACCGTGTCGCCCGGGGGATCGCCGCCGATGGTGCGCATGCTCCACTTGGAGGGCGGTGGGTTCTGGCGGGCCGCCTTGCCACGGGAGAAGACTTTCGCATCGAACTGTCCGACGACGAGGGAGTGATCGACCTTCCCACCGGCACGACGAGGGTCGATGCCGCCGGGGAGTTGGACATGAATCCGAGTCCGCCTGGCAGCGGCGGCATGTTGGCAGCGCTCTTGCTGTGGAGACGGCTCTTGCGGGAGGGACCGGAGCCACTGGGTCGCACCAGCTACTGGGGGACCGTGCCGCTCGATCCCCGCGGGTTCGGCGAGGCCGATGGGCCGCGGCTGGCGGACATGCTCGAGTCATCCGTCGCTGGCGTCGAGGCCCGCTTTACCGTGGGCCAAGACGCGACGGTGTCAGGCATCGAACTCTGGACGGCCCCCGATGCCGATCCATGCGAAATTCGCTTCACGTTTGCGCTGCCGACCCAGCCGCAGGAGCTCCCGAAGGGCGTGCCCACCGTCATCGAAGTGCGGCATGGCAACGAACTGTTCGGCGAGTTTCGGGTGGAGAAGGCCGTGCTCGAGAAGGCTGACGGCGAGGCCGACGGGGGTGATGCGCCGGCACCCGGGGCGAGCGCATTGCCGGGAGGAGGCACGTGATTCGACAGGTCGTGGTTGTGGTCGTGGTCGTGGTGTCGTTCGGCTTCCTGGCCGCCGGAGGTCTGCCGCCCGGTGCAGCCGGCCGGGCCGACGCCGCATCGCCGCAGGAAACGATCGCCGGCGCGGCGAGGAAGGTGGTCAAGATCCACGGTGCCGGCGGGGTGCGCGGACTGGAGGCCTATCAGACAGGCATTCTCGTCTCTCCAGCGGGGCATATCGTCACCGTGATGAGCACCGTGCTCGATGCAGACGAACTCACCTGCGTGCTCGACGACGGGCGACGGTATCGGGCCACGATGCTGGGCGTCGATCCTCGCCGCGAACTCGCCGTGCTCTCCGTCGACGCGGAGGAGCTGCCGGCGTTCACGCTGGCAGCCAGCGAACGGGTGCCGGCGGGAACGAGGGTCTTTGCCCTGTCGAATCTGTTCGGTGTCGCGGTGGGGGACGAGCGAGTCAGTGCCCAGCACGGCGTGGTGTCGGCGCTCGTGCCGCTGGAGGCCCGCCGGGGCAGCTACGAGGTGCCGTATCGGGGCGACGTCTACATTCTCGACTGCACGACCAACAATCCCGGTTCGCCCGGTGGCGCGGTGGTGGACTGGCGGGGCCGCCTGGTCGGCATGGTCGGCAAGGAGCTGCGTGCTTCCGCAAGCGGCATCTGGCTCAACTATGCCATACCGGCCGAAGCGCTCGCCGAGGGCTACGCCGCGATCATCTCCGGCACCGCCTCGTCGGCCGCTGCCGCTCCGGCGGGCGATCCCGTGGGAGGGGGCTTCGATCCCGCGACGCTGGGGCTGGTGCTGGTGCCCGACCTGCTCGATCGCACGCCCCCTTTCATCGAGACCGTCGCTGCCGACTCTCCGGCGGCGCGGGCAGGTCTGCGGCCCGATGATCTAGTAATCGCCGTGGGGGGCCGTGCCGTGGCCTCGCGGTCGGCGGTGCAGCAGGCCCTTTCGGCGCTGGCCGCCGGGGATGTCGTGCGGCTGTCGGTCGTCCGCGGTGGCACGATCGTGGAATGCGATCTCGGCCCGCGGCCGGCGGCAGGGAGGAAACGCTGATGCATCGGAAGATCTGGCTGTCGCTGTGCTTCTGGTTGGGAACGGCCGCCACGGCATTCGCCGCTGCCGCGGACGACCTTCCGTTCGAGGAGGAGGCTGCGATCCGAGCTGCGGTGGGCCGCGTGGCTCCATCGGTGGTGCGGATTGAAACGGTCGGCGTGTCGGAGGCTGCGCTCGCGTCTTCAGCGGAGGCCTCCCCTGCCAGCGGGCCCTCCACGGGCGTCGTCGTGGAGGAGGGGGGATGGGTGCTCGCCACGTCGTTCGCCGTGCCGCGGGACGCCGGGGAGGCGATCGTCGTGCTGCCCGATCCGAATGCGACCGGCGGCCAACGGCGGGTGGCTCGGGTCGTGGGCCGTGATCTGTCCCGCGGGCTCGTGCTGCTGCGGGTCGATGATGCCGGTCTGCCACCCGTGCCCGAGTGGGTGCCGCGGGCGGATCTGGCGGTGGGCCAGTGGACGATCGCGGTGGGGCGGGCGTGGGATCTGGCCGTTCCAAGTGTCGCCGTGGGCATCCTCTCGGCAACGAATCGGTCGTGGGGCCGCTCCGTGCAGACCGACGCTTCGATCTCCCCGGCCAACTACGGCGGTCCGCTCATCGACATCACCGGCCGCGTCATCGGCATCCTTGCACCATTGCCGGCCGACACTGCCGGCATGAATCTCGGGACGGAACTCTACGATTCTGGCATCGGATTCGCCGTGCCGTTCGAGGACATACTCCGCGTGCTGCCGCGGCTGAAGAACGGTGAGACGCTGTCTCCCGGCGTGTTGGGCATCGGCTACAGCTCCCGGGATCCGTTTACGGGCGAGGCGAGGATCGCCACCTGTCGGCCGGGATCCCCGGCGGCGAAGGCGGGGCTGCGGGCTGGGGATCTGATCGTCGCCGCGGACGGCCTGCCCGTGACGCGGATTGCAGAACTCCGCCATGTGCTCGCGCCGCGCTACGCCGGCGACACGGTGAGCATGACGGTCGAACGCGGGAGTGCCGCAGTCCAACGCGACGGCGGTGCCGCGCAGAAGCGCGACGGGGCGTCGGCAGACGATGTGCACCGGCAGCAGTCCGCGCCCCCGGCTCGGATTGATGTGCAGGTCGAACTTGCCGCGTCGTTGCCGCCTTGGCGGCGACCGATCCTCGGCATCGTGCCGGCGCGGTCAGCCGCCCGAGACGCCCGTCCCGGACCGGTGAAGGTGGCGTGGGTCTGGGCCGACAGTCCGGCCGCGAAGGCGGGCATTGTGGCCGGCGATCAGATCGAGGCGGTCATTCCGCCGCCGGCCGAAGGCGATTCGGCCGACGCAGGAGATGCGGCGACTGTCGAATCGGCTGCCGCGCTTGCGGGTATCGTCGCCGGCACGGAGATGGGGCGGTCACTCGGCCTCGTGGTGTCCCGCGACGGCACAAGGCAGACGATTTCGGTCGAGTTGGCCTCCATGCCCGGGGATCTGCCGGTCGATCTCTCGTCGCAGGTGCCTGCGTTCGCACCGGTGGTCGCGGGGGCTGGCCCGGTCGTGCCGGCGGGGGATGCAGCCGTGGTCGAGCGACTCGAGGCCGCGGAAGTGGCTCAGCCGCCGCTGGTCGTGTTGCCTGCAACGCCGCCGCAGGATCCGCTGGGGGTGATCATCTATCTCGATGTGCCACGGGGGCCCGTCGACGAGGCACAGGAGATCGCGCAAGGCATCGCCTGGAAGGCTGCGGCGGCCCGGCATGGCGTGGCGGTGATTCTCCCGGGATCGGTCGATCCGCAGCGGTGGGGCCGTGAGGATATCGGCGGCATCAAGCGGGCCGTGGCCACACTCTCGGCCAAGCGGGCCATCGATCCGGCGCGGATCGCCGTGGCGGGCCGTGGGGCAGGGGGTGCGTTTGCGTGGCTGGTTGCCGAGTCGCTCGGGCCCGTCGTGCGGGGCGTGGCACTTATCGATTCCACGCTCCCGCGGCAGGCCGCGGTGGAGCCCGCCGAGCCAGGCCGGTCACGGTGGGTGCTGTTCAGCACGGCGGCCGATGCCGCTGCGGCGGCGCAACTGTCGCCCCGCGTGGAGGCCGACCGGCGGCGGTTGGAGGCGTCGGGCGTTGCGGCGGGAACGCTGCCAGTGACTCAGGGAGCCGGCGTGCCGGCTGCCACGCTGGCCGCATGGGTCGAGGCGCTGGGCCTGCTGTGACGCTGCCGCCCCCACACGTTCCCTCGTCGGCGGCGTCATGCCGTGAAACGACACCGACGCCATCGGATGCAGTGGCCGACGGCCGTTGGATCGGCATCGTGCTGGCCGACGCCGATCTGATCGTGGTCGACAAGCCCGCGGGTATGCCGAGCGTGCCGGCGAGGACGCCGTTCGATCCGCCCTGTGTCGCATCGAACTTACGTGCGGCATTCGGCAGCCTCGAGGCCGTGCATCGGCTCGACCGCGACACGTCGGGGCTTCTGGTTCTGGCACGCTCGACGCCGGCGCGGGCCTCGCTCGGCCGGGCATTCGAGACGCGGACGGTGCAAAAACGGTACGAGGCGATCGTGCAGGGCGGGCCGGCCCGCGCCGAGGGAATCGTCCACCTGCCGCTGGCGTCGGATCCGCAGCGGCCACCTCGATCCCGGGTCGATCCGATCCTGGGGCGGCCTGCGACGACACGGTGGCGGCTGCTCGTTTCCTCGCCTGCGACCGGGCTGCAGTGGTCGCGGTTGGAGTTGGAGCCGGTCACGGGCCGATCGCACCAGCTCCGCGTGCATCTGGCCTGGCTCGGCATGCCGATCGTGGGCGACCGCCTCTATGGGGCCGCGCACGCAGCGGCGAACGGGCCGCAGGCCACCCGGCTCGGGCTCCATGCCACATGGCTTGCCTTTCCGCATCCCCGTGACGGCCGGATCGTCGAGGTCAGGTCGCAGCCGCCTTGTTGGTTCTCCGAATGGGATCGACGGGCGCTTTCGTAGCGGCGGCGTCGGCTCACAGTGGCGGCGTCGGCTGCATGGCCGAGGTTCCAACCTGCTGCCAATACCTTGAGAATCTGCCGAGATCCTTCACGCTGGAGCGATCGCAGAACCGCGGCCATGGCAGGAAGGTCACCGGCAGTGGTGCCATGCTGCCGGTCTCCCCCGCCTCGAGGGCGGCGGCGACGCGGCGTATCCGAGGGCAGGGCGTCTCCGTGAGCACGAGACCATCGCAGCCGTGGGCCCCCGCTCGCGCTGGCAGGATCTCGCGGGGATCGCCGAGCAGCACCTCGACACCCTGGATGTCGGCCAGACAGGCGAAGAGGAAGAGCAGCCGGTTGAGTGAAGGACGTTCCTCCGCAAGCCAGTCCGGATCGATCACGAAGAGCCGCGGTGACTCCGGATAGGCCATCACCGCCGGACTCGTGGCGGCGGCCGAGTCGAGCGTGAGCCACACGAGTGGCCGATGAATCGCAGCGGCGCGCCCTCTCGTGGCGGTGGGCTGCGGCCTGATCCGCAGGGGCTCCCGCGGTGTCGGTCCGTCCGCGGCAAACCAGCGGGCCGTGAGTGCTTCATACGAGCCTTCGACGGGGCAGGAGCCGCGCAGCCCGCATGGCTCGCAGTGCACGCCACTGGTGAACGTCTCGAGGTTCTCGCGGTTGAACAGATAGGGCTTGGCCGAGAAGGTACCGGCCACCCACTGCCATGAGAGGTGATTGCTGGCCGGATCGCCATCGAGCAGGTGGGAGAGGAACCAGTCGGCTCCCGCCTGCCATCGCACACCGCGGACATGCACGAGCCAGGATGCCAGCCACATTCGCTCGTGGTTGTGCAGCCAGCCGGTGCTGTGGAGTTTCTGCACGAATGCGTCGATGCACTGCATTCCGGTCTGTGCCGCGAGCACGTCCGGGGGAACGTGCTCGAGCGTTGGCACGCGGGATGTGTGTGACGGCGGTTCGATCGGCTGGCGAATCCGGCTTCCCACGGCGGCATATACCTGCTGCCAATAGTCGCGCCAGCCGAGTTCCGCGATCAGTTTGGCGGCATCATCCGGCCGCTGCACACGGGCCAAGGCGGCATCCCGAACCTCGGCCAGTGAGAGCACGCCATGCCGCAGCCAGGGGGACAACCGCGTGACGACTCCCTCCACGTGATTTCTGGTGCGTGCGTAGGCCGCCGGATCGATCGCGGCCAACCGCCCGATGGCCGCCGCACGTCCGCCTTCCCAGTGGCTGGCGGACGCATCGCCTCCGCCAGCCACTGGGAAGCCCGACGTGCTGACACACGTCGGGAAGGTGCGGGCGAGTGCAGCAGCCCGCTCGGACGCTGCAAGACCGAGAATATCGCTGAGATTGTGCACGGATGCGCTCCTGCTGCCCGGGGGAAAACTCGTCGCCGGCCCGCTGCTGTTCAGCGAGGCACTCACGGCTCTTTCGAACGTGGTGACACGACTGCACCTATTCGGGCTCGGGCCCAAACGCTCCAGTTTCCATCGCGCAGCCTACGCACTCGTGCGCTTTTCGTGTGCAGACAGGTGCGCGAAAACCGTGCGGCCTGCGCGAGGTGCCTGTGTTCTTGCCTGTGGCCAAAAAAATATTGTTCGCAGTCGTATTCCTGCGGATCGGCGAAAAAGCACTTGGAAACAGCGGTTTCGGCGTTCTGCGATGACTGGCAAAGGGGGGGCGGAGACGGCCTTCTTAGTTTTTGGCACGCCACTTGCACTGAGGGCTCCCGGTAAACACACGGTGCACAGGGTGTGTCCTGGCGCCCGGTGGGTTCAGCGGTGCGGAGCCGCCTCTCGCCGGAAACTCTTCCTTCTGGAGTCGCATGATGCGGTCTTACGTTTCCTCCCTTCGACGGGAGTTCATGGGTGGTTGTCGTTGGCTGACTAGCCGATGTGGTCTTGGCTCGTCTTCCGGCGGGGCGTGCTCGAATGGAGCGCGGACTGCGGGAAGGAACTTCGTGACGGTGATGGCGGGGCTTGCCATCGTGTGCTCGCTGGTGGCATTGACGTCGCCAGACGCGTTGTCTGCCGAGGAGGCAGCGGCTGTCGCCGAGCCGGCTGCAGCTGCCGCGGCCGATGCCGGGGTGACCGCCGCCGGCTACAAGCCGAATCTGATGTCAGTGGAGCAGATGGTGGAAAAGCTCTGGACCGGAGCGGACACCGTCTGGGTGCTGATCTGCAGCATGCTCGTGTTCTTCATGAACCTCGGCTTCGGCTGTGTGGAGACTGGCTTTGCCCGGTCGAAGAACTGCGTCAACATCCTTTCGAAGAACTTCATCGTCTTCGCGGCAACCTCGGTCGCCTTCTGGCTGATCGGCTGGGACCTGATGTTCGGTGCCGGTGACGGTGGCTGGATCGGGCAGTCGGGCACGTGGATGGTGGGTGGCTTCGACCCGAAGTATGACAACAGCCCGTTGATGGGCGACAAGTACCAGGGGGTGTATGGCTCGATCAGTTGGACGCACGTGCCGCTCTACGCGAAGTTTTTCTTCCAACTCGTCTTCGCGGGAACCGCCGCAACGATCGTATCGGGAGCCGTTGCCGAGCGGATCAAGTACCACGCGTTCATTATCTTTTCTTTCATCATGGCAATTGCGATCTATCCGGTCGTCGGCCACTGGATCTGGGGCTTCGGCTACCTCGCCAAGGAGTGGAACTTCTGGGACTTCGCCGGCTGCTCGGTGGTGCACTCCGTGGGCGGCTGGTCGGCCCTGACCGGTGCGATCATCCTCGGTCCCCGCATCGGCAAGTACGGCGCCGACGGCAAGATCAATGCCATCCC